>NZ_CP150637.1:771666-1145833 GCF_038500265.1 Ignatzschineria larvae DSM 13226 | reverse complement strand
AAATTTTAAAACGTAAAATAGACACCAATAATAAATTAATGGAGTCAATATTTGATGGAATTTTAAAAGATTCAGATTTTGATGAAAATTTTTCGGAACAATCTGAACAGGCAAAAATTACCAAAGAATCATATCGCCTTATAGAGGAGAATTTAAAATCCAATTTGAATAAATTAAGAGATGAATTAAAAAAAGAAATTATAGGGAACTCTTATTTCAGCAATAAGTTTAAATATGAACTTTCTAATGATCGATATTTTAATGAAATTACAGAAGATCAGTTTGAAACCTATAGAATTAATAATTCAGATAGCATTAGGTTAGATACACCTATTAATAAAATTAATCAAAAAATTCGTGAGGATTTGCATAAGAAATATCTAGAGGACTTTTCTTATTTGATTAAATCTATGACAGATAACAAAGCAAAAGAGATAGAAATTAACTTTATCAGAGAATTCACTGAGTCTATTTGCTTGGGAAGTAGTGAAAAAATAACAGAAGTTGAACCGTTATGCAAAAATTATATTAATAAACTAACTCGAGATATATCTCATAAAGAGAGTAGTTTTATATATTTAATTGAACGTTTTTCACGAGATATATTTGATGCATTATTATCGGCTCCTATTCTTAGCCATGATAGAGTCAATCGTTATTTATCGAGTAAAAATGAATTTATATATTTGGATAGTTATTATTCCAATGGAAAAGGAAAATTAGTAAATTTAATTTTAATTCAAAAAGATGGTACCCTGTTCGATTTAGAAAAATTAGATCAGATACCTACTCTTACGACCCGATTAATATCTTTAAGTAGTGGAATTAGTGGAGGAGCTGACATCATCAATAAATTGACTACTCTGCTAGGTTTGCTTAAATATGCGAAAACAAATTATTCTATAGATGACATAATTGGTGTACAAAATATTTTAAGAGATGGGCATTCTAGCGAAAATAAAGAAGAGGTTTTAAAAGAAATTAATAATGATATTCTAAATTTAAAGAAAATATTAGAAAAAGCAATTATCCCTGCTAGTAACTTAGAGTTGGCATTTCTAAACAGTATAGATAAACAAATAAAACGAACTATTTCAGCATTTCGGGATCATGATAGTCAATTTTCTAATCATTGGGATGATTTTATTTCTAAAATAGTTCCTATTGTGAAAAGTGATGAATTTCAAAATATTGAAGAGAAAATCGAAAATCATAAATTACATAAGCAATTGTTAGATGATATTAGAAGTATTCTTCATTAAAATACCATTAAAATTATTTAAAAGGGTTTTTAATGATATTCCCATGCACAGGTTGTGGTCTCTGTTGTCAGCGTATCAGTGGTGTTGAAGCATTACGAGATTACGACCTTGGCAATGGCACCTGCAAATATTTCTCTCAAGCAGAAAATAACTGCACCATCTACGATAGTCGTCCCCTTGAATGCCGAGTGGATGAAATGTATGAAAAAGTTTATTCCGCACAATATAGTCGTATTGAATTTTATAAAATGAATGCACAGATTTGTAATGCAATGCAGGAAGAAGCAAAAGTAGATGAAGAATATCGAGTTTTAATTACGGCTACAAATAGGGATAATGATTTTAAGTAAAGCTTTCATCAAAGGTAATATCTTCTTAGAATCTTCTTAGAGTTCAGTTCTTAAAGTTTACAATGAGCATGCTTGAAATTTAATTCCATTATATGTTGTATGGCAGATTCGAGCATATATAAAACAGATATCTTATTTAACATAATATATAGAATTAGACATAATATATAAATCGATAGGAGGTGTGACCCTCCACGGAGGGCCCATATCGTAATTAATGATAGTAAATCTTATCCTGCATATTTCTGTTGATAATAAGCTAATGATTCAATTGCAGTGATTCTTTCGTTTAAGGTTGTTTCCGGAAATTCGAGCATAAATTCTTGAATGCCATATTTATGTTGTAGTTCAAAGAGTGTTTGACTGACAGTTTTGGCTGTTCCAGAAATAATCTGAAGTGGCTCCTTCTTAATTTGATAATCTGTCCGGCCTAATTCGGCGGCGAAGTCTTCTGCAATGGTATAAGAAGGCAAAGAGAATACTTTACCATCTGAAAAATGAATTTTATAGATTGCGATATTAGCAGCACGGGCATTAGCCTCTTCGATGCTAGGCGCTACTATTGCAGCTAATGCTGCTTGAGGAACATCTCCTTTGGTAACAGATTTATATGCCGCAAAAGTTTCATATAATTTTTGTTCACTACCATTGAGGTGCCCGGCATAACTCATTTTCCAGCCCAATTTTGCGGCTAGTTTAGCACTTTCAATACTCGCGCCTAATAGAAATCCTTGCACTTTCTGAACAGGAACGGGCGTCGCTGTAACCCGTTTAATACGACTATTTTCCAGAGCATAACCTTCTAAGAATTGACTTAAATATAAAGCTTTATCTTCAAATGATAACCGTGTATCTGCAGACATCTCTAATTGCAATGCTTGAGTTGAAGAGGGTAATCCTCCTGGCGCTTTACCAATACCGATATCTACCCTTCCCGGTGCTAATGATGCCAGTACATTGAAAACTTCAGCAATTTTGTAAGGACTGTAATGCTGTAACATCACTCCACCAGTTCCAATTCGAATACTTTGAGTTGCAGCAAGTAGATAAGATACTAATATTTCCGGAGCACTTGAGGCATGCGTGAGTGAATTATGATGTTCTGCTACCCAAAATCGAGTGAATCCGGCTACCTCGGCTGCTTGTACCGTTTCTACGGCATTTAAAAGCGCTTGATGTGCCGTAATCCCTCCATGGAGTGGGCACTTGTCTAACATACTTAGTTGATAAACCATTAAAAACTCCTTGTATATGTTCCTTGCACATTATCTATTTTCATCCGCAATACTAAATTAACTTCTCAAAAGGAAGTTTTTTCAATGCTTCTAAATTCTCTTTTAAATCAAAAAGGTTAAGATATCCATTCTTTAAATAGAGCCCAACCGCTTCAGGTTGCCGACATCCTGTCGTTAAATAGATGCGTTTATACCCTTGCCTTGCCGCTTGTACTTCTAGTTCTTGTAAGATCTTTTCAGCTAATCCCTGTCGACGGTAATCTTCATCTACCCAGACTCTTTTAATTTCAGCCGTTTTAGAATCATAAAATTTAAACCCGCCACCGCCAATTACTGTTTGATTGCGCATTAACAGTATGAAATTTCCCAGAGGAGGCGCAAAATCCGTGGTAGGATATCGCTCCATTTCAGCAATAGCACCTCGGGGATCAAAAAAAGTACCATATCGGCTATCATATTCATTGAGCAATGCCTTAGTAAGCACCTCCGCTCTAGGATCATCTGCTGATATGTAGAGGAAATAATCAGTATCCATTATCTCTCCCCTGATAAATCATTCGTCCATGGCAATATTAATTTAAATTGTAATAATCGCTCATAAAATAGATGATTCTTACTCGATGATTTTTCATCCATTTTATCTACTTGGATAAAAGGCTGAAACTCTCTTACACCCTGTTCTATTCTCGATATAATGCTCTGATTTATAAGTTTATTTTCTTTGGAATAATCTTGCGAGGAGGCATATATTGCAGTAGGCAAACTATGTGCCATAAAGAAGCCAAATAGTGGTCTTAGTTGATGTTCAACCATTAAAGCATGCCTCGTTCCCCCACCTGTAGCCGCTAAAATAATAGGTTTTCCATAAAGTAGATTCACATCTAATAAGTCTATAAAATGTTTGAATAATCCGGGATAACTTCCTTTATAAACGGGTGTGACAATAATCAAAGCATCCGCCTCAGCAATTGCTGTAATAACCGATTTTGCTTCTATATCTAAGTCATCAATACTTTTAGCTAATCCCAAGGATGGCCCTAAATCCGTCATATCATACTGCTGTAATCTAAATCTATATTGATCCACAGCTTTTTGTGCAATCATATCTCGTAAAACGGATGTTTTTGAAGACGTCCCTTCACTGCCTGAAAAAGCTACTAATTTAATCATTATGAGCCTCCTTTAAAAAAGGATTTGATACCCTATAACAATTCTGGCGTATTGGAAGCCCTAGATTAGCTCGTAGAGTGCTATGAGCCAAAGTTGAATTAAAATATCCTCGTTGCTCAAGCCTAGGTAAGACTTCCGATTTAAAATCACTAAACCCCTGAGAACTAACTAAGAATGTGAGAATAAAACCATCTGCTGCCCCAGCTTCAACCCACTCAATCATTTTTTCGGTAATTTGATCTGCAGTGCCAATAAAATCACTCCGTTGAGTCGTTTCATTTAATGCAACTTCTCGAAGTGTTAACCCCCCGATAGCCGCTTCACGTTTAATACGATCTGTAGTTGATCGAAAACTATTTTGACCAATATCTCCAAGCTCCGGGAATGGCGCATCTAATGGGTATTGACTAAAATCATGGTGATCAAAATAACGACCTAAATAAGCAAGTGCATCATCAATCTTTACAAGATTGCGAATTGCCTGATACTTCTCTTCTGCCTCTGCTTCTGTTTTACCGATGATAGGCCCAATTCCGGGAAATATTTTAATTTCATCCTCAGATCTTCCTTTTGCGACAGCTTGCGCTTTTACTTTTTGATAATAGTGCTTAGCATCATCGAGACGTTGAATATGGGTAAATACAGCTTCTGCATATTGTGCAGCAAAATCAATTCCTGACTCAGAGGCACCTGCTTGAAATATCACAGGTTCACCTTGAGGAGATCTTTGGATATTAAGAGGACCTTCAACAGAAAAAAATTGACCACTATAATTAACTCGATGCATTTTATCAGTATTGACAAAATGGCCACTATCCCTATCACGAATGAATGCATCTTCTTCCCAAGATGACCAGAGTCCTTGTACAACATCAATATATTCTTTCGCTATTTCATAACGAAGCTTATGCTCAGGATGTGGTCGACCATAATTTTTAGCCGTTCCTTCTAATGGTGTTGTAACTAGATTCCAAGCAGCTCGACCATTACTAATCAGATCTAAAGAGGCAAACTGTCTAGCGATTGTATAAGGATCACTATATGAAGTAGAAACCGTCCCGCCTAAACCAATCTTCGATGTATGAGCTGCAATCGCAGATAATAGAGTCAAAGGTTCAAAACGATTTAAAAAATGGGGGATAGACTTCTCATTAATATATAATCCATCGGCTACAAAAATAAAAGAGAGGCCTGAGTCTTCTGCTTCTTTTGCTAAGTCGATATTGTAACTGAGATTAACGCTTGCATCTAATGTAGAAGAAGGATGTCTCCATGAATGCATATGCCCTCCTGCGCCATGAAGCATTAAGCCTATCTCTATTTTTTGGCCTTTTTGTCTATCTTTTTTTTGATTATTCATATCTTCCTCCTAAAGTATTATTTATAAATTGCTGATCAATTATTGTAATGGCAAGCCTTGAGGGTTCGTTTCAGAGACCTCTAATGCTTCATCCCCTAAATACCACTTATCTAATATTTTTTGATAATGGCCATTTTCAATTAGACTATTAAGGGCGATTGTAATCGGTTCTGCAAGGCCTCTATCTTTGCGTGTTACAACAGCCACATCCGAACGATCAGGCCATCCTGCGCTTAAAGTTCCGACCCCTCTGATATTGCCATCTCTTTCAGCAATATAAACTAACTGAGCATTAGGTTGAACAATCACATCGGCTCGTTCCGATTGGATTGCTAATAAGCTCACGGCACCATCATCATAGTATTGCAGTTGTAGTGGAGGATCATTTTCAGCTAATAGAGTCTCATTCCATCGCAATAAAATTCTCTCTTGATTGGTTCCGGCACCCACAATAATACGTAAACCTGAAAGATCTTTGGGCTCTGTCACTTCAGTAATTTCACTCTCTTTCTTCACATAGAATCCATGTAATCCTAAGCGATAAGTAGAAAAATCAAATTTCTTCTTACGATCTTCTGTCACACCAACATTTGCCAATACAGCATCATATTTTCCGCTTGATAATCCCAATGACCAATCGATCCAGGTAATAGGAATAAGGGATAATTCTAACCCTAAACTCTCAGCAAGCGCTGAAGCAAAATCAGGATCAACTCCAATAGGTGTCTTCGCATCTGTTGCATAGAATGCAGTTGGAGGGTCGCTTGGCGCAACGGCAATCGTTAATTTACCAGGCGATACAAATTTAAAATCACCGGGAATTGCATCTATCGCTTGCGTGCTTTTTTCTACATGTACTCTTCCTAATTGAGCGGCTGTAATATCAAAGGACGACTGTGCTTTGATAACTAACCCTATATTAAATAGGACAAATAGAAGTAATAATTGAGATAGAATCTCTTTTTTTGAGATTGTCATAGTGTAATCCTTTTAAATCTAGGTAATTAAATTACAATTTAGGTTGCTATTTGAAATCTCTCTATCTTCTCTATATTTATCTAAACAGATCTCTTTAACACATTGTAATGATGAAAATTCAAGGAAGACCTTGAGGATTGACTAGCGACTGTTCAATAGCCTCACTCTCTAGAGCCCATCTTGTTAAAATTTGATGATAGATACCATTGTTAATTAGCTCATTGATAATATCTGCTGTCGGCTCAACTAAATCAGAACCTTTAGGAAAGGCTACTGCAATTTCTGCTGTTAAAGGCCAACCGCCATTCACGGTGCCTACATGTTTCGTTTTTCCGCTAATAGCAGCCGCATAAGCTTGCATTGGATTGACACTAAAAATCGCATCTGCCCTACCACTCTCTACGGCAAGTGTTTGTAAAGCACGATCATCATAATAAGAGATCTTCACAGGAGCTAATCCTGCCCTAATATTATGTTGATCCCATTCAAGTAATATCTTTTCTTGGTTGGTTCCTGAATCTGTAATAATTCTTAATCCTGCAATATCGGAAGGTTTATTAATACTTTCAATCGAACTATCATGTTTAACATAGATGCCAACATTATCTTTTCGATAAGTTGCAAAATCATATTTTTTCTTTCGTTCTTCTGTCACTGTGATATTAGAAATGATTGCGTCAAATTTACCACTTGAAAGACCTAGAGGCCAATCAGCCCAGGCGACACTCACAATATTTAACTCTTTCCCCATAGAATCTGCTATGGCTAGTGCTAAATCTACATCAAAACCGATAATTGTCATGGCGTCAGAAGCATAGTCATGTAATGGTAAGGAGGAGGATGTGCTCAATCCAACAGTAAAATAATCCGGCTTTACAAAGGATGCGCTACTGACATGCCTTATATAAGTGCTATTTTCTGCGACTCTTGGTCGATCTAATTGTTCAATACTTAAATCAATCTCACCCCTACCAGCTAATGCAAGCATTGATATAAGTACTATAAGGCTTAGAAAACCCTGAAACAAAAGAGGATAACATTTCATAAATGTCAGTTGTTTTCTTAATTTAATTCGTTTGATTATTTTCATAAAAAAGACCTCGAGCCATTCAATACTGAAATGACTGGTAATGCTATAATGCACAGTTTCCTACAATTTTCTGATATTAGTTCAAATCTAAATTTCAATTGTGAGGTACTATGAAGTAGTTAAATGATTTTATTGAGAAATGCTTTAGTCCTTGGGTGTTGGGTATGATTGAATACGTTATCAACACTACCTTGTTCGATAACATTACCCTCTTCCATAAAGATGATTGTATCGGCAACCTCATAAGCAAAATTCATTTCATGGGTCACAACCACTAATGTTGTACCTGAATGAGCAAGATTTTTAATAATATCAAGCACTTCACCTACGAGCTCAGGATCAAGAGCGGATGTGGGCTCATCAAATAAGATCACTTTAGGGTTGAGAGCGAGCGCTCTTGCAATTGCAATTCTTTGTTGTTGTCCCCCTGATAATTGTCGAGGGTAACTGTCAGCTTTATCTAACAAGCCTACTCGTAAAAGTAGATCAAAAGCAATATCCACAGCTTCTTCATATTTCATATCTTTAACCTGAATAGGTGCCTCAATAATATTTTCTAGTACTGTCATGTGGGGAAAAAGATTGAAGTTTTGAAAAACCATTGCAATATCTGCACGTTGTTTTAATATATCTTTCTCTTTTAATTCGTAGAGCTTATTATCTTTCTGTAAATATCCTATTAATTCACCGTCGACGGTGATAAATCCTTCATCTACGCTTTCCAGGTGATTAATTGTTCGAAGAAGCGTGGATTTGCCAGAGCCTGATGGACCTAAAATTGCCGTTACACTACCCGCTGGAAAAAATAGACTGATATCGTTTAGCACTCTATTTTTACCAAAGCTTTTAGAAACATTATCAATTTGTATCGCTGCACCTTCAGTTTGTTTAGACTCTAATATAATAGGATCGACAGAAGTGGAAGTCTGTATTGCTATTTTACGACTGAACTTTAAATCTAATGAAACTCTAGAGGGCTGGCCTAATAAGAAAGATTTAATATTACCGATCTGTTTTTGAAAAGGGATCATAACGGGATTCCGAACGGCTCCTCGTGCATAATATCGTTCTACATAATGTTGAATAATAGATAAGACCGTCATAATGACTAGATACCACATTGTTGCAACCATCAGCAATGGAATTACTTCAAGATTTCGGCGATAGATGACCTGTACAGTATAAAAAAGTTCCGGTAATGCTAAAACGTAAAGCATTGAAGTGCCTTTAGCAAGCCCGATAATTTCGTTGAATCCTGTCGGTAAAATTGTTCTCATCGCTTGAGGCAAAACTATACGTAAAGATTGTCTTTTTTTGGAAATACCTAATGCCGAGGCTGCTTCATGCTGACCATTATCAACTGATAAAATCCCTCCTCGAATGATTTCAGCAAAGAAAGCCGATTGGTTTAATGTCAAGCCAATAACAGCAGCAGTAAAGGGAGTAATAAGTGTAACAATAGGATATTCAAGCAAGGCCTCTCCTGTGAATGGATTAGAAACCTTGATACTCTCATATAAATATCCAATATTATTTAATAACAGCAAAATAACAATTAAAGGAATAGATCTTAAAAACCAAATATAGGTCCATGAAGCACCCGATAATAATGGCGATTTAGAAACTCGCGCCAGTGCTAATAACATTCCGAGCAAAGAGCCTAGTATTGTTCCAATTATTGTTAACAAAATAGTACGACTTAAACCTACCATTACAGGTTCAGAAAAAAGCCATTCTCCAAATATATCCCATCCCCAACGTGGATTAGTCAATATCGAATACAGCACTAGGGTAATGATAAATGCGGCAATAATACTTCCTACATTTCTCATAGGATAACGTGCAGGAATCACCTTATAATTTTTATAATTGTGGTCTACCTTATACTGTTCCTTTACTAAAGGGATTCTTTCATCTATTTCTTTTACCGCAGCCATTATATCTCCCTATCCTTCATTATTACATACATAACATATATGTTATGTAAATTTATTATAGGTTTAATTTATAGCCATTTATTTGAAAAGTAAAGACTTATATCTCATTAGAATGAAAATAAAAATACTTGACAGTAAGTAAGCTACCGAAAAAATGAAAGAGGTCTTCTGTTGCTATGTTTTAAAATTAATGAGTTTGAACTTAATGATTTGATAGATTGAATTTATTCCTTCGCAGATTCAAATAGAAGCGCATTTCCACGACCGCTTCTTACTTTTTTAAGAAGTATCAAAAATAAAACTCTTGATCCTTTTTGGATCAAGAGTTTTAACATATAGTAGAATCGGTTTTAAATTATTGATTGAAAATTTGTGCAAGGTTGTATAGATCTTTATCTTGCAATGATTGTTAATTTTCTTAAATCGAACTAACTATAAATAGCGCTTACTGTTAGTCTGTTAGGAATCAGAGTAGTCGTGAATAATCAGTTATCTTTCCTCATTAAAGCTTTAGAAATACTTCTTCTTATAGAAGATTCCTGCAACGACACCTGTAAGAATAACCATGATAACGATTAGAATCGCAAATGCGTGTTCGCTCTCCTGAAATGGTAATGGTACATTCATACCGTAGATTGTGGCGATCACTGTTGGAATTGACAATACAATGGTGAGCGCTGTTAATAGCTTAACGACATGGCTCACATTATTTTGAATAATATTACCGTAAGCATCCATGACGTTATTGGCATTTAATTGGTTGATTTCAGCAACAGAATAGGCTTGTTCTAATTCAATAATGGTGTCTTCAAAGCGCTCTTCTGCATTTGGAAAGAGATCTAAAAGGCGCTCTTTATTGATTTTACGCATAAGATGTAACATCTGTTTCAAAGAGATTGTCATATCTAGCAAACCATCATTGATATAAAGTAATGTATAAAGCTCAGAGTTCCGATAAGAGCGGGATAATTCATCTTCTGCTTCGGCAATCTCATATTCAATGGTATGCATTAATTTAAGATAACGCTCTGAAGTGATATGGAACAGATCCAAAAGATTTTGTATCTGTTTTTCTCGACCTAAGCCATTGCAGCATTTCATAAATGCTTCGAAAAAGCTCGTCATATCAACATTGCAGATCGTCACAATATGCGTTCCGACTAGTGCAATCCCTAAGGGAATTGTTTGATAACGAATCCCCTCAGAATTAGCCTTAAATTCAGGGTTTACATAAGGTAGATGAATGATAAAAAGCATCATATCACCTTCGCTCATAATCGTTGGGCGAGTATTGATATCAATGGCCTCTTTCATGAAATCCATGGGGATATTGAGCGTGCGATGCAACGTATTGAGATCCATCTGATCGGGGTTTATCACACGAATCCAGTTGTTATCGGTGATTTGCGTTTCATGCTCATAGGTGTTTTTAACTAAGTTTTTGTAGATTGTGATCATGATAAGCTCCCATTAATCAAAACGAATATATTTTTTGCAGTAGAAGAAAAAGAGTAAAATAACGCTCACTAACACCATAATACTGGCGACAACGACGGTAGATATTGGATCTTCTTCGCTTGGCAGTGCCACATTCATGGAGAAAATAGAACCAATCATCGAGGGAATAATCAGAATGATCGCTAAGGCTGTTAATGTTTTGAGAACCGTATTAAGATTATTATGAACAATCGCCGCATAAGCATCCATCAAGTTACTCAAGCTTTCACGGCTCATCTCTGCGACTTCTGCAGATTGTTCGATATCGACTAAAATATCTGATAGCAAGCCCTTCTCTTCAGGATAAATTTTAACGGCATAACCATTAATCACTTGCCGATATAAGATCGTGAGAGCTGATAGTGCAACAGAAAATTGTAGTAAACTTTTATTCTGATTGATTAAGCTAAAGAGCTCGCGATTTTGGTAAGATTGGCGTAGTTTCTGTTGTAATACTCGCGTCTCATCTTTCACAAAACCTAAATGATCATCGTAAGATTTAGCCACTGCTTTAAAGAGCAAAATTGTCATTCGGGTTTTCATATGGGTTTCAAAGAGCCCGAATTGGCCATTTAAAAATTGATCAATAAGTGGTTGATGTGCCTTTTTAGTGACTAAAAAGAGGTTATTTTCCGCATGAATAATGCCAAATGGAAGCGTAATATAAGGTGCCTCATTCTCTTTACCTGCATTAGGATTGGTAACGGGAATATTGAGAACAATCAATAAACCATTACTATCCCGCTCTAAACGAGGATGCTCCTGGGGATCGAGGGAATCAGTAAAGAATTTCTCTGGCAACTTGAATTGCGAGGCAACTTGCTTGATTTTCTCTGAATCTGGGTCAGTTAAGACAATTAATGTATTGCTTTTAAAACGTGCTTCTTCTTGAAGTTCCCCTAATGCGAGGCTTTTATATACTTTTAACATAGGACAATCCTTTCTAACTTAACTGAATTTTGCTCTTTATCATGCGCAAACAAGGTCTTTACAGTGCTATGTGTTATCACTGCAACATAGACAAAATTCATTATGAAATTTATAAAATTTATGGAATATTTTATGGATAGCGTTTTATTGGTATGGCTCTGATTACACTGAATCCCTTTAAATCATCTTCTTCGATCTGAAGAATGCTAAAGCCCCCACGATAATAATGCCGGCAATCACCGCTAATCCTGTTAACGCATACGGTGATTCTTGCCAAGGCAATGGAATATTCATTCCATAAATGCCACCAATAGCCATCGGTACCGTTGCAACCGTTACCAAGATTGTTAAATATTGCACTGAGAGACTGAGATTATTCTCGATCAATGCAGAATAAGCATCCATTAAGTTCCGTAAGTTTGCTTGATGAATCGTTGCAACACTCTCAGCTTGTTCTGTTTTAGTGATCAAATCTTGAAGCGCTAAATCCTGTTCATAGTCCGCTTTTAATATACTCTTCTGAGCTAGAGATTTGAGAAGCTTAATGTTTCTATTCAGTGCTTTTGCAAAGTAGAGTAGACTTTTATTGTTATCAATTAGTTTATAGACCGATTTATTATTAAATTCCCGTTTGAGATTAGTCTCTAATACGTTAATTTCCTGAATTAAATTTTCAGTTAAATTGATAAACATTGTTGTTGTCATATCTAAGATTCGATAGACAAAATCAGTCGGATCTTTCTCTGCCCAAGTCACTAAATGCTCGTGTTCTAAGTAGGTAAAGAGAAATGAGTCTTGGTCTGCGATCGTAATAACCGTATCCTCTTTCACTAAAAGCGTTAGATGTGATATTTGATATGGCACTTTAGAGCGAGGTAAATTTTTCCGAGGAATATCAATTTTTAATAAAATAGTATCATCTTCTAATTGATTCAAATGACCTCGAGCCCGCTGCAGTGTATCTTCCGGCAAATGGTATTTTTTAAGAACACGACTCAATTCAGCCACAGAGGGAGAAATAAGATTAATCCATTCTGTAGCCGATGTTTGGGGGCCCGCTTTTATGGCAGATTCTTTTGAGAGAATGATTTTATCTTGTACGATGCTCATATTGCTCTCCTTGGCAAAGTGAATTGAAAAATTGAAACAAACAAAAAGCGCACCCTTCTTATGAAAAAGGTGCGCTCTTGAAATCCAATCAATTCACTAGAGTGCATAACAAATCAATATCACACTTAATAATCCTGTGGTAGCGTATAGACTATACGCCAGAAGTAGGCTCATAGATTAATGACTATGTGCCCTGCTCGCTTCTTAAAATCATTCCCCATTCTAATCTATTACGCTCAAAATCTGCTTTTACAGTTTCTATTAATACCATTTGAATGGATAATCATTTTGAAACTACCACAAGAACATCTTGGCTATTTGCCAAAATATCGATGATTATCAGTGAAATTACTGATTTCCTCTTTCATTGAGCTTTAGCACTGTACGGCATAAGGAAATAGTTACATGAATATTCCATTATGGATAATATATTCAATGATTTCTCTAGTCGCTAGCTACGTTATAGATCACCTTAATTCGATGATCTCTGTTAAACCCGTTGGCGTCTTTGGACGTTTCTGGGCAGTAGCCTATCTCCGTACAGGAGCCTCACCTAACGAGGTACCTGCAATTTGTGCATGGATAATACACCTAAAGGATTTTAGAAGTCAAATAATTATTTTCTTTTAGCGATAATTGATATTCCTTTTATCTCTTTATTAGACTCTATTATTCGAGAAATTTTCAAAGAGACATAAATGCTATTTATCCAATTTTTTATCTTTATCACTCATCGGATTAGAAGCTTGTTGTCGCCAAAATTGTGCATACAGGCCATCAGCACTAATTAATGCTTCGTGTGTTCCCATTTCGACAATTTCCCCTTGATCCATCACGATTAATCGATCCATTTTGGCAATGGTAGAAAGACGATGTGCGATCGCTATCACCGTTTTCCCGGCCATTAAAAGCTCAAGATTCTCTTGAATGACCGCTTCTGATTCTGAATCGAGGGCTGAGGTAGCTTCATCTAAAATTAAGATTGGTGCATTTTTGAGTAAAACTCGGGCAATGGCAATGCGTTGACGTTGTCCGCCGGAGAGTTTCACCCCGCTTTCCCCCACTAAAGCATCTAATCCTCGATGACCATATTGATCCACCAATTCTCTCACAAATTGATCGGCTTTTGTCTGCTTTAAGGCCTCAAAGAGCATCTCATCTGTCGCATCAACATTTCCATAAAGTAGATTATCGCGGATTGAACGATGAAAAAGCGTGGGTTCTTGAGTAACCACTCCGATTTGCGCTCGTAAACTATCTTGCGTCAGGGTACGAATATTCACGCCATCAATCAGAATTTCCCCCTGTTGAATATCATACAAGCGAAGCAAAATCTGCGTTAAAGTCGTCTTTCCGGCTCCTGAAGGTCCTACTAAACCGATCTTTTCCCCGGCACGAATATGAAGATTGAAATCTGTATAAATGGGTTTCGCAGGATGATAACTGAAATTCACTGACTTAAATTCAATCTCCCCCTCTACCGTATCAATAGTGCCGGCATTCGGTTGATCCATCACTTCTCTTGATTGTGCAATCACTCTGATTCCATCTTGAACACTCCCAATATCTTCAAAGATGTGGCTTACGACTCGCATTACCCAAGTGGACATCGTATTGATTCTCACCACCAAACTTATGGTAAATGCAATGGCACCGGCTGAAATTAAGGAAGCACCCCAAAGATAGAGTGATAGAACTACGGTTGCTACAATTAAGAGGGTATTAATCATCGTGAGCGAGAAATCCATTCCCGTTGATAATTTTGTAGAATAGAGCGCCGCATCCGTCTGTTCACGCATCATTTTCCGAGCATCTTCTTCATTTTTATCACTATGGGAAAAGAGCTTTAGCGTGACAATATTGCTATAACTATCAACAATATGACCCATTAATTTTGAACGAGTTTTGGCGGATTGATGTGAGCGATAGCGAGTTCTCGGCAAGAAGTAGATCATCAATAGAATATACGCCACAATCCAAAGTAGAATCGGCACTGTAAGCCAGATATTAACTTCAAAAAAGAGTACCACAGTCGTGACTGCATAGATAATCACTCGCCACATCGAATCTGTGGTCATAATGACTGAATTTCGAATCGCCTGCCCCGTATTCATAATACGATTGGCAATACCGCCAGATAGACTATTATGGAAAAAGCCGACACTCTGTTTTAACACATAGCGATGCTGTTGCCAGCGAATCATTGAGGTAAAGTTGGTCGTGAGCGCTTGATTCAGAAAGAGATTATGAATCAGAGAGGCAATTGGCCTAAGAAGCATAATCACAATCAGCATCCAAATGAATTTGTCGCTATAAGTCTCCCAAAGCGCACCTAGAGAATCTACTGATTCCACCATATCTACAACTTGCCCAATATAACTAAAGAGCGCAATCTCTAAGATTGATACAAAAAAACCAACGAATAATAATCCGGCAAAAACCCACTTTACTTGTTTGACATAGTGCCAATAAAAAGCGAATAAGGTTTTAGGGGGCGCTTCATCAGGATGTTTTTTAAAAGGATTAATAAACGATTCAAAAAGCGCGAGTAATTTCATGCTCATTTTCTATTATGTTGAGGTATAGTTAGTTTACTTTAATTGAGAGTTATTATCAATTTAGGAGCTTCTATAAACTATTACTTAAATGAATAATTATCTTATTTGATAATTTTTTAAGATTTTATCAGCATTTTATACCCAAAAATAATCGCTGAAATCAGCGCTGAAGGCAATATAATGAGAGGGCTTACTTGTAAAATCGCAATAGCCAGATAGCCATTTTGGATCAGAGACTCTGACGTTACTATAAGAAATAGTAATACCCCATCAATAGTTGCAGCAATTAAGAAATAGAATACCCCAAATATTGTTGCCATTAATTTTGAATCTGTTTGTTGCTGTTCTTTAATTTTTAAAGCAATTAAAAGTCCTATCATAGTTTTCCTCTAGCAAACAGTTCATCGCTATTGATAATAAAAGGCATTTCTTTATATTCTACTAACATCATTATAAGGCATTGATTGTAAATATTTTACGAATAAACATTTTAAGAAGGTAAAAGTCATCAAACTAGTGCGAATGAAGGGTTAATTATAGCTTTTTTGATTCAATAAAAGCGCCCCCTAAGCAGATCTCACCATCGTAGAATACGATTGATTGCCCCGGCGTAATGGCTCGCTGCGGCTCATCAAAATTCACTTGAATTCGATCAACTTGACCAGGAATGCTCTCTAATAGAGTAACTTGGCACTTAACATCTTGTTGGCGATAACGAATCTTAGCAGTTAAACGAGGGTTCACTTCTGCCCAATCAATAGGATTAATTTGATGTAGATCCCTAGCAATCAACCCTTTTCCATAAAGCTCTTTCTGATCGCCCTGCACTACAATTAAACGATTATTCGCAAGATCTTTATCTGCCACAAACCAAGGCTCACCATTAGAATCCTTACGACCCCCAATCCCTAAACCTTGCCGCTGACCAATGGTATAAAATGCTAAGCCTTTATGCTCTGCAACCACTTCACCATTGGGTAATACCATATCGCCGGGGGCTGTAGGCAGATATTGCATAATAAAATCCGTGAAATCTCGCTCACCAATAAAACAGATCCCTGTGGAATCTTTCTTATCAAAGGTAATAAGTTTATTGTCTAGAGCGATTTGACGTACTTCGGTCTTCTCATAATCGCCGATCGGAAATAGAGTATTGATCAATTGCTGCTGATTGAGCAGATAGAGAAAATAACTCTGATCTTTGTTATTATCAATCCCTTTGAGTAGGTAGGCTTTACCCTCTTTACGCTCTACCCGAGCATAATGACCGGTTGCTAAATAATCAGCGCCAAGCTCTTCGGCATATTGTAGAAAAGCTTTAAATTTAATCTCTTTATTACAGAGCACATCAGGATTCGGTGTTAAACCATCTTTTAAGGTTTCTAGGAAATAATCAAAAACACGCTCTTTGTAGTTTTTAGCGAAATTAACCTTATGAAGCGGGATTCCTAACGTTTCGCAGACAGATTCTGCATCCCGCAGATCATCTTCGGCGGTACAATATCCTTGGTCGAACTCCTCTTCCCAATTCTTCATAAAAACGCCGTGAACATCGGCTCCGCGTTCTTTTAATAAATAAGCGGCAACGGATGAATCAACGCCACCACTCATCCCGACAACTACGCGTTTCCCTCTGATATCTTCCATTCAATCTCTGACCCTTAATTATGAAATTCTTACTTTTTTAAGATAATTTTGAATACGCTATTATACCACTTTCTAAAAGTGGATCTTACTGAACTTTATGCGCTGAATATCTCCCATCTGAATATCATCAATATTCGGACAATAAAAAAGCCACTTGAGAACAAGTAGCTTCGATATAGACCCTAATATATGATTTTAATATGAGAGTATAATTAGAGTATCAGTCAATCTTGATGCTACGGCATTACGATCTCTTCAGCCTTATTTTCATCGGTCATATCTAATGTTTTTTCAACATCAATAAGATCAATGTAATCTCGAAGAATCAGTAATCCCTCTTCAAGTAGAAGATCAGTTTGCGTATCTTTTAAGAGTTTTGTGTAGGTACCATCTTCATTACGGAATTGCTCTAACGTTAATGGCTCATATCCATAAAGCACTCGCATTCTATTTTGTAGTTCAAGATTCTCAGCTTCTTCTGTTTTGAGTTTCTCTTTGCGAGTATCAAGATTGAGGCTTAACTCATTCACTTTCCAGAGCTCAAGTGTTTTATCTGCTTGACGTTTATAGATTTGATGTTTCTCATCCTCTTTAAAACGTTGCGCACTTTTTTGTTGTAGCTTTGTCGCTACATCATCTGAAATGACTACTGATGGATCATAATCTGGTGCGGCATCGATTGTATCCCAAGACATCACATACATCTCTTTAGACTCACCAATTTCAGTAGGATCATAAGTGCTTGGCAAGTGCACATCAGGCTCAACCCCTTTCTCCTGTGTTGATTCCCCATTTGCACGGTAGAATTTTGCAATGGTGACTTTCGATTGACCTGGTTTAGTGGATTTTGCCAAGATTCGACTCAAGTCGATCATCGTTTGTACAGTCCCCTTCCCAAAACTCGTAGATCCGGCGATGATTGCACGTCCTTGATCTTGCATACTGCCGGCAAAGATCTCACTAGCTGAAGCGCTAAGGCGATCAATTAAGACGACCATAGGACCCGTATAGATCAAATCTTCATTCGGGCTTGATTGTGCATCTGTATTACCATCAAAGCCACGAGTCTGTACGATTGATTTATCACTTCCTACAAAGAGCGCAGATAGATCAATCACTTCGGTTAATGAGCCGCCGCCATTACCGCGAAGATCGATCACTAGACCATTGATATGTTCTTTATTGACCAACTCTAAAAGTAATTTTTTGACATCTCGTGTAGTACTCTTGAAGTCTTGAACACCCTGTTTATTCCCTTCAAAATCACTATAGAATGCCGGTAAGGTGATGACGCCTAATTTATATTCTGCTTCCTCTACATCAGAAGGCATTGTATAAACTTTTGATTTTGCTTCCTGCTCTTCAAGCTTGACGGTATCACGAACGATTTTGACAATCTTCTCACCGCCTTTACCTTTATTACCGATCATTTGCAAGCGAACGACGGTTCCTTTTTCACCCCGAACCATCTCAACCACTTTATCAAGGCGCATTCCCACAATATCCACAAATTCGCCATCTTCGCCCTGTGCAACACCGATAATCTCATCACCGATCTGTACTTGACCAGTTAAATCCGCAGGGCCTCCGGGGACAATTTCAACAATTGAGACAGAATCATCATTTTGGCGTAATACCGTACCGATCCCTTGCAGTGAAAGGCTCATACTGATATTAAATTGCTCCATCTGTTTCGCTGAATAGTAACCAGAATGGGGGTCAAAACTAAGCGACACAACATTCATTACGAGGCTAAATAATTCACCCTCTTCCATATCATGAATACGTTTTTGACGTGTATTATATCGCTTTTGCAACTTCGCTTTTGCTTCATCAAGGGTTAATTTATCATCCGTAATCATGAGATTGATTAACTCATTTTGTAGACGATCTTTCCAAAGCGCACGCATCTCTTTTTTCGTTTTAGGGAAATCCGCATCTTTACGTTGAATCACGATAGAACGATCGATATTAAAGTCATAGTCTTCTTTTAAAAGCTCTTCGACTAGATCATATTGTTCATCCATTCTCTGAATCAGAAGATCGTACATTTGATAGGGTACTTCTAACCGCGATTGACGTACAAAGTCATCAAATTGATATTTGTAACGTTCAAAATTATCGATATCAGATTGTAAAAAGAAGACCTTTTGAGGGTCTAATGCTTTAAGATAGAGGGTATAGATACGCTCTGAAAGCTGATCATCAATGGGTAAACGCTCGTAATGATATTGCGCTAAAATAGCTGAATGCGCAGCATTAATCAGTTGTTCATTATAAGTTGGAGCAGCGATAACTGTTTTAAGAGGCTCTTTTTTGATCTCACTCGCAACAAGATGATTGCCAATAAGCAGAGAAGATGCTAGGAATAGTGCAGAAGCAACTCTCCAAAACTCTTTTTTTATTAATTTTTTCTGATTAAACATCACTTTTTATCCATTCATTGGGGGGTTAATTTAAAACGAAACTTAACCCATTATTGATTGACCTTTTTCAAAATTCATAATCATTCTACGTCATTAACTACTTGATTAAACAGAGCATTACAAGCCTAATATAACTCAATATTATTACATTTTTAATTACGAACCCTTAAGATTTGATTAAATCTGTTTATTTTTTGGCTTTTCATTGAATCAATTGAATTACTCTTTTAGACATCAGACCATAATGATGATTCATATAAAAAATATCAAGCTCTTAACGTTGAATGTTCTTGAAATTTTACCCATAGTGTCTAGCCTCAAAATCTTTCATAAAATTAGTAAGCGCAATGACACCTTCAATGGGCATTGCATTATAGATACTTGCACGCATACCGCCAACACTTCGATGTCCTTTAAGATTGATCAAGTGATGTTGCTCCGCCTCTTTTAAGAAGAGCGCATCAAGCGTTGGATCGGCTAAGGTAAAAGGAATAGTCATATTAGAACGAGCATCAATATGCACAGGATTACGATAGAGGCGACTATTATCAATCGTGCTATAGAGTAAAAATGCTTTTTTATGATTGAGTTTCTCCATCTCTTCAAGTCCACCCTTCTCTTTTAACTCTTTGAGCACTAAACTCATCAGATAGATCGCAAAAGTTGGCGGTGTATTGAGCATAGAATCATGTTCAGCTTGCAACGTATAATTCAGCGCATCGGGTACATAAGGCGAGGCTTTACCTAATAGATCTTCCCGAACAATCACTAAAGTTAATCCTGCAGGGCCAATGTTTTTCTGAGCGCCAGCGTAGATGACGCCGTACTGATTGACATCAATGCGCTTTGACAGAATATTAGAACTCATATCCGCAACAACAGGTATTGGGCAATTTTTAATATCGTAATGAAATTCAACGCCGTTAATCGTCTCGTTAGAACAAAGATGTAGATAGGCACTATCAGGATTCACATTAATCTTATTTTGATGCGGTACATCTACGTAACCATCTGCTTTGCCGCTATATAATGTACTTACGCCGGCATAGCGAGCACCTTCGAGCATTGCTTTTTTGGACCAAATTCCGGTTTCTAAGTAATCAACTGTCGTTTTACCATCGCCAATTTGTGTACCTAAGAGATTCAGTGGCACTAAACCAAATTGTGCAAGGCCACCGCCTTGTAAGAAAAGAACTTTGTAATTCGCCGGAATATCAAGAAGCTCCCGTAGATCCGATTCGCACTCTTTCGCAAGCGCCACAAATGCTTTACCTCGATGGGAAACTTCCATTACCGAAGCCCCCTCTTTATGCCAATCTAGCAACTCCTCTTGTGCTTTCTTTAACACGTTATAGGGCATTGTCGCAGGTCCCGCACAAAAATTGAAAGTCTCTCTCACAACTTTATCCTTTACTCAAAAATAGATTGAAATAACTAAAAATGACAAGTCTAACTATCTTACTACGATGAATGATAGATTTCATTATTTCCTCGCCTATCTCTCGAATATTGTTAAAAACAAGGACAAATCCCATTCTGCATATCCGATTTAAATTTCAATCAAAGTTGCAGTATATTCAGAATTGCATTGAGAATAATTTTTCTAATCGTACTTATAATTGTATTTAAACTGCTCGACTTTCCCATTTCTTGAATTAATTCATTCTGAAAATGGTTATTTCTGCTAAAATAATGCGTTTGAAATGAATCATTATTGGATATCAAAGGAATCATCAATTATGTCTTCTATTTTTAATACAGAGATGTTTAATGCCGAATCACGTTTAGTACCTATGGTTGTTGAGCAAACCGGTCGTGGTGAACGTTCATACGATATTTACTCTCGCTTACTCAAAGAACGTATTATCTTTATGGTAGGACAAGTAGAAGATCATATGGCGAATTTAATTGTCGCCCAGTTACTCTTTTTAGAAGCGGAAGATCCCAATAAAGATATTCATCTCTATATCAATTCTCCAGGTGGATCAGTAACTGCTGGAATGTCAATCTACGACACAATGCAATTTGTAAAGCCAGATGTATCAACAATGTGCTTGGGTCAAGCATGTAGTATGGGGGCATTTTTATTAGCAGCGGGCGCTCCGGGTAAACGTTTTGCCCTACCAAATGCGCGTGTAATGATCCATCAACCTTTAGGCGGCTATCAAGGCCAAGCATCAGATATTGAGATCCATACAAGAGAGATGCTCAAAATTAAGAAACAATTAAATACCCTACTTGCGCACCATACGGGTAAGACATTAAAGCAGATCGAAAAAGATACCGATCGTGATAACTTTATGGGTGCTGAAGAAGCGGCGAAGTATGGCTTAATCGACAAGGTTGTCACTAAGCGTTAATACTAAATACTAATAATTGCATCTAATCTAAAATAATGTGCAATAAACACGAACAAAAGAATATTTTAAGTATTCAAATCTACAAGTTAAAAAATTACAAGAAATGTGCTGATTGATATTGCCTCAGTTATGTAATGGTTTTTCCTCATTACCTATTCGCAATTAATGATAATAGTATCAATCAACACAAGTTTCGGGAGCAATATGAGTAATACAACTGATAAGACAAATAGTGGCGTAAAGTGCTCTTTCTGTGGCAAGGATCAAGAAGAGGTGGAACGCCTAATTTCGGGCGATGGCGTATATATCTGTAAAGACTGTATCGAGCTATGTAATGATCTCGTTACTAAAGACCTTAAAGAAGAGATCGCAGCAGAAGCCGCAACACTGCCTACACCTAAAGAGATCTATGAAGATCTCGATCAATATGTCATTGGTCAATCACAAGCAAAGCGTACATTAAGTGTTGCCGTCTATAATCACTATAAACGCCTAGAAAATGAGCGCTTAAATGATAATAAAGAGATCGAATTGAGTAAGAGTAATATTCTACTGATCGGTCCTACAGGTTCTGGTAAAACACTACTTGCCGAAACATTGGCGCGTAGCCTAAATGTGCCTTTTGCCATTGCCGATGCCACCACCCTAACGGAAGCTGGTTACGTAGGTGAAGATGTAGAAAATATCGTGCTTCGCCTACTTCAAAATTGTGACTTTGATGTTGAAGCGGCAGAATCAGGGATTATCTATGTAGATGAAATTGATAAGATTTCTCGTCGTAGCGAAAATCCATCGATTACTCGTGATGTCTCTGGTGAGGGAGTGCAGCAGGCGCTTCTTAAAATCATCGAGGGAACAACCGCTTCAATCTCTCCGACAGGTGGGCGAAAACACCCTAATGCCGAATTAATTGACGTCAATACTCGCAATATTCTCTTTATTTGTGGGGGCGCATTCTCTGGTTTAGAGAAGATCGTGCAACAGCGTCAATCGAAAGGCGGAATTGGTTTTGGTGCTGAAGTCAAAGGGGACGATGAGAAGAAAGATCTCTCAACGCTATTTGCAGAAGTAGAAGCGGAAGATTTAACAAAATATGGGTTAATTCCTGAATTTATTGGTCGTTTGCCGGTTATCACCACACTTGAAGAGTTAGATGAAGCGGCATTAGTGAATATTCTTACCGAGCCGAAAAATGCGATCGTGAAACAATTCTCCTATCTTTTTGAAATGGAAGGAGTTGAACTGAAATTTACAGACGAGGCGCTCAAAGCCATTGCCCAACAAGCGCTTAAACGTAAAACCGGTGCAAGAGGATTACGGAGTATTATTGAACATCTCCTATTAGATACGATGTTCGATCTTCCCTCTCTAGATAATGTTAAAGAGGTGATTGTCCACGAAAACTGTGTAACAGAAAAAGTTGCACCTGAACTGGTTTATCACTAAATTGTAATGATTTCTAAGATGATTCATACAGTATTAATGACCCAATAAAGGTATTTACCCAATAAAGGCATTTAATTACTGTATGAATCAGATAGAATAGCAATGGTTCCGATGTATCAAATACTACACTCCAATAGCGACCCTCTTCTTTTCAAAATAACTTATAGTAATTTCTTTGGTGAATAGATGCTATCGGTTGTTTTATAGATTACTTATTTAAATCATCACTCAAAAAGGCGAGATAAATCTCTCATAATTATGGCTGATCACTTACAATCCCCTCCCCCTATTTCGATGCGTTTTCGCGGTTTTCTTCCTGTTGTTGTGGATGTGGAAACGGGGGGCGTCAATCCAAGAACAGATGCCCTCCTTGAGATTGCCGCAGTCATTGTCGATATGAATGAACAAGGTATCTTAACACCGGTGAAATCTGCAGTTGCCCATATTGAGCCAGAGAAAGGATTACTACTCAATCCTGAATCAATGAAGATTAATGGTATTAAACTCGACAACCCCTTTCGTTTTGCAGTTTCTGAAAAAGAGGGATTAAAAAAAATCTTTCAACTCGTACGAGAAACGTTGAAAGAGAAAGGTTGTACAAGAGCTATTTTGGTTGGGCACAATGCACATTTTGATCTAGGATTTCTCAATGCAGCAATTGAAAGGACAGGCATCAAAAACTCCCCGTTCCATCCATTTTCAGTGATCGATACAGTGAGCCTTGCGGGACTAGCCTATGGCCAAACAGTATTAGCAAGAGCGATTGCCGCTGCCGGCATTGATTGGGATCATAGTCAAGCTCATTCAGCGCTTTATGATACCGAAAAAACAGCAGAGCTCTTCTGTAATATTGTGAATATATGGCAAGAAAAAGTAGGATTTAATTTAGCCCTTTTTCAACCTCAGAATGATAATCTAGATGAGCGTTAATGACGTCAATCACGTTAGTTCACTGATAGATTATCTAAAACCAC
This sequence comes from Ignatzschineria larvae DSM 13226, assembly GCF_038500265.1. Lineage (NCBI taxonomy): Bacteria > Pseudomonadati > Pseudomonadota > Gammaproteobacteria > Cardiobacteriales > Ignatzschineriaceae > Ignatzschineria > Ignatzschineria larvae. Next base: position 1,121,503 of record NZ_CP150637.1, on the reverse strand, counting down.
TCATTGACTGCAATGTTATGATTGTTGCTCAATCAATGATCATTACTGATTAATGGAAGTTATTGATAATTATTAATAATGACATATTATTGATGGCATATTATTGAATATGGTAGATCACCGTTAAAGGATATATTATGAGTTCTCTACATCATCGTTTACAAAATCGTTTAAGTGCGCAATTAGACCTTCTTGCTGAAGATAAGACCTTGTTAAAAGAGGTAAATATTGGGCTTGAACGGGAAACTTTACGTGTAGATGCAAAGCAAGGACGCATTAGTGATCAATCTCATCCCAAAGCATTAGGATCAGCACTGACCAATAGTCATATTACTACTGACTTTGCCGAGCCGCTTTTAGAGTTTGTGACAAACCCAGGCTCAACACCTGAAAAAGCCTTAGCTGAATTAAGTGAAATCCAACGTTTTACCTTATCTCAACTCGATAATGAGCTTTTTTGGCCAAACTCAATGCCGCCCATTATTGAATCAGAAGATGAGATTACGATTGCGCACTACGGAACTTCTAACGATGCGAAGATGAAGTCACTTTATCGTAAAGGATTGAGTCTACGCTATGGCAAGATGATGCAGGTGATCTCCGGTATTCACTATAATTTCTCGTTTAAAGATACAGTATTTGAAGCGTGGAAAGAGGCGGCACAATTTAATGGCTCGCTTCAAGACTTTAAAACAGCGCGTTATCTACATGCTTGTCGTAATGTGTCCCGTTATGGCTACATTATTCCCTTCTTCCTAGGCGCTTCTCCGGTGATGGATAAGAGCTTTTTAGCGGATAAAGAGAATCCTTTTGAATCGCTTAATGAAACCGATAGTTATCTATCTAAAGGAGAATCATTACGACTCTCTGATATCGGCTATGGCAACAATAAATGCCATTTTGATGTCTCTTTTAATAGTATTGATACTTTTGTCGAAAATATTCATTACGCTGTCACAACACCTTGTAGTATTTTCTCGCAAATTCCGGTCATTGAGAATGGAGAATATAATCAGATCAATAATCATATTCTTCAAATTGAGAATGAATATTATGCGAGCATCCGCCCTAAACAGATTGTTAAAAAAGGGGAAAACTTCCTGACTGCTCTCAAAAAACGGGGGATTGAGTATATTGAGCTTCGCTCTATTGATATTAATCCCTTGATCGCCGAGGGAATTGATCTAGAATCAATGCGTTTTATTCAGCTCTTTTTAACAGCTTCAGTATTGACAGATGCGCCAGAGCTCTCACAAAAAGAGTATGAACATAATCAGAAAAATCTTAAACAAGTGGCAAAACAAGGCCTTTCTTTAACCGATGTAATCGTTATCGAATATGAAAGTATGCCCCTTCAGGTGGCTTTAGAGGCCACTTTAGATTGGCTCTCTCCAATTGCCACAGTACTCGGTACTGAGTATCAAGAAGCGCTTGAACGTATGCGAGCTAAATTACAAAATCCAGCGCTGCTTCCCTCTCAAATTGTCTTAAATAGATTGCAAAAGAGTGGTGAGCGTTATCAGGATTTCTTTTTAAATCAATCGCAAATGCTATATCAACAAAATAATACTTCATTAGATCCGAAGACAACGGAAAGATATCAGCAGATCGCTCAAGAATCTTTAGAGAAACTTGCCCAATTAGAAGCTGAGCCTCAAATATCTTTTGCTGAATATCTAGCGAATTACTTTAAATTTTGATACTTTACCTTTTTAATAGCTCAAGGAATAGCGCGCTGTGACACATCATGTCTCTATTGGTTCTCCTCTACTCTACACAATATTTGGAGTAGTTGTTACGATCATGATTTTGATAGATATGTTCGCCCTTAAAACAAGTGGCGACCATAAAGTTAGCATAAAGGAAGCCCTGATCTGGACGATTATCTGGATTACGGTAGCGCTTCTCTTTGATTTGGGGCTCTGGTGGTATTTAGCCAATATCTTACCGGCAGATACTATACCAGAAGTCGTAGGCTCACAGAGTGATTTTGCACTCAGTAAAGCCCTTGAATTCTTAACCGGCTATGTGGTTGAGAAATCGCTCTCGATTGATAATATCTTTATCTTCTTATTAATTTTTGGGTATTTCAAGGTTCCCAATATCTATCAACGGCGGGTACTTGTCTATGGTGTATTAGGCGCTGTTTTCCTCCGCATAGTCATGGTTTTAATTGGCAGTTACTTAATTTCCAAATTTGAATGGATTCTCTATCTATTTGGCGCATTCCTGCTCTTTACTGGAATTAAGATGTGTTTTGGGCACGATGAAGAAGCCGATTTAAGTCAGAATAAAATTATTAAGGTTACAAAACGTATCTTTAGAACAACCGATCAATACCATCATGAGCACTTTTTCGTAGTGGAACAAGGGATTCGTTATGCAACACCGCTTTTCCTTGTACTGGTCATGATTACTATTTCAGATGTTATTTTTGCAGTGGATTCAGTGCCGGCTGTATTCTCTGTCACCACTGACCCCTTTATTGTGATGACATCGAATGTTTTTGCAATTCTAGGTTTACGTGCAATGTACTTTTTATTAGCGGATATGGCTGAACGCTTCCACCTATTACAATATGGTTTAGCGATTATTCTTATCTTTATCGGTATTAAGATGTTGGTACTCTATTTCGATTATCACCTGCCTATTGCACTCTCTTTAAGTGTTATTTTGGTGACACTGATCGGCTCAATTGTACTATCACTGCTCATTCCCCCTAAAGGTAAAAGCCAGTAACATACCTTAATTTATTAATAAGTCTCGAATACCACGAGGCTTTTTTTTATTCTTCTTGTCAAAGGACAGACCATGTTAGAGAAACTCTTTAAACTCAAGGCCCACGGAACCACTTTCCGTACAGAGATATTTGCTGGGCTTACCACCTTTTTAACGATGTCATATATTATTTTCGTCAATCCTAAAATCCTCAGCGCAAGTGGTATGGATATGGATGCAATCTTTATGGCAACCTGTTTAGCAGCAGCGATTGGTACCGTTGTAATGGCATTAGTTGCAAACTATCCTGTCGGCCTTGCACCTGGAATGGGCTTAAACGCATTCTTCGCTTTCACGATTACCGCACCTATCGCAACAGGTGGATTTGGTTATACTTGGCAAGAAGCACTTGGCGCGGTATTTGTCTCCGGGGTGATCTTCTTTATTCTAACCGCAACAGGACTTCGTTCTTGGATCATTAAAGGGATTCCTCGCTCACTACGAGCTTCTATCGGTGCTGGTATTGGGCTTTTTCTTGCTTTTATTGGCCTATCAAATCCTGAAGTTGGTATTATCAAAGCGAATTCTGTAACTATTGTCAGTCTCGGTGATCTCTCAACACCTGGCGCACTTTATGCAATCTTAGGATTCTTTCTCATCGTTGTTCTCGATAACTTTAAAGTGAAAGGGGCTATCTTAATCAGTATCTTAATAGTCTCTGTTTTAAGTGCTTTCACCGGTCACAACCAATTTGTCGGCGTTATTTCAACGCCTCCGTCATTGGCTCCCACATTCTTTGAACTCAGTTTTGCAAAAGTATTGAGTGGCAGCTTCGTTCAGATCTTAATTGCCCTTGTACTTGTTGAGCTCTTCGATGCAACCGGTGTTTTAATGAGTGTTGCTAAGCGTAGTGGTCTACTCAATGAGAATGTTCCTGATTCTGAAAAACGCTTTAATCGTGCACTTTTTGCCGATAGTACGGCAATTTTATCCGGAAGTCTTTTAGGAACAAGTTCAGTAACAGCATATGTTGAGAGTACTTCCGGCGTTCAAGCAGGGGGGCGCACTGGTCTAACTGCGATCACTATTGCGCTCTGTTTCGTACTTGCAATCTTCTTCTCGCCACTAGCTGCTTCTATCCCTGCTTATGCAACAGCGCCGGCGCTTGTCTATATTGCAGGCTTAATGCTTCGTGAGCTCACTGAAGTCGATTGGGATTCACCGACAGACTCTATTCCTGCGGCACTTTTAGTATTAGGGATTCCTTTTACCTATTCGATCGCCGAAGGCTTTGCCTTTGGATTCATTAGCTTTGTGGCATTAAAATTAGGAACAGGGAAATATCGCGATATTCACCCTGCGACCTATATTATTGCTCTCCTCTTTTTGCTAAAATTTGCTTTCTTTTAATTGAATATTTGGATTCATTAAAAGAGCAAATACAATAGATGATAGATTGACGTTTTTAATCTTTAGTTTGTAATTCTAATTTGTATAGTAATATCGGTTCAAAATAAGCTTATTGAAATGCCGGCGCATCGGCTGATCGAGGCAAGGAAGCCGTTCTATCCGGCATCTTGCAAGTGTTGGTGAATCAGGTTTTATCTTCTTTTAAAATCCCGCAATAGCTGTTTAAAAACCATTTTTCTTAAACCAAATTTACTATAATATAAAACGTCTCTATCATCGAAAAATCTTGGTGTTATAAAATTTTGGAGATTCATTGCACATCATTTTTATAACACCTTCTTTATATCTACAGACTTTTCTTGACCTATCAATCGCAGATTGATGAGGAATACTGTTTATCTCCATAATATGCTCTAACAGATTTAGAAAGCACAAAAATGATACAATTCATCGAATATAAATAGTCATTACACAATTAACTAGGGATTAATTTCATTATGCAGCACTTCATCACAGCAACCCATCGTTTCTTTTTTAGTAGCGATTTTGCTATGGGTGTCAAAATGGCACTGGGGATCTTTATTCCTGTAATTTTTCTCTATCTCTTTGATATTCCCCTACAGATTCTGATGATTGCTGGTTATGGCAGTTTGACCATGTCGATTGCCGATCAGATGGGCACTTTGAAGCATAAACGTAATGAAATGCTTGTGACCTTTATTGCGATCGTCGTAATTACACTAGCATTCATCTTTCAACCAGAGGGGCTGCACCTTCTGAAGATTACCTCCCTTGCCGGCGTCTCCTTTGTCGTCGCTTTTATCTATGCATTTCGGGTTAAATTTATTGCACTCGGCTTTATTGTAAGCTTTACTGCGCTCCTTGCTGCTTCAAACTACGCTGCCCCGCCTCTTGTCTATATTGCCTACTTCTGTTTCGGTGCGCTCTTCTACTTTGCTTTTAGTATGATTATTAGCAAAGTTTTTCAAGTCTATATTATTCGTCAACATCTATCAGGCATCTATTTTCAACTCTCTCGTTATCTGCAAGCGCTCTCAAAGTGCTATCGGCAAAATGTCGATATTGAGAAAGAGTTTAAAAACTTCATTAACTCACAAACCGAGTTATTAGAAGAGTTACAAGTAATGCGTGATGTCCTCTTTCGCTTAGATTATGAGAAAGATCATCGCCTCAATCAGATGGTGAATGAATTACTGCTATTGATTGAAACAAGAGAAATTGCCACAATTCCACTGCAAGATTTTGTCATTATCCGTGATCGCTATCCCAATAGTGATCTTCAGATCTTCTTCCGGGATAGCTTTGCAAAAGCGGGGCGTAACCTCGAAGAGATGGGGATGTACTCTCTTCGTGCCGGCGATATGCTCAAGCGTCTAGGCTTTAAAGCTGAATTGCGTGCCTTAGAGTATGAGTTAGAATTATTACGCCGTAAAGAGCTAGCCGGCGACGATCTCGACGCTTATCAAATCGTGGCGAACCATTTTCGTAAAGTCTGGTCACTCTCTCGTAATCTTGAACGCATTCGTACATTTCTTGTGGATGATGAAGAGTTCGATACGGTTATCCCCCGTCATAAGTTAAAGAAATTTCTTTCTCATTCATATTGGTCGAATGACTATATTATTCAAAATCTGACGCTTCGTTCGCCGGTACTTCGTTTTGCCATTCGCTCATCGCTCGCGATGTTCTTTGCACTGTTATTAGTCAGTCTGACGAATTTCTTAACCCATGGTTTCTGGATTGCCTTTACCCTATTGAGCTTAATGCGTCCTGGATTTAGTCTCACAAAAGAGCGCAGTCGAAACCGAATTATCGGGACTATTATTGGCTGTCTTATCGGTGGGGTGTTAATTTCTATCGAGCTTTCAACAATGACGCTCTTAAGCATTCTCTTCATCTCCGTTATACTCAACAATGGACTGATACGCATTCATAATCCATTAAGTGTTACATTTACAACGGTCTATGTCTTAATTCTACTCAATATCAGCAAAGACTTAACAATGATGCAAGGTGTCAGCCTTTCAATCGAAAGAATTATAGATACGCTTATAGGTGCAGCTATCGCCCTTAGTTTCAGTCATGTTTTACCAAGCTGGGAGAAGATCAATCTGCCTAAACTGCTCTCTACAGCGAGAGAGAGTCTTTATAATGTGATGGTCGAAATTGAGAAATGGAAGCTGCTTAAAGAGAATGACGATGATGCAGATCTCAAACTTGCCCTACGAACTGCTCAAGCCTCTATTGTTGCTCTCTCAAACTCTTTAGAGCGAATGAAAGATGAGCCTGTCAAAAAACGAGAACATGATATTACCGCCATTAATGATGAGCTGATTGAGATGCAATCCATTCTCTCCCAACTCTCTTATCTTACAGGATTATTAGAACGCGTGGATACGCTGCAAGTTCAAGAGTTTAAAGAGATTTTCCAGCTCCTCAAACGACGAATGGATCCTAATCTTCACAAGAACTTTCCAAAGGCACCTAAGTTCACAATGCGAGAATTAAAACCACTCATTTGGCTTGTTGAGCCGGAATAAATCAATAAGATGATAAAAAATATTGGCTATTGAATCATAACTTATCGTATCATAGTCGGTAAATGTGACTATTTACATGGGTTCCACTATATCTGTAGGTAATATAATATACCAATGTATATCGGTGGGGCTGAAGGGTTTCAATCATCTTTGAATGAATTTAGCAAGCAGTAGTGCGATAGTAAATGTGAATGGGTATAGCAGATAAATAATGGTAAACTATCAATTTCTTGGGGAATATGAGGTCAAGGTCGATACGAAAAATCGTATTGCGTTGCCCGCTGCCCTAAGAAAACAGCTCGATGGTATTGAGCAATTTGTGATTAGCCGCGCTTTAGATCACTGTCTCAATTTCTATCCCATAGATGCTTGGCGCGATGTGGAAGCTGAACTCAATAAACTCAATCCCTTTATCAAAAAAGAGCGCGATTTTGCCCGCTTTGTTCGTGGGGGAGCTACGGAAGTAAGCCTTGATGGTCAAGGCCGTATTCTCTTACCTAAACGCCTTATGAATTATGCCGAGATTAGTGGGGAAATGATTATTCTTGGGAATGGTACCCTCTTTGAGATGTGGGATTTAGCGATCTATGAAGAATCTCTCTCTATTGATCCTGAAGATTTCTCAGCACTTGCTGAAGAGGTGATGCGGAGCGAACCTGAGAAAGAGGTTGTACCCATTGATCCTGCAATCGTTGTGCCGATGGTGCGCCGTTAAAATTGATGATATAAGAGAACAGATAGATAAATGCAGCAAAATTCTTCCCATAGCCTAAAGATCGGCTTAATTGACTCTGGTGTCGGCGGCTTCTCTATCCTCAATAGTTTTCTCTGTCGCTCATTATCAATGGATGTTGATTATTACTATATAGCAGATTCTGGTCACCTTCCTTATGGACTTAAATCTGAACGATATATTCATCAACGGATGTTGGCGCTCACAGAATATCTACTATCCCTTAAAATTGATGCTTTGGTCATTGCTTGCAATACTGCGACAGCAGTCAGTGCTGACCTGCTGCGTGTGCAATACCCTGAACTCCCTATTATTGGTGTAGAACCAGCTATTAAACCTGCGACAGAATTAACGCAAACAATGCATATTGCCGTAGCCGCTACAGAATCAACATTGAAAAGCCAGCGCTTATCAAATCTGGTAAAGCGCTATGCGAATCATTGCACATTACATCCCATTATCGGCACAAAATGGGTTGAATTAGTTGAATCTGGTAATTATTTAAATTCCACTCTTGCAGATTCAATCCTTGCAGAGAGCTTGCAAGTGACTTGGACTTATCCAGTCGATCAGCTGATTTTAGGATGTACCCATTTTCCTTTTTTGACAGAAGCTATTATTCGCCATATTCCTAAGCGAGTTTCACTCCTTAATCCAGCTCGCTCTATTGTAGCGCAATGCGACCAACGTCTTTTTGAGATTGGTAAGCTACCTCCAACTACTACCCACACCATACTAATGGACACTTCAACAAATAAAACAGTAATTATCGGGCAGCCACAGATAAATCTTATTTTAATAACGACTGGTAATATCGATAATTTCACACAACAAGTGGATACATTGGTATCATCTCGTTATCATCAGTTGCGACTACAAAGAATAGATTGTTAACGAAAATAGGGATTTGTGGTAATATCAATCATTCATTTTATTCAATATTAAGTTCGATATTCAGTCTAGTATCTAATTCAATACCTAGCAGCAAAATGGCTTGTTATAGAATAATTTTGCTATAAATATAAACTAGGGTCGGTTCGTTAATTGTATTATTACGCTACATATTGTAGAAATCAGGAATATTATAGTATGAAAAAAATATTGCCCATTACCATTACAGCATTGAGTGCAATGTTCATTTTGGCATCTTGTGGTGAATCTGTGAAAACAGTTTCTCCTACAGACGGAAATTTTACAATTGAATTAAATACCGATTACCAAGATGTGAGCGATCAAAAAGAGTTCGTTATTAATGAACGACTTCCTGGAACAGATCCTAACAATCTCATTTTGCTACAAGCAAGAAAAGGTAATATTGCCGATGATCTACTTTATTCTGTCAGGTTACAGCTGCCTGAGGGAATTGTGGTCACTAAAGATGAGTATGAAGATGTAATGAATGAGCAGATGGAAAATATCCCTGAAATTAAAAGTTTTAAAGCATTGCCGGTTAAAAATACAGCCAGTGAAGTGGCCTATGCGGCAGAAACGACGACTCGAGATGGAAGACCATATTATGAATATTGCCTAATCTCTCTAGAAGATGCGATTACCTCTGTCTGCTTAGGTACCAGCCGGGATCCTAAAGCCGCAGAAAAAGCTATTAGTAGCGTGCAATTTTTTCATCGATAATGTTTCATTATTCATTCAAATGCTGATCGAAAAATAATAGCTTCACGCAGTCATTCAATATTTGAATATTATAAAAAGATAGAAGATCGAAAGGTCGAAAATGAAAAGAGCGTTTTGAATGCTCTTTTTCGCCATTTCATATATCTAATCCCTTCTGATAATATTCTATGCTTTATATTCCTCACCATTGCATTTTTCATTGTGAGCGACTTGTCAATCATTCTTAAATAGTTAAGATAATAAAATAATAAAAGTATTTTAAATAATTAATGAGATTATTTTTTGGATATCGCTATAATTGTCAGAACTTATAATTTAGGGAAGCTCAAGGAAACCTATGCCTTTTACTTATACTAATGATCATCAAATTTATCGTTTAGATTATACTGCCCCCAATTTCACTGTTGAACAGCTTGCGCTTGAGATTGATCTAGATCCAGTGTCAACAAAAGTGACCACCCGATTTGTGATCGATGCGATAGATCAGAATATAGATGAGTATGAGGTTCGCTTACACGGTTCTAATGAACTGCTGTTAGCAACCATTGCCATTGATGGTCAGCAACTTGATTCTTCTGAATTTATATTTGATGAGAATGATCTGCTCATCATTTTTACTCAAGGACAACATACTGTTGAGATCATTAATACCATTAATCCGAGTACTAACACAGAATTAAGTGGGATTTATATCTCTAATGGAATGTTTTGTAGCGATTGTGAGCCACAAGGCTTTCGTAATATCACCTATTTTCCTGATCGGCCTGATGTGATGACGCGATACCGCGTAACACTCCGAGCTGATCAAGCTTACCCTGTTCTCCTCTCTAATGGTAACTTAATTGAAGAAGGGCTTTTAGAGAATAATCGTCATTATGCCATTTGGGAAGATCCTTTCCCGAAACCCACGTATCTATTTGCCATTGTGGCCGGCAATTTAGCCTATATTGAAGATCAACATATTCGTCCTAATGGATCTCCTGTACAGCTTCGTGTCTATGCCGATCAGAAAGATATTGATCGTTGTGATTTTGCGATGAAATCACTTAAAAAAGCGATGAAATGGGATGAGGAGCGCTTTGGGCTTATCTGTGACCTTGATTTCTACAATATCGTGGCAGTAGATGACTTTAATGGCGGGGCAATGGAAAATAAAGGGTTAAATCTTTTTAATACTAGTTGTATTTTAGCCTCTCCTGAAACGGCAAATGATGATGATTTTACTTTTGTGGAAGCTGTTGTGGGTCATGAATATTTCCACAATTGGACCGGTAATCGTATTACTCTCCGGGATTGGTTCAATCTCTCCTTAAAAGAGAGTCTTACGGTATTCCGGGAACAGGAATTTATCGGCACCGAAGAACACCCCGGCGTTCGTAGAGTACAAGATGTTAACTATCTTCGCACACATCAATTCCCTGATGATCAAGGACCTCTTTCTCACGCCGTTCGCCCTGATACACTCGGTTCTATCGAAAATATCTATACAACGACCACCTATGAAAAGGGGGCGGAAATTATTCGCCTTTATCAGACGATTTTAGGAAAAGAGGGTTTTGATCGTGGTTTTGCACGCTATATTAAGGAATTTGATGGGCAAGCAGTAACTGTTGATGATTTCTATCAAGCGATGAAAGCGGAAAATCCCCGTCTTTTTGATAACTTTATGCTTTGGTATAGTCAACGGGGTACGCCGATTGTAAAAGCCTCAACAGAATATCATCCCGATAAAAAAGAGTTACGTCTCTCACTAAAACAATATCTATTTGACCCTGTGACAAAAGAATCAAAACAACCGATGCCCATTCCAGTGAGTTATGCTCTCTTTTCACAAGATGGTGAATTGTTACTTGAAGAGACATTTACGCTCACAACACATCAGCAGTGCTTAGTCTTTCATAATATTGATGCAGAGCCTATTATCTCGCTTTTACGGGGATTCTCAGCACCTGTTATGCTCGATTATGATTACTCATTTAGAGAGCTACAAACATTAATTGCTTATGAAACAGATTATTTCTCAAAATGGGAAGCATTACAAAATCTCATTTTGAAAGTCATCTTTGCCCGGGATATGACGCTAGATCAGATGTCGGAAATTATCGGCAATGCCGTTGAGCCACTCTTTGATTATGCCTATGAAGACCCTGCATTTTGCGCTCAACTGCTCACGATCCCCGATGAAGGTTACTATCTAGGATTAATGGAAGTAGAAGATATTTTCTATCTACGCAATATTCGCCAAACAATTGTGCGCTATGTCGCTTCCCGATTCCAAGATCGTTGGCTTAAACTCTACCAGGACTTCCAAAAGGATGATGCAGAGTCACGTGCAATCAAAAATATTGCCCTGAAATTTATTACCTCTTTAGAAGAGTATCAATATCTTCTACCAGAACAATATTATCAATCTAGCAATATGACTGATATTGGTTCTGCACTGAAGTGTGCTGTATGGCAAGATATTCCTGAGAAGCAGGCAATGTTAGATGATTTTTATGAACGCTACCAACATTATTCAACGCTTATCGATCGTTGGTTTAGCGTACAAGAGAGCGATCCTAATTTAACACTTGATATGCTCGATAAAATCGTAGAGCACCCTGCCTTTACCCGCAATAATCCTAATCGTGTAAGAGCAATTGTGGGAGCAGTTGGTAAAAATCGCTATGCCTTAGCTAAAGTCGGTAGCCCACTTTATCAATGGATTGCGAATGAAATTTTAGAAATTGACCGAATTAACTCTATTACGGCAGCAAAACTCGTGACACCCTTTACAAAAGTTGCTAGATTACAAGAACCATTACAGAGTGAAGTCATCGAGATTATTCATACAATGCTCAAAGCACCGAATATCTCCAATAACCTATTTGATCAGTTAAAAAGGATAGTACAATGACCATTTCATTGACTGATATTATTAAAGACCGCCGTACGATTCATCATTTTGAATCAACGCCGGTCCCTCAAGCGATTGTGCAAGAAGCCCTTTCACTTGCAGTTTATGCACCTAATCATCATCATACTCATCCTTGCCACTTCTATTGGTTCGGTGAGGAAACAAAACAAGAATTCTTGCGTTATGCAGAGAAGGCTTTCTCTCATCGCGATCTTGAAAGTGCTCAGAAAAAACTGGCTAAATGGAAAACTATCCCTGGTTGGATTTTAATGACTCGTAAATTGAGTGATGATGCAAAGAGTGCGCATGAAGATTATGCTACACTAAGCATTTCGCTCTATATTATGATGCAATACCTGACTTCTCATGGCATTGGCACAAAATGGTCTACAGGTTCTCTTCTCTTTGAAGAGGAAGTCTACCGTATTTGCAATATTGACCCTAAGAAAGAAGTCATTGAAGGGATGTTTTGGTACGGATATCCTGAGAAAGTCCCTCATCCATTTCCAAAACCTGAATATTCTCAATTTGTTACTGATCTTCCATGAGTGATTTAAAGGCATTAGAACACCATCTACTAGATATAGAGCCTGATTTGCAGTCAGATTCAACATCTCAAGAACCCTATATTGGCAATTTAAAACCAAGCCAATCCATTGAAATAATACTCGGATTTGATTATGGTACTAAGAATCTTGGGGTTGCTGTGGGTAATACAACAACGAATACGGCTCAGCCTGTCACGATTTTACCAGTGAAAAATAATCAGCCTCAATGGGAAATGATTGAACAATTAATCGCAAATTGGCAGCCAGATATCTTTGTCGTCGGAATACCGTACACACAAGATGGAACAGAAACGGAACACTTAAAAATCATTCGCAAATTTATCCAAAGATTGCATGGACGCTTTGGTTTACCAGTATTTGTCGTTGATGAATCGAATAGTTCTCTTGAGAGTTTACAATATGTGAAACCCTCTAAAAAGAGAGAAAAAGGTCAATTAGATGCTATTGCGGCAGCAATCATTATTGAGCGTTGGCTAAATAAAACTATTTACAGTTGATATAAAATTGCTATTCTTAAGCTCTGACGTTTAAAAATATCTTTACATATCAATATAGGATTGCTTTATTTATGAAGCCAGTATTTCACTTTATTAATCGCTTTAGTCTCGTTCAACAAATTATCGTCGGTCTTATCCTCGGCGTGATTGTTGGCTTTTTCTTTCCGCTTCATGTTGTGCAATCAATTGGCATTATCGGAGAATTTTTTATTGGTGCATTAAAAGCCATTGCTCCTCTTTTGATTTTTGTGCTTATTATTGCGGCAATCTCTAACTATCAAAAACAAGAGAGTGGCGGTGCTATGCAAAAAGTTGTGCTTCTCTATGTATTGGGCACTTTCTTAGCAGCGCTGGTAGCAGTGACCGTGAGCTTCCTCTTCCCTATTATTGTGCCTCTTGAAGTGACCTCTATGGAAGCCCGAGGACCTGCCGATATTACCGAAGTGCTTCGTACTCTCTTTATGAATATGGTTGATAATCCTGTGAATGCGCTTGTAAGTGCGAACTATATTGGTCTCATCTCTTGGGGAATGCTCTTTGGCTTTGCACTTCGCTCAACCAATCAATCAACTCGCAATCTTTTCCAAGACTTAGCACAACTAGTCACTAGTGTCATTAAAAAAGTTATCTTAATTGCGCCATTAGGTGTTTTTGGGCTTGTGGCTGTAACAATAGCCGAAACCGGATTTGAGGGAATTAAATCTTATATTCAATTAGTATTAGTGCTTCTATTGGCAATGGGATTAGTGGCTTTTGTGGTTAATCCATTATTAGTCTATCTATTAATGCGTAAAAATCCCTATCCCTTAGTCTTTAGATGTATCAGAGAAAGTGGCATGACCGCATTCTTTACTAGAAGCTCGGCAGCCAATATTCCTGTTAATATTGAGCTAAGTCGTAAACTCGGTGTGCGGGAAGAAACCTACTCTGTTTCTATACCTCTTGGCGCAACCATCAATATGGCTGGCGCAGCAGTGACTATTACCATCTTTACACTTGCGGCAGTGCATACTTTAGGCATTGAAGTAGACTTTTTATCGGCACTACTTTTAAGTATCTTTGCAACAGTGGGGGCTTGTGGTGCTTCAGGGGTTGCCGGTGGATCTCTCTTACTAATTCCACTTGCTTGTGCATTGTTCCAAATTGACAATAGTATCGCAATGCAACTCGTTGTCATCGGTTATGTAGTGGGTGTCATTCAAGATTCTACAGAAACAGCACTGAACTCTTCGACAGATGTGCTCTTTACCGCTGCCGCAGATTTTGCTGCAACGGGAGAAGAACCTAATTTGAAAGATTAAGTTGAAGGAATTAAGTTAGACAATAAAAGAAAATGAACTTAACATCCTTCTTCTATCAAACTCAGTGAGAGTATAAGTCAGTGAGAGTATAAGTGATATATAACAAAAATGCCCGGTGTTATGACTGTAACCGGGCATTTTATTGAGATAAAAGCTGATTTTATAAATCTTGCTCAATTGCAGATTTAATTAACCATTCATAGAAAAGCTTTAATTTTGGATTATCTAACTTATTCGGAAGATAGAGTAAATTTAAAGGTTGCTGCGCAATAGGATATTGCTCAAGAATTGTCTCTAATCGCCCTTCTTGGATATAAGGCTCAGCAAGATAACGAGCTAAAACCGCTATCCCTTTTCCGGCAACAGTATATGCTAAACAGGTATCTACGTCATTGACTGCAATATCATGTTTCATATGCACTTGTTTAATCTCTTTTTGATCAATGAAGGGCCATGAGAATGTACGCCCTGTGGATGTTGAGAAATAATTAACTGCTTTATGAAAATCTAGATCTGCTAAACTTTGAGGTCTTCCATAAGACTCTAGATAGCTAGGTGCAGCACAACAGACAAACTTAATCTCTGCTAAAGGTTGTACGATAATGCTTTGATCATTGGTTGATCCTAATTGAATCGCAAAATCAATCGCTGATTCTTCAAAGTTGATATTGGATTCATTTGTTCCCAACAAAATTTCGATACTAGGATAATGTTGTTGAAATGAGAGAATATGCGGTAGTAGAAAATATTTAGCAATAGCGGCAGAGGCTTCAATTCTAATTCTCCCGGCAGGCCCTTTAAAAGGCATTTTTAACTGCTCTTCCATAACCTCCATTCGTTCTAGAATATCAACAACATGATGATAATAAAGTTCCCCTTCTGTCGTAAGCGTTACTTTTCTTGTTGTTCTATTAAATAACTTAACTTGAAGTTGTTCTTCTAATTGGGTAATAGCCTGACTCACTGCGGGTCTTGTGATATCAAGTTCTTCAGAAGCCCGACTAAAACTTTTGTGTTCAGCGACCGATCTAAAAATTTTCATTAATCGTAAAGTCATATGATTCTCCTTAAATACTACAAATTTTGTCTTACTCTATTATAACAAGATTTAATAGAATTAAGAGGATATATAAACTATTTTTAGTTTAATTAAATAATCAAACTAGTAAATACATAAATAACAATTACAAATACTATAAATTATATAAAGTTATCTATGCTAAATACATCTATGCTAAATAGATATTAATATTAATTACGAATTTTATATATTATTCCGCACGTTATGTTTAATATTGAATATTTTTATTTTATTATCACAAATAATATTACATAAATAACATTACATATCACGACTTATTACTACTTGAGTTCCAATTTCTAACGCAACATCAGATTCTATAGCCAAAAATAGACTTTAAAATTATGAAAATGTTATGAACCTACAAGTTACCCGTTGCACATTAAAATACCTCAATAGAAAAAATCTCAACCTACCCATGGTAGGTTGAGATCTCTATTCTAACTCAAATATTGTTATTTTTTAATAATTTATTCAATTATTTACTACCTATCAGAGATAGATAGGAGTTTATTTCTATCGATATGCTGTTCTACGTGATGGACGCTTTTCACCGACATTACTAGGAGCCGCATTACGATTTCTTGCAGGACGAGGACTACCTTGTGAAGCTCCCCCTTCTCTACGTTCGTTGCGATTTTCACGACGGCCTTCTGAAGAATGCGAACGACCTTCAGATGATTGTGAACGGCCACCACCTGTGCGAGCCGCATAACCTTCCGTATTACGGCCACGACGCTCAGATGAACCGCCCTCGCGGCGTCCTTCAGAACGACGAGTACCTTGTCTTGAACCGCCACCACTATTGCCACGTCCACGACCATTGCCACCTCGTCCACGACCTTTTGGTGCACTTCGTACCGGCTCTCTCTTCGGCTCAAGTCCATCGATTACACTAGGTTTAATTTCTAATTGAATAAAATCTTCAACCGCATCTAATAGACGTTTATCTTTAAAGTGAACAAATGTTACAGCAATACCTTCACGACCTGCACGACCTGTACGACCAATGCGATGTACGTAATCCTCTGCTTGTCGAGGAACACCAAAGTTAAAAACATGAGTAATTGTTTCAACATCAATACCACGAGCAGCAACATCAGTTGCCACTAATATTTTAATTTTACCTTTTCGCAAACTATCCAAACAACGATTACGAACTCGCTGTTGCATTCCCCCATGAAGATAATCTACTGATAAACCTAACTCTCGTAACTCTCCTGCAATCTCTTCAGTATCAATTTGTGTTGGTACGAATACAACTGTCTGATCTATATCGGCATTCTCCAACCAATGAAATAGCATTTTTTTCTGATGTTCACGTCCATCAGCCCAATGTAAAATTTGCGTAATATTTTTATTAATCGTATCTTTAGGTGAAATTTCAATACGCATAGGATGATGCATCATACTCTCTGCTAATTTCATCACTTTAGGTGGAAATGTGGCTGAGAACATTAATGTTTGCATATTGTTGATACAACTTCTATGGAGGATCTCAAGATCTTCAGAGAATCCCATATCGAGCATACGATCCGCTTCATCGGCAATAAAGTAATGAACTTTATCGAAACTGATCTCTTTTTGCTTATAGAGATCAATTAAACGACCGGGTGTTGCCACTAATAATGTCACATTTTGCAATTCACGAATTTGGCGACCATAAGGCATGCCGCCTACAACAGTTGCCACACGGAAATCACGATGGGAACCTTTTAGATGAATTGCTTCTTGTGCAACTTGCTGTGCTAACTCACGAGTTGGGCACATAATAATTGCTTGAGGCTCAGGCATTTGATAACGTTGATTGCGACCGCCACGACGCCCCTTTTTACCCTCTTCTCCACTGTTATTACTATTAACACTCTCAAGTGCTTTCTCAGCCATGATCTGATGAAGAATAGGTAATAAGAATGCGGCTGTTTTACCACTACCTGTTTGACTTGATACCATTACATCTTGGCAGCCCATTGCTACAGGGATTACACGCATTTGAACATCTGTTGGTGTATCATAACCCATTTTTTCAACTGCGGCTAAAAGAATAGGATTTAAATTTAAATCAGAAAATTGAGACATAGACATATATTACTTCACTGAAAAGTGAAATTTCCTTTATAATTAAATGTAGGGAATGCGCTTGAACATTCAGCCAAAAAAGACATCGACCGAATCTCAGATAAGTGTCAAGTACACTTATGTCATAATCTCAATTATGAACCAACAGGGCGATGGGAAGCGATAATGATACTCTTTTTTTGATAAAAATCAACTATTTTAAACTGTTTGCAATTGCATAATATTAACTCAACTGCTCTGTTCACAAAAAATCCAAGAAATGTCAATATAATTACATATATTTAGAATAAGGTAATACTAATATTTGCCTGATGTAGCTAGGTCTAATCATGATTATTTCATCATGAATTTATAAGAGATTACCTGTAATCGAGAAGGATACCTTAAGTAAAAAGCCGACCACTTATGTGATCGGCTTTAAAATTTGGAGCGGGAAACGAGACTCGAACTCGCGACCCCGACCTTGGCAAGGTCGTGCTCTACCAACTGAGCTATTCCCGCTTGAGAATGGATGTATTATAGATTTTTTCTGAAATCTGTCAATTGATTGTAAGCATAAAAAATAGACACTATTTATTTCTCACACAATCTCGAAACATAATCTGCTTGAATCACTCTATTTACCACCTCCCGGCACATGAAAATCTATTTCAAATTCTAATCGATCACTATTATTTTATGAGTTATTGACAAATTTCTAAGGTGTTTTTCGTTATACTTACTGCTTTAATGATATTCTGCAAAATCATATAATAATGAATCATTAACAAATAATAAGATGAATTCAATGTTCATAGCCCTTCGAATCTTCAATCCAAATTAGTGAACATCATGGGAATGGAATTTACTATGCAAAAAAATAGCGCAATCTCTCGGTGGTTTACCTTTCTACTTCTAGGAATTGTATTACTCGTAACTTCACAGGTTGAAGCACAATCTCTTTTTAATCGCTCGCAAGGAATCAGTGCAAGTGCAAATACTGTATCGCCACCTAAAATAGGTTTAGATACCAATAGTTTACTTCGTCCCACAGAAGCCTTTGCACCGGCTATTCATCGCAAAGGGGATCAAGAATTTGTATTACTCTGGGATATTCATCCTGATTATTATCTCTATAAAGACAAGATCGAGATTGAGCTTAAAAATAGTAATGGTGAACTCATTCCCGTTACGCTTCCCTCAGGCAAAGCCCATGAGGATGAATTTTTTGGCAAGCAAGAGATCTATGATAGCTCGATTATTATCCCTTTAACACTGGCTAAGAATGCCGGCATGAATACAGCTTACTTTGAACTTGAAGCGCAAGGGTGTGCAAAAAGTGGTTACTGCTTTGCCCCGCAGCAATATTCACTAGAAGTAGAAATGGATCCTACACAAGATCCCGCGCTCGATCTCGTTACAACAGTAACAGAGAATCCTGATGTACTTCCTCCTGAATTAGAAGCAGAACATGATCGCCTATCGCAATATCTCAAAGATAATCAATATCTTGCTCTACCGCTATTCTTCCTACTAGGATTATTGCTCACTTTTACGCCTTGCGTACTGCCGATGTTACCGATCCTCTCTGGAATCTTAACAAGAAGTGGGAATTTATCGCCGAAGAAAGGTTTTACCATTTCGCTGGTCTATGTACTAGCGATGGCCTTTGTCTATATACTATTAGGATTATTAGCCGCTTATTTCGGAAAAGGATTAGCCGCTTACCTACAAAATAGTTATGTACTTATTGGATTTGGACTCATCTTCGTCTTTCTCTCTTTTTCTATGTTTGGGCTTTATCAAATTCAGATGCCCGCTTCTATTCAATCGGCATTAAGTCGTGTGAGCAATCAGCAATCCTCGAAAAATAGCTATATCGGTACCGCCATTATGGGAATGCTCTCGGCACTGATTGTGGGGCCTTGTGTGACTGCCCCGCTCATTGGCATTATTGGGCTTGTTGTGGAATCACAAAATTATCTACTCGGTGGATCGGCGCTCTTTGCAATGAGTATGGGGATGGGCATCCCACTTCTAATCCTCGGCGCCTCTTCTGGCCACCTCTTGCCGAAAGCAGGGGCTTGGATGGATAGAGTCAAAGTGCTCTTTGGCTTTATGCTCTTAGGATTAGCGGCTTACTTTATTGGTAGAACATTGCCGCACTATTGGGAGCAGATGCTCTACGCCATTCTTTCACTCACCACTTTTATCTGGTTGATGGTAACGGTCATTGAAAGCCAATTCAAAGGTCGCCTCTTCTTTGGTCTATTAGCAGTCGGAACCCTCACATTCGGTATTATGTCGATTCAAGAATCTAATCGCACCATTGAAACGGCACAATTTACTCAAATTAAAGGAATTAGTGGTCTGAACCAAGCACTAGCAGAAAATGATCATCGGATTACGATGTTAGAATTTAATGCCGATTGGTGTGTTGCTTGTAAAGAGATGGAGAAATATGTCTTTAGTGATCCCGAAGTGAAAGCGAAAATGGCAGAGTTACAACTATTGGCCGCAGATGTCACTAAAAATGATGCTCAAGATCAAAAATTAGAGATGCATTTTGATATCTTCGGGCCGCCAGCTATGCTCTTTTTTGATAGAAATGGGAAAGAGATTCCACAGTTACGCGTTATGGGAAGTGTTCCTAAAGAAGATTTTTTACGGCATCTTGATTATATTTTAGAACACTATTGATCTCGATTAGGGTAATGATCCTTATTTAGCGCTATCCTAAGGGCTAAAGGTCATAGCTATTGAGTGTAAAAATTGTTCTATTATGTGAGAGATCTATATATAATTGTAGCGTTGTGCATCTCTTATAAAGACATTAGGTATGCGCCTTAACAGGTTTGCATACCTTTTTTATTGGATGTTTTAATTGCTTATTCATTGTGTATTGCTGAGCCTATCATCTGTTATTAATTTGGGATTCTATTCTGTTATTTATAATCTATTCACCATAATCAAGGAGTTGATAATATGATTGCCGTAGAATTTATTATTGTTCTGCTGGCCATTTTTCTAGGCGCACGCTTAGGGGGGCTTGGAATTGGGTTTGCCGGCGGACTCGGTGTCTTAGTACTCGCGGCTATTGATGTTAAGCCTGGTACGATTCCTTTCGATGTGATCTCGATTATTATGGCTGTTATAGCGGCGATCTCAGCAATGCAAATTGCCGGCGGGCTCGATTATCTTGTCGATCAAACCGAAAAACTACTTCGTAAAAATCCCAAATATATTACAATCTTAGCCCCGATTGTGACCTATTTCCTTACACTTTTTGCCGGTACGGGTAATATCTCATTAGCAACATTGCCGGTCATTGCCGAAGTGGCTAAAGAGCAAGGTATTAAGCCTTGTCGTCCGCTCTCAACGGCGGTCGTTGCTGCGCAAATCGGAATTACGGCATCGCCTATCTCCGCAGCGGTTGTCTATATGGCTTCAGTAATGGAGAATGCCTCAATGGTCGGTGCGGGTCATACAGTAAGCTATTTGACTCTCTTAGTGATTCTATTGCCGGCAACTTTCCTAGCGATTGTTATTATGTCTTTGATTATTGCATGGCTCTTTAATTCAAAGCTTTCAGATGATCCTGTTTATCAAGCGAGATTAGCGGAAGGATTAATTGAATTACGAGGCAGTCAAGTTAAAACAATTAAGTCGGGTGCTAAATTATCAGTATTTCTATTCTTACTAGGCGTGATAAGTGTAGTTATTTACGCCATTATCAATAGTCAAAGTTTAGGACTTGTTGAAACGCCGCTTATGAATACCACCAGTGCTATTTTAATCATCATGCTCAGTGTGGCGACCTTTATTACCTTATTCTGCCGAGTACAGACAGATGCTATTTTAAACTCAAGCACTTTTAAGGCAGGGATGAGCGCTTGTATCTGTATCTTAGGGGTTGCTTGGCTTGGGGATACTTTTGTACAACATAATCTTGAATGGATTAAAGCCACTGCCGGCGATCTAATTCATGAACATTCTTGGATGCTTGCAGTAATTTTCTTCTTCTGCTCAGCACTCCTCTATTCGCAAGCCGCCACCGCAAAAGCCTTAATGCCAATGGCTCTCGCCCTTCATGTAACCCCTTTAACTGCGATTGCCTCTTTTTCGGCTGTCAGCGGGCTTTTTATCCTCCCGACCTATCCAACATTAGTGGCAGCTGTACAGATGGATGATACCGGTACCACTCGTATTGGGCGCTTTGTTTTTAATCATCCCTTCTTTATTCCGGGAACGATTGCCGTTATCTTAGCGGTACTCTTTGGTTTCCTCTTTGGAGGAATGATTCTCTAATCATTGCATATCTATTATTATAGTAATATCGACTCAAAATAAGCTTATCCAAATGCCGGCGCATCGGCTGATCGAGGCAAGGAAGACGTTCTATCCGGCATCTTGCAAGTGATGTTTAAACCATTTTTCTTAAACCAAATTGACTATAAATACGATATCAATAAAAATCCCACTGCTTTTAAACAGTGGGATTTTTGTATAGTCATTATCCGTTATACTCGTCAGACACTAACTTTCATTGAGCACTTATCAGCCTATTTTCATCTGCTAACAATTAAGAGGCTAATGTAATGCGCTCAATCTTCGCACCAAGATTCGTCAATTTTGCTTCGATAGAATCATAACCACGATCAAGATGATGTAATGCTCCAATTGTCGTAGTACCTTCAGCCACTAAACCTGCCAAAATCAGAGCTGCTGACGCACGAAGATCCGTTGCCGTAACAGTCGCACCAGACAGCTTCTCTACCCCTTCAATCAATGCTAAACGATTATCAATCTTGATATTAGCCCCCATACGTACCAATTCATTGGCATGCATGAAACGGTTTTCAAAGATTGTTTCAATAATCGATGAAGTCCCTTCCGATACTGCCGCCATTGCCATAAATTGTGCTTGCATATCGGTGGCAAAGAGTGGGTAAGGTGCTGTTTTAATACGAATTGCTTTCAAACGAGAGATGAGAGGATAAATTCGGATACTAGAATCCGTTGTCTCCACACCGCAACCTGCTTGACGTAGTGCAAAAGTAACAGCTTCTACATGCTCAGGAATGCAAGATTCAATGGTAATATCGCCAAACGTCATTGCACCAGCCACCATATAAGTACCAATTTCAATACGATCAGGCATGACGGTATATTCACCGCCGGAGAGCTTTTCAACGCCGGTAATGGTCAAACGATCTGTACCGATACCTTCAATTTTGGCACCGAGCTGTACTAACATATTTGCAAGATCGCTCACTTCTGGTTCTTTCGCACAGTTTTCTAAAACCGTAACACCATTGGCTAATACTGCTGCCATTAAGACATTCTCAACACCGGTTACAGTCACAACATCAAAAGCATGATGATTCGCTTTTAATCGTCCACCATTGACCGAAGCATGAACATAACCATTCTCTATCTTAATCTTCGCACCTAATGCTTCCATGCCTAATAGATGCTGATCAACCGGCCGACTGCCGATTGCACAACCACCCGGTAATGATACTTCCGCTTCCCCAAATTTTGCTAAAATCGGGCCTAAAACAAGAATCGATGCGCGCATTTGGCTCACAAGATCATGATTAGCGCGAGTCTTATTGATATCACGAGGATCAACGATTAATTGATTATTGCTAAAGCTAACTTTTGCGCCAAGATCTTCTAAAATCTTGCTCAGTACAAATACATCTTGTAGAGCCGGCACATTATTTAATGTAACAGGTTCGCTGGCTAAAATTGTTGCTGCTAGAATTGGGAGAACTGCATTTTTAGCGCCACTTGCTTCTACTACCCCTCGAAGAGGCCCATTACTATTTACTAATAATCGCTCTTGATCTTTCATTATTGATTCCACTGAGAGGGTTTGTAGGTTTTAAGTGCTAATGCATGAATCTCTTCCGTTTGTAGACGGTCGCCTAAGGCCGCATAGATTAATTTATGTTGCTTTAACATTGAAAGATTCTCAAATTCAGGACTGACAATAATAGCTTCAAAATGGACGCCATCATCTCCTTTTACTTCAATATAATCACACTGTACGCTTGCTTCGATGAGCGCTTTCAATTTATCTTTAGTCATCATTCTTCTGTTCCTTCTTGTTAACACAATATCAATCATATCTCATATTGTGGCTACGATAAATTGTATTATCCTAGCATATTTTTACTGAATCTGATCGTTTGTCATCCTATTATTCATCTCTATGAGCGATCTCATTTCAGAATAAGATAGGAAGATGAGGTATTCATCTACTTTACGATATATCAAAGCTAGCAAAAGGATCTATATCTAGAAAAATCACCAAAACATGAAAAATTTCGTAATTTTTTGTAACGAGCGAATCGAAGTAGTTATCTTAATTAGCAAAATATCCAATGAGATTTTTCATAGGCTATATAATTCAAATAGCCGATAAAAACTTATATCTCCGAGAGTAACTCCTATGAGATGTTGCTGAAAAAAGTCATTTGATAGCTATTTGAATATGAGAATTTTTATAGTGATTTGATTGATTATCTAACGGTTAGAATGAATTTATAATTTTGATTTGTTACCATAACGCTTCGTAAATACGAACAATTCAATGCAAACAGAACGAATGTGAGATTATGATCAAAACAAAATATTTTTCAAAACCGCTACTCGCGCTCCTGTTATTACTCTCCTTTGGAATGAGTTCATTTGTGCTTGCGAATAATAAGCCTGAACCCGTTACAAAAGTTGAGTGTTGTGAGATCTTAGAATCCACCGAACAGAGCATTCTTGATCTACAAAACAATATCAACGATCTTCGTGCACAATTACCTGAGGCTGAAAGTGAAGAAGCCAAAGCTGCATTAGAGAGCAGAATTACCCAACTACAAACACGTTTAGATCAATCCCGTAATGACTTTGTCAAGTATGCGCTCGGTGGAGTAGATGTTAATTTCTTGACTAAAAGCGATGATGAAGCAGATCTTAATTACGATTGGCAAGCAGAATTATTGCAAATCGTACAACCTGTCTTCTCTGAGATTCAAAAATTGACGCAAGCCACTCGGGAACGAGAAGACCTCAATAGAGAGCTGACTTTAACAAATGAGAAGATTGCAAAATTAGAACAAGGTCTTGCTTATCTAAAGGCGATTCCTAAAGATAATTTAGATGAAAAGCTTGTGACTAGACTTGCGACAATTGATGATAATTGGACTAATTTCCTCGATAATCTCAAACGAGATCAAGCGCATTATCAAACAGTGCTTGAGAGCTTAACCACCGATAAAACATTTCTTCAATCGTTGAAAGATGGGGTTATTGATTTTGTTAAAGGTCGAGGATTGGTTCTTTTTGTCTCTATCTTAACGTTTGCTATTACGCTTTATGTCTTAACGAAAATCATGGATTTCTTTGTTCAACGCCGTAATAAAAATCTACGGGGTCAGCAAAAAGTGAATATGCGTGGTAGACTACTGCTTCTACTCTATCGTGCATTTTCAGGAATCCTCGCCCTATTCGCTTCATTAGTCGTCTTACATGCTATGGGTGATATGGTACTCTTTGGCTTAGCAATATTAATCCTCATTGCATTAATTTTCGCATTCCGAAATTATGTCCCTAAGTACTTCTCTGAAATTCGTCAGTTCTTAAATCTAGGATCTGCTCGCCAAGGAGAACGTGTTATTTATCGAGGTATTCCTTGGATTATTGAGCGCATTACACTCTACTCAGCAACACTTTATAATCCTGCGCTTGATAATGGTCGTATTCGTCTTATGCTACCAGAATTAAAAACCTTAACTTCTCGCCCATTTGAAACAGACGAAATTTGGTTCCCTTCAAAAGTTGGTGAATCTTTCCTTCTTCCAAATGGCACCTATGTAGAAGTCAAACGTCAAACACCGGAATCGCTCTACTTAGATTCATTCAATAGCATGATTATCTATCCCACAGCGGATTTTATTGCCAATGCACCGACCAATCTTTCTCGCGGATACTATACAGTCGTAGACTTTGGCCTCTCTTACGACCATTTTGCAACCCCCGTTGATGAAGTATTTACCAAACTTCGCGAATATGTCATTGATTTTCTTTCAAAAACAGATCTTCATGACCAATATAATTCATTGAGCGTTGAGTTCCGTAAAATTAATGAGGGATTATCGCTCGTTTATACGATTATCGTGGCAATGAAAGGCTCCTCTGCCCCTTACTATTATCAATCAGGTCGTAAGATTCAAGAAGCCTGCTTACGCTGTGCACAGAAAGAGGGATGGAATATGCCATTTACAACGATTGAGATGCGCGATCATCAAAATCGAGCGATTAACAGCGGTCAATAAAATAATCACCAATCATAGTTGATCGAATCTCGCTATTCGATGAACTAGAAAATCAGAAAGAGTTAGCACAATAGCTAACTCTTTTTTTATGTAACGATCTCACCCTATTCTTACCTCATTCAGTAACGGTGACTAGGTTTTATCGAGGGTGGATAAGACTTCTATTAATAATATAGATCTTTCAGATTAGGATATTCTTGGTTATTAAATTTCCCATAGTAAACCCACGCTTGTAGTCATTTTAAGATAAACCCTCAACGACTTCAGTTAATGAAAATAATAGGATCTAGATAAATAATGGGAATAGAGTAAGGTCGGTTCAAAATAAGCTTATTCAAATGCCGGCGCATCGGTTGTAAAAAGAAAGGTAGCCATTCTATCCGGCATCGTGCAAGTGTTCGTGCAAGTGTTGTTTAGTACGGTTTTATCTTCTTTTAAAACCCCACAATAGCTGTTTAAAAGCCACTTTTCTTAAACCATAAAAAAAGAGCGCTGTGAACTACACAACGCTCTTCTCTAATGCAATTATTATCTATTTCAGATACTTTTTATTAGTGTCTTGCAACCATCAACTTCTTAATTTCTGCAATTGCTTTTGCAGGATTCAAGCCTTTCGGACAGGTGTTGGTACAGTTCATGATTGTATGACAACGATAGAGTTTAAATGGATCTTCTAGTTCATCTAAACGCTCACCAGTATGTTCATCACGGCTATCAGAGATAAAACGATAAGCCTGTAATAATACCGCAGGACCTAAGTATTTATCAGAGTTCCACCAGTAACTTGGGCAAGATGTTGAACATGAAGCACATAAAATACACTCATAGTAACCATCTAATTTCCGGCGCTCTTCAATAGATTGCAAACGCTCACGCGGTGGCGTTGCTGTATCGGTTTGTAACCACGGTTTGATTGATGCATATTGTGCATAGAAGTGCGTTAAATCTGGCACTAGATCTTTGACAACATGCATATGTGGTAATGGATTGATCTTGATTTCACCTTCAGGTACAGAGCTAATCGCTTTAGTACATGCCAATGTATTAGTTCCATCAATATTCATCGCACATGAACCGCACACTCCTTCACGGCACGAGCGGCGAAGTGTTAATGTTGGGTCGATGGTATTTTTGATAAGAAGTAATGCATCGAGGATCATAGGACCACAAGCATCAAGATCTACTTCATAGCGGTCATAACGTGGATTTTCCCCGGTATCTGGATTCCAACGATAGATTTTAAAGACTCTTTTATTTTTTGCTTCTTCGTTCTTAAAGAATTTACCTTCTTTAACAACCGAATTTGCAGGTAATTTAAATTCAGCCATAATACTTTTCCTTTTATTTAACCTGTCTTATTCATTGTGTCGTAATATTTAGTGCCGATTGAGATCTGACATTACAACATTAATAAGTACGCTCTTTTGGCTCAATATATTGAACTTCATCTGTTAAGGTATAAGCATGAACAGGACGATAATCAATGGTAACATTACCATTTTCATCTACCCACGCTAGTGTGTGTTTCATCCAATTCACATCATCACGCGTTGGATAATCTTCACGAGCATGCGCACCACGAGACTCTGTACGATTAACGGCTGATTTCACAGTAATTAAGGCACAGGTTAAAAGGTTCGATAATTCTAAAGTCTCAACGAGATCTGAGTTCCAGATTAAGCTACGATCGTGAACTTTAATATCATTAAATTGTTGATAGGCTTCTTCTACACGTTTTGCACCATCTTCAAGCGTCTCTTGCATACGGAATACAGATACATCTTCCTGCATCGCCCGTTGCATCTTGTCACGAAGTGCTGCAGTTGAGATTGAACCATCTGCATAACGGATCTTGTCAAAACGATCTAAAATATCGATGATTTTTTGGTTATCAAGAGGCTTATGTGGACCATTTGGCGTTAAGATCTCAGCTGCACGATTTGCGGCAGCACGACCAAAGACAACAAGATCCAGTAATGAGTTAGAACCTAAACGGTTTGCACCATGTACAGATACACAAGCAGCTTCACCAATCGCCATCAATCCTGGGACGATTGTATCTGGATTACCATCTTTCAATGTGACAACTTCAGCATGGTAATTCGTTGGGATACCACCCATGTTGTAGTGAACTGTTGGGATTACAGGGATCGGCTCTTTACGAACATCAACGTCAGCAAAGATACGAGCACTTTCTGCAATACTTGGAAGACGCTCTTCAATCACTTCAGGTCCTAAATGCTCAAGATGAAGATAGATATGATCTTTCTTAGGCCCCACACCGCGACCTTCACGGATTTCAATAAGCATTGAACGTGAAACAACATCACGAGAAGCAAGGTCTTTCGCATTTGGTGCATAACGCTCCATGAAGCGCTCGCCATTTGAGTTGGTTAAATACCCCCCCTCACCACGAACACCTTCAGTAATTAAGCAACCAGCGCCATAGATACCTGTAGGATGGAACTGAACAAATTCCATGTCTTGAAGTGGTAAACCCGCGCGAGCTACCATACCGTTACCATCACCCGTACAAGTATGCGCAGAGGTTGCTGAAAAGTAAGCACGACCGTAACCACCTGTTGCGAGCACAACCATTTGTGAACGGAATACATGCATTGTACCTTCTGCTAAATCCCAAGCGACAACACCACGGCATTCACCTTCATCCATCAAAAGATCGATAGCAAAATATTCGATATAGAATTCAGCATTGTGTTTGAGTGATTGTTGATAGAGCGTATGAAGCATCGCGTGCCCTGTTCTATCCGCTGCCGCACAAGTTCTTTGCGCTTGCCCTTCACCAAAGTTAGTAGTCATACCACCGAAAGGACGTTGGTAGATTTTACCCTCTTCTGTACGAGAGAATGGTAAGCCATAATGCTCTAATTCTAAGATCGCAGGGATTGCTTCACGACACATATATTCGATTGCATCTTGATCACCTAACCAGTCAGAACCTTTTACTGTGTCATACATATGCCAGCGCCAGTCATCTTCACCCATATTACCAAGGGCTGCAGACACACCACCTTGCGCCGCTACAGTATGAGAACGTGTCGGGAATACTTTAGTTACACAAGCTGTTTTAAGGCCCTTTTCTGCCATACCAAGCGTTGCACGAAGACCCGCGCCCCCGGCACCGACAACAACAACGTCATAGACGTGTTCTTGAATTTTATAATCTTTATACTCTTTTAAGTTACTCATCGATTAAAACCTCGAGATTTTTATTCTATTAAAATGAAACTATTGTATCTCTGAATATTCTCAGGCGTAATTTGCAGAATTACAAACCTTATGAAGAAGCATCATCCTGTTACTTCTTAGCCAATATCAATTAAGATATTAGGGAATATTAAGAGATAGTAATTAGTGGATCATCATTGTGCTGACAACTAATCCTACACGAATAATTGCCCATACAATTGCAAGGCCAATAATCGATAAGATCACACGCATTGCGTTGATCAGGATAGTACGTTGGCATGCTTTATGCACATAATCTTCAATCACAACTTGAAGGCCTAAAATCGCATGATAGATCGCTGTTACAATCAAGGTGACGAGTAATACCGTATTAAATGGCGTGCCAACCCAAACCATGACTTCGAGATACTCTTTCCCGTAGAGGCTTGCGAATGAAAAAGCAAACCATAAAAAAAGAACCGCTAAAACAGCAGCTGTAACGCGTTGTGCTAACCAATGACTAGAGCCTGCGTGTGCAGAACCAAGGCCTTTTACTCGACCTAGTGGAGTTTGATAACGTTTCATATTCAATAGCTCCTACGCAACTAAACCAACAAGAATAAGAAGAACTGCTAATACAGGCGCTGCAATTTTTACAATCTTAGCGCTCTTTTTCGCAGATTCAATATCAACCCCTTTCCCCGCATCCCAGAAAAGATGACGAATACCATTACAGAAATGGTAACAGGCTGCAAATGTACCAACCATCACGAGTAATGCCATTAAAGGATTTGTGATCACCGCGGTCATAGTTGCAAAGGCTTTAGGCCCTGCTGCAAGAGAGATAAACCACGCACCGAGTACTAGTAAAACTAATACTAATGCGGCACCGGATGCACGATGTAAAAAACTCATCACCGAAGTGACTTGCAATTTATAGTCGCTACCGAGCATAAAAGGCGACAAAGGCCGCTTATTTTGACTCATAGATAAACTCCAATAATAAAAAATAGATATTACAAATTAAACCTAAGTTAGATCAGTTTGCCAATTTATGATAGCTTTTTCAATCAGAACGTCATAAATAGTCTATATATTTTGCATATTATTATATAAATTATTGAATTATTAAATCTACGAACGCTCAAGCGCCTCAATCGGTGCAAGTTCCGCTGCTTTTTTCGCAGGAAAATAACCAAATAAAATGCCTATTAAAAATGCAGCTAAAAAAGAGAAGATAATTGAAGGGACAGAGAAGCTTAATGGAATCACGCTTCCTGCCTGTTGTACTAAAAAGCCCACCATCAATGCTAACGATAGTCCAATAATACCGCCTAATAAGCAGACAAGTACCGATTCAATCAGAAATTGCTGAGAAATATCACTCTTGCGAGCTCCCACAGCCATTCTCATCCCAATCTCTTTGGTGCGTTCGGCAACAGATACCAACATAATATTCATCACTCCGATACCGCCCACTAATAGTGAAATTAAGGCAATGGAAGTAATGAGTACCCGCATAATAAGCGTCGTTGATTCCACCATCTCTTTAATGGCATCGGCGTTGTAGATAAAGAAATCCTTTTTACCATGTAGATCCATTAATACATCGGTAATACTCTTATCCGCTAGGCTCATATCAACACCATCATCTACTCGTACAGTGATATTACGCAGCGAGGTTCCTCCGGTCATTCTATGCATTGCACTCGAATAAGGAATCCAGATTGTCATATTTTCACTACTAAACATCCCTTGAGATTTAGAAGTCGCTACGCCAATAATCTGAACCGGTAATGATCCAAGAATAATCACCTTTCCAAGCGGACTCTCACCATTGGGGAACAATGTCTTAACGGTATTTTTATCGACCACAGCTTCAAGTGCTAAGTTCTTCTCACTCTCTTCATCAAAGGCAATACCCTCTGTAATCTCATAACCTTGCACATCAAAAAACTGTGAACCAACGCCTTGAACTTGTGTATTAACGGCTGAAATATTGCCATATCGTGCTTCCACAGAATTCGCCACTAGGGGTGTTACACTATGCACAAAAGGAAGCTGTTTTAATGCTTCTACATCGCGCGGCTGCAGAGAATCAATACTTTGAGAGCGCCGATCACCAAATCCTGTACCAGGGTAAACGGTCAGCGTATTCGTCCCCATCTGCCGAATATCTGCAATAATTTGATCAGTAGAACCTCTTCCTAAAGCGATCACTAACACTACCGCAGCAATACCGATAATAATGCCGAGCATCGTTAAAAAAGTCCGCAATCGTTGCATCATCATTGACACAATAGCCATCTTAAAGGCATTCGATAAGCGAAGCCACATATGGGAAACTCCTGAGGCTCTTTTCCAAGCAAGAGGCTCTATATCAACAGCTTCACTTCTCTGTTCAGATTGAAGTTGATCAGAGATAATTTCCCCATCTTTAATTTCAATAATTCGTTTTGCATGCGCCGCGACTTCAGGATCATGTGTAACCATTATAATGGTATGACCTGCTTCATTGAGTTCTTTCAAAATCTCAAGCACTGCTTTTCCACTCTCACTATCAAGTGCGCCTGTGGGTTCATCTGCAAGGATAATCTCACCGCCGTTCATTAATGCACGAGCGATACTAACCCGCTGTTGCTGTCCACCGGATAATTGGGTGGGATAGTAATGAACACGCTCCTCTAATCCTAATCGGCTTAAAAGCGCCACTGCCCGTTTATGCCGTAATTGTCCCGGCATTCCCGAATAGATTGCTGGCATCTCTACATTACCTTCGGCTGTTAGGCTATTAAGAAGATGGTAACGTTGAAAGATAAAACCAAAATGCTCGCGGCGAAGTTCTGCTAATTCATCTTCATCATAGTGGGTAATCTCTTTACCATTAAAGCGATAGCTACCCTCTAAAAGATAATCAAGCCCGCCGATAATGTTCATAAGGGTTGATTTACCTGAACCTGAAGCGCCCATAATCGCGATAAATTCGCCTTTCTCTACCGAAAGGTTAATCCCTTTCAAAACTTCCACTTCAGTATCACCAGAGCGAAAACGACGGCGCAGATCTGTGAGCTCAATCATAGGAATGTTGTTCATTATATTGCCTCTATTTTTTATCACAGATGATCTATCGTCTTCGACCCATTGGGCCACCGCTTGTAACGGGGATAGTTCCTGTTGATTCCGCGGTAATCACCGCCTCCCCTTCTTTTAAGCCCTCAATTACTTCTACAGCAATATTATTGGAAATCCCGGTTTTAATCGCTCTAGGTACAATTTTCCCTTGAGTTTGATCTTCTAACACCCAAACCCAGCGCATTCCTTCTGGTGCTTTTCCCGTCATAGCACCTTGAGTGGGATTAAAGCGAAGTGCGGATACAGGAATCTTCAAGACATTCTCTGCATCTTCTAACACTATGTAGACTTGCGTTGACATACCGATATAAAACTTATGATCAGGATTCTCTACATCAAAAAGACCGTTGTAATAGACCGCTTCTGTGAAGTTTGTCACCGCATTACCTGTTGTCGTTTGAAACGTTTCCGTTGCCGGCTCAATTTGCCGTAATACAGCTTCATAGCGTTGATCTGGCTCCCCCAAAATCGTAAAGTAAGCCTTCATGCCGGGATAGAGTTTGGTGACATCCGCTTCAGATATTTGCGCTTTAATCGTCATAACCGAAAGATCCGCCACTTTAACAATTGTCGGTGCTGTTTGGGTTGAGTTCACCGTCTGTCCCTCTTTCACAACCGTTGCAACGACAACGCCATCCATCGGCGATGTAATTTTAGTATAACCAAGATCAATTTCAGCGGTATCGAGTGCAATCTGTGCTTGGGCAATTTGCGCCACAAGAGCCTCGACTTCTGCTTCATAAACCTTTAAATTCGCCTCCGCTAGATCATATTCAGATTGCGTTGTCGCCCCATTTTTAATGAGATTTTTCTGACGCTCGAGATTAATACGAGCATTGATCAGTTGTGCTTCTTTAGCTACTTTTGAAGCAATCATATTCTTCAACCGTGCTTCACTATCTCGAAGCGCATTTTGTTGAGGAAGATCATCGATCTCGACAAGCAGCTCCCCCTTCTTCACAGATTCGCCAAGGGTAACATACATCTTTTGGATCTGCCCTGAAACCTGCGCCCCCACATCCACCTGTTGCGATGCTTCCATCTTACCGTAAGCTAAGATACTTACCTCAAGATCCCCTTTTTCTACCGGTGCGGTTAAATAATTAATACGATCTTCAGGTTTCAAATAGACATAACCTATAACCCCCACAATAGCAATAATAACCAAGCTTACAATCCATTTACGATATTTTTTCATAGTTTTAATCTGTTAATTAAGTTAGCAATTGATGATTTTTTGTTCTTGTTTTTACGTCTCTTCTTGTTTCACTATTTTTTACTATTGAAGGATAGCGTCCATTTAATTTATTATTCTCATCTTAAATGTGCTTAAGCCCTATTTTTTCACTCTATTATTATGCTTCTCTATTCCTATTTTATAGTCAATGAAACTTAAGCTGATCTTAATATGATGAATTATTTGAGAAAATTTCTCACTCAATAAATAACACAATATACTATTTAATATACTATTGTTAATATACTATAAATAAGAAATATCGATGACGGACAAATAACAACTAATCCATATTTAATCCTTCAAAAGTATAGCGGAACTTCCTTAAAATTTAAACGATAAAAAAATACATTTGATACCAATTCTTATTTAATTAATTGATTGATAATTTCAACTACTTAAAATAACGACTTTGACTGACATAGAAAGCATTAAAAGCAATTTGCTGTTCTCTAGCAGAAAGACGTACAATGCTACATTCAACATTTTTACAGACAATGGATATAGGCCTAAACAGATACCTATATCTATTTTATCTACTATTTTTGTCGGCAATATTCCGATTTAATAAGGATACTCATGGAGAACAGACTTCGAACGATCGACCTAGCTGTCGTTATCGAACATCAGCCCAAACCTGATGAAAAAGCACATTACCTTGATAAAGAACAAGCAACCGAATTACTGCATACAATTGGCCAGAATATCGCACAATATTTCCCCCAAATTAGAGAGTATGGATTAATTGGTATCGGCTCTATCTATCATCTTCACCAAATTATTCGCCCCAATTTTCCGATCTATACCCAGCTTTTTGAAATCTCTAAAATTCGATTTCGCGCCAATAACTTTAAACCATTAGTCATTGGAATTGGAACGAGTTCTGATCAATTTGAGATTCCGATTTTTAATAAAGAACTCAACCAATTTGCTGATCCGTTAGAGGTGCTTCCCTTCACTGTTGTAATGCCTGACGATGCTGAAGCAGAAGCTTTTATTGCACAGTTAGAGAATGAGCTTATTACTAAAGCCCATCTTAACCAAGAGTCTGTGGATCAATTTGAAACAGCTTTCAATCAGAATATTAATAATATTTCAATAGTGACCCTGGCAGATCTCAATGGCCTATTTGCATCACAACTGATTCAAATCGGCCTAGAAGAGCTTTGGGAAGTGATTCAAGCGGTCATTTTCGATCAAACTGAAACGCTTCGCACATTAGGCAGTGGCCACACACTCTATTGGAAACTCGATGAAGTTGCGCTTTATGTGGCCCATCCTTCCATCTATGATGTTGCGATGAAAGATTATCTGCAAGATTACCAAACCTATGCGCTTACAACGCAGCGCTTAGAACATCTCTTTAAAATGCATCAAATTCCGTATGCCAAAATTGAAGTCATGGATCCAAAATTCTTTGAAGGAAACATTGATATTGAACGGGCTCGAGGACAATTAAATCAACATATTAAAGCGTTATAAAATTCAGCCAAATCAAATAAAACCGCTAATAATCTGACGACTATTAGCGGTTTCTTTTATCTCTTCTTTGTCTCTCTGTAACTATTCGGTTCAATCACTTTCATCGAACAGGCTACAGATTATAAGATCTAATCACTCTAAATTTGAGCCTATTAACGAATCTTACCATGACAGTTTTTATACTTAGCACCTGAACCACAAGGACATGGATCATTACGACCGATATGGAAGAGATCATGTTCCTTTTCATTTAGCTCAATCGCACCATGACATTGGGAATAAGGCTTACCTGAACCACAAGGACAAGGCTCATTACCCCCCTTTTTCTCATCTAGTGCGCCAGATTGAATATCTGCTAAAATTGCTTTTTCAGTATCGGCAATCCCTTCCTCCTGAATATTACCAATTTCATCTGCTAAACGATCAATATCTTCAGCATTGGTGATAGAGCCTTGAATCACTTTACTTTCAGCTTCTACCGGTGCTTGCAATGTCTCTTGCACCTCTTCAGGTTTCTCTACCCGAATCACGATATTGCTTAAGAAGCGAATTGTTTTGTAGTGAATTTGATGCAGCATCTCTTCAAAGAGAATAAAGGATTCTCGTTTATATTCTTGCTCAGGACGACGTTGGCCATAGGCGCGAAGTTGAATCCCTTGACGCAAATAATCCATCGCTGCAAGATGCTCTTTCCATTGTGAATCTTGTACTTCAAGTAGAACAGATTTTTCAAAACGACGGAATTGCGTTGGATCAACATCCGCATTCGCCTGTTTTTTCTTCTCTTCGTAAATACGCTCACTTTCCGCAATAATCGTATTATAGATCTCTTCTTCCGTTAAATTAGGGTTATCGGCAAGCATCTTAGTGAAATTAAGATCAATACGGAATTCTTTATTGAGAATATCTGTAAGACCTTCTAAATCCCACTGCTCGGCATAACTTTGTGCAGGGACATATTTCTCTACAATCTCCGCAAATACTTGCTCCCGCATCATCTTAATGGCATTGCTAATATCTTCTGCTTTTAAGATATCATCACGTTGTTGATAGATAATTTTACGTTGATCATTAGCAATATCATCATATTGAAGAAGATTTTTACGGATATCGAAGTTATGGCCTTCCACTTTACGCTGGGCATTTTCAATAGAGCGAGTAATCATACGATGCTCAAGCGCTTCGCCATTACCCATTCCTAAACTTGCCATCAAGCTGCGCATCTTAGGATTCATAAAGATTCGCATTAAATGATCATCAAGTGATAGATAGAAACGTGAAGAACCCACATCCCCTTGACGGCCGGCACGACCACGAAGCTGGTTATCGATACGACGAGATTCATGGCGCTCTGTCCCGATAATATGTAAACCGCCAAGCTCGAGCACCTCTTTCTGGCGCTCTTTCGCTTTTTCGCGAAGTGCTTTCAACTCTTCTTCTGTAGCGTTAGGGTTTTCAGCGAGATAGAGCTCTTCCTCAAGCTTCACATTACCACCTAACACGATATCGGTACCACGACCCGCCATATTAGTAGCAATTGTCACAGCTCCCGGAATACCAGCACGCCCAACAATGTACGCTTCCCGTTCATGTTGTTTAGCATTTAAGACTTCATGGGGGATATTTTCAGCTTTTAGAAGATCAGAGATTAATTCTGAAACTTCAACAGAAGCGGTTCCCACTAATACAGGTTGTTTGCGCTCATAACAATCTTGAATATCTTTGATGATCGCTTCATATTTCTCTTGTTGAGTGAGATAGATGAGATCTCCATAATCTTTACGCTGAATGGGGCGGTTTGTCGGAATGACCACCACTTCTAGTCCATAAATTTCTAAAAATTCCGGTGCTTCTGTGTCTGCTGTACCGGTCATACCCGCTAATTTTTCATAGATACGGAAGTAGTTTTGGAATGTAATAGAAGCCAATGTTTGATTCTCAGGTTTAACTTCTACCCCTTCTTTCACTTCAATGGCTTGATGTAAACCATCAGACCAACGACGGCCGGCGAGTGTTCGACCAGTATGCTCATCAACGATAACAATTTCGCCTTTTTCGACGATATAATCGACATCTTTGTGGAAAATATAGTGTGCACGTAAGCAGTTATCGACGTGATGATAGAGTTTTAAGTTTTGACTATCATAAAGACTCTCACCCTCTTTCAATAACTCTGCTTCCATTAGAAGTGATTCGAGATGTTGATGTCCCTCTTCTGTGAGATTGACCTGTTTATCTTTCTCATTGATCTCAAAATCGATAGGCCCATCAGCCGTTGGCTTTTTAAGATGTGGAATGAGTTTATTAACAGCATGATAGAGTTCTGCACTACCTTCAACAGGCCCTGAAATGATTAACGGCGTTCTCGCTTCATCGATTAAGATTGAGTCTACCTCATCGATGACGGCAAAATAGAGCGGACGTTGTACCTTTTGGCTCATATCAAAAACCATGTTATCCCGTAGATAATCAAAGCCTAACTCGTTATTAGTCGCATAGGATATATCCGCTTGATAAGCCGCTTTTTTCTCTTCTAATGATTGATTCGAAACAATCACACCGACGGTTAAATCTAAGAAGTTATATACTTGCCCCATCCACTCAGCATCACGGCGAGCAAGATAGTCATTCACCGTCACAACATGAACCCCTTTGCCGGCGATCGCATTCAGATAAACCGCAAGCGTTGCGACCAGTGTTTTACCTTCACCGGTACGCATCTCAGCGATACGCCCTTTATGTAGCATATAACCACCGATCAACTGCACATCATAGTGACGCATTCCTAATACTCGGAATGACGCTTCCCGCATGACCGCAAAGGCTTCAGGAAGTAGATCATCTAAGGTCTCACCTTTGGTTAGGCGCTCTTTAAAGAGATTGGTCTGCCCTTTAAGCTCCTCGTCCGACATAGCGCGCATTTTCTCTTCTAGCGCATTCACTTGCATCACGTAACGCTTTGCTTCTTTAATCATACGATCATTACGTGTACCAAAGATTTTTCGGATTAATTTATTAATCATTTGAGACCTTTTACCAATTCAATGTTTGTTGTTATTTTAATAGCTAGTTATCTAACTTCTAATTTTTATGACATAGCTAACAAATTTAGCCCCTTATCATACCTGATTTTACAGTTAAATTTAATTGCTAATTATCAATATGGGGTGAAATTATTGTGTTTCAACCCAATTGTTCCGATGAATCAACTCATCAGTAATGATATACCCGAGTTTATCAACGATTTCAGAGGATGGCGTTTGCAAAATATTCTCAATTTCCAATGCATGATAATTACTCAAACCTCGACCGATTTCCCGACCTTTTTGATCAATACAGACAACAACATCACCCCGATCAAAATTACCATCTACGGCAATCACTCCGATAGGTAACAAGCTCTTACCATCTTCTAACATCGCTTTTACCGCACCATCATCAATGACCAAATGCCCTTTAATCTGCTTTTGTGCCAGCATCCAACGCTTTTTCGCCGCAATCACAGAGCCATCAGCCTTCAACTTTGTGCCCACTTTGGCAGAATTTGCAATATCTAATAAGGCATTTGGACGATCCCCTTTCACAATATAGGTATTCGTACCAGATGTTGCCGCAATATGCGAGGCGGTGATCTTAGTGTACATACCACCTGTTCCAAATTTTCCACCTTCACTCGTTACCATGCCTAATAATCGTTCATCATGGGCGTCAGCTTCATGAATCATCTTTGCCTCAGGATTTTTACGTGGATCCGCTTCATAAACGCCCTCTTGATCCGTCAGGATAATATAGTTATCCGCTTCAATGAGATTCGCAACAAGCGCCCCTAAGGTATCATTATCGCCAAACTTAATCTCTGAAAAAGAGATTGTGTCGTTCTCATTAATAACGGGTACAGCATCGTATTGTAATAGCGTATTAATTGTATTTTTAATATTGAGATAGCGTTGACGATCTGCGGCATCTTCATGGGTCAATAGAATCTGCCCTACATTCAGATTAAATGGCATAAATCCTCGACTCCAAGCACGAATAAGGGAAGATTGCCCAACAGAAGCCGCCGCTTGTAACTCGCTTAAGAATTGCGGACGTTCATGCCAGTTCAAAAGCTTCATTCCTTCTGCAACAGCCCCTGATGAAACCAGCACCACTTGAATCCCTTTTTCATGCAATTTAGCTACTTGCTCACACCAATGATGAATTCGTGCTTCATCAACGCCACGACCATCATTGGTAATCATAGCGCTTCCAATTTTCACAACCCAAACTTGTTTCTCAACGCCTTTCATTAGCGATCTCCCTACTATATATAGTGCAGTTATTAGCCTAAATATTCTGAATAATCTAAATAAATTGTACCGTAAGTTGTTTGTATCTTTTTCTCTGTTTTACAGCTTTTCATTCATCTACTTGTTTTTGTTAAAAGATGAGTGCTATCCTAATCATTACGCCTGACAACTTATTACCCGATTTATAGTGTTCTATTTTACAAAAAATCAAAAACAGGGTATTAGAATATAAGAGCCCTCAAAAAAATCATAGCGTGGTCAGATAAACTTCCATCGCTATTACATAATCAAATGAGAATCACAAGGGCGAATGAGCAGCGATCAACTTTATAGCACAGATCAGGACAAAATCTTATGATCATGTGAACAACGGTAATCTTTATCACATTAAAGATCTACCCAAGCCTTCCCTATCCGACATTAGGCTTATCAATAAGTTGCTTATGATTTTCTTATTAGTAATAGTTTTTATCCCTAATAGGAAAATAGATCTATAGGAATCAACGCATCAACGCATTCATAAAAAAGATAGTGGATATAAAAATGACAGCAAAAACACTTTACGAAAAGATTTGGGATGATCATGTTGTTCGCACTGAAGCAGATGGTACAGCCCTTCTCTATATCGATCGACATATTATTCATGAAGTTACAAGCGCTCAGGCTTTTGAAGGCCTCGAGAAAGCAGGACGTTCGCTCTGGCGTAAAAATGCAATTGTCGCAATGGCAGATCACAATACGCCGACAACAAGTGATATCGCGAATATCACAGATCCTATTGCTAAACTGCAAGTCGATACGCTGCATCAAAATGCCACAAAACATGCCCTCAATTACTTCCCTATCGGTGATCAACGCCGAGGCATTGTACACGTTGCAGGTCCTGAACAAGGAGCGACACTTCCGGGGATGACAATTGTTTGCGGCGATTCACATACGGCAACACATGGTGCTTTCGGTGCGATTGCTTTTGGAATTGGTACTAGTGAAGTTGAACATGTTATGGCAACAAGTTGCCTAGTGCAAAAACCGTCTAAAACGATGAAGATCGAAGTCATGGGTCAATTACAACCTAATGTGACTGCTAAAGATCTGATTCTTGCCATTATCGGCCATATTGGTACTGCTGGCGGTACCGGCTATGCCATTGAGTTTGCTGGCGATGCTGTCGCTAATCTGTCAATGGAAGGTCGAATGACCATGTGTAATATGGCGATAGAAGCTGGTGCTCGCGTCGGATTAGTGGCCGTTGATAATACCACGATAGAGTATGTTAAAAATCGTCCATTTGCTCCTAAGGGTGAAGATTGGGATAAAGCGGTGAGCTATTGGCAAACATTGCATTCTGATCCAAATGCGCATTTTGATAAAGTGATCACGCTCGATGCAGCAATGATCGCGCCACAGGTAAGTTATGGTACCAGTCCTGAAATGGTGATTGGTATCGATCAAGTTGTCCCCGATCCTGAAAAAGCGGCTAATGCTGTACAGCGAGACAGCATCGCTAAAGCACTTAAATATATGGGATTGAAAGCGGGTGAATCCCCAGAAGAGATGATGATTGATAAGGTCTTTATCGGCTCTTGCACCAACTCTCGATTAGAAGATATTCGCGATGCAGCGCGATTCGTGAAAGGGAAAAAAATTGCTCCTAATATCAAATTAGCGATGGTTGTTCCCGGCTCAGGGATTGTCAAAGCGGCTGCAGAAGCAGAAGGATTAGATCAAATCTTTATTGATGCTGGCTTTGAATGGCGTGAGCCAGGTTGCTCAATGTGTCTTGCGATGAATCCTGATAGACTTGAGCCTTATGAACGTTGCGCTTCCACTTCTAATCGGAACTTTGAGGGCCGTCAAGGTGCTGCAGGCCGTACTCACTTAGTGAGCCCTGCGATGGCGGCCGCTGCTGCAATTGCTGGGCATTTTGTGGATATTCGTACTATTAATGAAGCTTAATCAAGAAGGAGATTATCTATGCAACCATTTGTAACTCATACCGGCATCGTTGTTCCTCTCGATCGAGCCAATATTGATACCGATGCCATTATTCCTAAACAATTTTTAACGAGTATTTATAAAACAGGATTTGGTCCTAATCTCTTTGATGAGTGGCGTTATTTAGATCTCGGTGCTCCAGGAATGGATAACAGCAAGCGTCCTCTTAATATGGAATTTTCACTCAATCAGCCACAATATAAAGAAGCCACCATTCTA
This sequence comes from Ignatzschineria larvae DSM 13226, assembly GCF_038500265.1. Classification (NCBI taxonomy): domain Bacteria; kingdom Pseudomonadati; phylum Pseudomonadota; class Gammaproteobacteria; order Cardiobacteriales; family Ignatzschineriaceae; genus Ignatzschineria; species Ignatzschineria larvae. The sequence goes on along the minus strand of NZ_CP150637.1, from coordinate 1,080,165 downwards.
CTCGCCCGAGAAAATTTTGGCTGTGGCTCTTCCCGGGAACATGCTGTTTGGGCATTAACCGATTATGGATTTCGGGCAGTGATTAGCTCTAGCTATTCAGATATTTTCTATAATAACTGCTTCAAAAATGGTTTTCTTCCCATTCGTTTAACACCAGAACAGATCGAAACTTTATTCCAACTGACTGCACAATATGATGATCTTGAGATTGCAATTGATCTACCTAATCAAAGTGTGACCGCAGTACGCAAGGGTGAAGTATTAACAGATTCATTTATCTTCGAAATTGATGAATTCCGTAAACATTGCCTTATTCAAGGATTTGACGATATCAGCTTAACCTTAGAACACGCTGATGAAATCCGTGCTTATGAAGCCAAACGAGCAGAAAGAGCACCTTGGATATTTAAGGATTAAAATAATTCAATCATAACAGTGAAGAATTACAACAGAATCTGTCTAGTACTCTGTTTAGGAATCAATTTAACACTCTATTGAATTGGAATAATCGATACAATCAATACAGTAATGCCGGCAAGAATCATCTGCTGGCATTTTCTATTTCTCCACAAATAGCTCTTGAATAAAATCGACTTCTCCGGTTTCAACTTTGTAGAAAGCCCCGACAATTCCGATATCTCCCGCTTCATACATCTCTTTGAGAACAGCACTTTTCTCTAATGTATGAGAAATGGTATGTTCAACATTATGAAAGGCCACTTGATCGACAGCTTCTTTCGAACGAATATCGAGATGTTGATGATGTTTCTGTACATATTCAATAGACGGTTTAACCTTAGCTAGAAGATTCGTTAAATGTCCAAGCTCCGTACCATGACAAGCGCCGGTAATCGCACCGCAATGGCTATGCCCTAATACCACGATTAATTTTGAACCTGCGAGCTTACAAGCAAATTCCATTGAGCCGATAATATCTTCATTCAACACATTGCCGGCAATTCGAGCACTAAAGATATCCCCTAAACCTTGATCGAAGATCAATTCAGCAGAAGTACGACTATCGATGCAACTTAAAATAATCGCAAATGGAAATTGCCCTGCTTTTGTCTCATTCACTTGCTCAAGTAGATTACTATGCGCTTTGAGGTTAGCGACAAAGCGTTGATTTCCCTCTTTAAGAAAAGTAAGCGCTAATTTCGGGGTTAAGGATTTCTGATCTTCTATATTATGGAGTCTCATAAGGGGATTTTGTACTTCCTTCTATCTTCTATTCATAAATTATCAATAACAACTAAAAATATCACACGGTAGAACGAAATAAAACGAAATAAAATAAATGTGCCGATAAAATATATCAGAAACAGATTGTATCTCCTCCCATCAATATCGATGATTGCTAAAATTGTGGTTTTAAATTTCAAAATTATGCGGCAAACAATTAAAATTGGTAGAATTGAACAGTAAAATTTTTTATAACAGAATCTTTTAACCATTAGAGAGTAGTTGCTCTCCCCATTGTGATGACAATGATTTGCACTATTCTCCTGATCATAAAGTATAAAATTCCATGAAGACTAACGAAATACGCCGTAAATTTATCGACTTCTTTGTCAGTAAAGGACATCGAGAAGTTGCTTCTAGTTCTCTACTCCCTGCGAATGATCCGACGCTCCTCTTTACCAATGCCGGTATGAATCAATTTAAAGATTGTTTCCTCGGTTTAGAGAAACGGGATTATAAGACCGCAACCACTGCACAAAAATGTGTCCGTGCAGGCGGTAAGCATAATGACCTCGAAAATGTAGGTTTTACCGCACGTCATCATACTTTTTTTGAGATGCTTGGAAACTTCAGCTTTGGGGATTACTTCAAAGAGAAAGCGATCACTTATGCTTGGGAATTGTTAACAACGGTTTACAATCTACCCGCAGAAAAGCTCCTCGTAACGGTTTATCATACCGATGATGAAGCTTTTGATATTTGGAATAAAGTGATTGGCGTTCCGGCAGAGAAGATTATCCGCATTGGCGATAAAGCCGATGGCGGATCTGATAACTTCTGGCAAATGGGCGATACAGGGCCTTGTGGACCTTGCTCTGAAATTTTCTACGATCATGGCGATCATATCTGGGGCGGCCCTCCGGGATCTGCAGAAGAAGATGGCGATCGCTTTATTGAGATCTGGAATCTTGTCTTCATGCAATTTAATCGAGATGAAGAAGGTACCTTGCATCCATTACCGAATCCATCAATCGATACAGGAATGGGATTAGAGCGTATTTCAGCGATTCTTCAAAAAGTGCATAGTAATTATGAGATCGATCTCTTTGTGAACTTAATTCAAGCCTCTGCTGATGCAGTAGGTATCAAAGATTTAAATAATAATTCACTAAAGGTTTTGAGCGATCATATTCGTTCGGTCTCTTTCTTAATTGCCGATGGCATTTTACCCTCTAATGAGGGTCGAGGCTATGTGCTCCGCCGTATTATTCGCCGAGCGATTCGTCATGGTTATAAGTTAGGCCAAAAAGATCTTTTCTTCTACAAAATTGTACCGGCACTTGTGAAAGAGATGGGGGAAGCCTATCCACAATTAGTCGAGAAACAAGATTTCATTATCGAAACCATCAAAGAAGAAGAGAAACGCTTCTCTACTACACTTGAAAATGGTCTTAAATTATTAGAAGCAGATATTGCGAACCTCAAATCTAAAGAGATTCAAGGCGAAACCATTTTCAAACTCTATGATACTTACGGTTTCCCTGTCGATTTGACCAATGATATTGCACGAGAGCAAGATTTAACGCTCGACATGGCAGGCTTTGAACGCTGTATGGAAGAACAGAGAGAGCGTGCTCGTGCGGCAAGTAACTTTGGTGCAGAAAAACTCCTTAAAATCGATCATCTTACCCAAACAGCATTTAAAGGCTATGAACAAGCAGATAGCGATGCTGAGATTCATGCCATTTTAGTGGGTGGTGAAGAAGTGGATCAGATTCATAATGGTGATGAAGCGATGATTGTCTTAACTGAAACCCCATTTTATGGTGAATCTGGGGGACAAGTGGGCGATACCGGGACTATTAAAGGCGATGGCTTCACGTTCTTAGTGAAAGATACAAAAAAACAGCAAGATATCTTCCTTCATATCGGTGTTGTTACCGAAGGATCAATCTCAAAATCTGCCAAAGTAACGGCAGAAATTGATAATAGTCGCCGTAATTTGATTCGTAAAAATCACTCGGCAACGCATTTATTACATAAAGCATTACAAACATTGCTCGGTAGCCATATTGAACAGAAAGGTTCGTTAGTGACGGATGAGCGTCTACGTTTTGACTTCTCTCACAATAAACCTGTAAGCTTTGCTGAACTGCAAAATGTTGAGCGGATGGTGAATGAAGCAATTCGTCAAAATGACCCTATTCTGATTGAAGAGATGGCGATTGATGATGCAAAAGCGAAAGGCGCGATGGCACTTTTCGGTGAAAAATATGGCGCTCAAGTTCGTGTGGTTGAAATGGGTGGATCGATTGAGCTTTGTGGCGGGACTCATGTGGCAGCAACCGGTGACATCGGCCTCTTCAAAATTACCCAAGAAACCGGGATCGCGGCAGGTGTTCGCCGTATTGAAGCAGTGACTGGCGGGCAAGCAGTGGAAATTATGCTTGAAGAGAGCGCAACACTTCATCATTTAGGTGCGACACTTAAAACAGATAGTGCCCATATTACAAGCCGCGTTGAACAAGCACTTGATGAGAGTAAATCACTTCGTAAAGAGCTTGCACAATTGCAATCGAAACTCGTATTTGCAAATCGTGGGCCGATTTTAGGAAAAGCGGAGGTGATTAATGATGTCAAAGTGATCCTTGCAAAAGTCGATGGCGCTGATAGTCGTTCACTGCGTGAGCTTTGTGACAATCTTCAAGCAGAAACACAAGGCATTACTCTACTCATGAGTGAAGTCGATGGACGTGTTGCGATTGTTGCCGGCGTTGATAAAGCTTTAACCGGTACAATCAAAGCAGGCGAATTACTCAATATTGCAGCGACTATTGTTGGCGGTAAAGGCGGCGGTCGCCCAGATTCAGCGACAGGTGCCGGCAGTAATCCACAAGAAATTCCGCAAGCCTTTAAAGCTGCGGATAGCTGGATTAAAGAGAAACTCGCTTAATCCCCTGATCTGCTAATAATAAGAAGAATAGAAATAAAAACTCAACTACTTATTTCTAGAAGATATAACGAAAGACCCATATTGGACCCATATTACAATATGGGTTCTTTTTTATTGAGTGCCTCCTCTTATTTATAAATAAATATCAGTATCATTAGTAATCTGTATTGCACAAATACTCTTGAAGATTAGCTATCATACTGAGGTTATCTAACCAAATAATCAACCTTACGTTCACTATAGTAATATCGGTTCAAAATAAGCTTATTTAAATGCCTGTGCATCGGTTGTAAGAAGTGAGGAAACTGTTCTATCCGGTATCTTGCAACTGTTGTTTAGTGCGCAGTTTTATGTTCTTTTAAAATCCCACACTGGTTGCTTAAAACTATTTTTCTTAAACCCAATTTACTATACTTCCCCCCGCTTCATTCAAATAAACTTTCCAGATATTCTGTAACTTTTCATACCTTTTGTCTCAATTGAAGTACTTATCATGACTCTCAACACTTCAGTACTTTCAATTCATCAATCGGGAAAATCAATAGATATCGCAACATGAAATAATTAATATTTACTAACCAATTATTTTCATTATCTCTACATGGTAAATAAACTATTTTTTTCGTCATTTTTTGTTATTGCTTTACTGTTATTCTTAATTATTTAATATAGAATGAGGTTAAGAACAAGGTACTACTTCAATAAGACATTAATCCACGCTTGTAGTCGTTTTTATTTTCAATATCCCACAATATAAATCATAACAACACGATTACATTACTAGTGCCATCTATTGGTCTCGTCTAGTGCTAGTGGGTTTACTATATTGATTAACACATTTAGAAGGGGTTCATATGCAAAAGAGTAAACGTAACAAGTACATTATTATTGGCATTATCATTGTTGCATTAATTATTATCGCTAACTTTCTTCTTAATCGCGATCCTGTAGAAGGATTTATCAAAGCCAATGGCCGTATTGAAGTTACACCGCTTGATATTGCCACAAAACTTCCTGGTCGTGTAGATCAGATTCTTGTAGATGAAGGAGATTACGTTGAAGAGGGCCAACTATTAGCAATCATGCAACTTGATTCCTTAGAAGCCCAACTTGCAGAAGCAGAAGCTTATTATGAACAAGCACAACATCAAGCGAATTCTGCTAAAGCGGTCGTTACCGCTCGTGAAAGTGATAAAGTTGCTGCTGAATCAGCTGTTTCTGCTGCAGAAAGTAAACTCTATGCTGCTGAACGTAAACTTAAAAGAATTCAAACGCTCGTGAAAAAAGGGGCCTCTACCGAACAAGAGTTTGATGATCAAGAAGCACTCACCCGAGTTTCCCGTTCTGATGTTGCCACAGCTGAATCTCAAGTTGCCGCCGCCCAAGCTGCGATCGATGCAGCTAAGGCACAATATGTCGCAGCACAGTCACAAGTATCCGCAGCACAGGCGACGATTAATCGTGTAAAAGCGGATATCAAAGATAGCGCCCTCACAGCGCCCGTTACAGGTCGCATTCAATATCGCATCTCCGAACCTTCAGAAGTATTAGGGGCCGGCGGTAAAGTGCTCAATCTTCTTGATCTCTCTAAAGTCTACATGACCTTCTTCGTGCCCACAGAATACACCGGGATGTTAGTAGAAGGTGAAAAAGATGGCACCGAAGTTCGTATCGTGTTAGATGTTGCGCCTGACATGCCGATTCCTGCACGTGTTACCTTTGTATCTCCTGAAGCACAATTTACGCCTAAAACAGTGGAGACTCAAAATGAACGTCAAAAATTGATGTATCGAGTGAAAGCCAAAATTCCACATGAATTACTCGATCGTTATCAAAAATATATTAAGACAGGTGTCACGGGAGAGGCGTATATTCAAACGAACCCAGATAAAAAATGGCCAGCTTTCTTAGAAGGCCCACTTATTGAAGAAGCAGCAGAGCTTACTGCGCCAACGACATCAAATAAATAATAGATCCCTTGTATCTATAATAGGTCTTTAAGTATATGAAAAATTTTGGATTCCAAAATAGGCGCAACTTACCCTACGTTTGTAGTCATTTAAAAAAGGATATTCAACGATGCAGATGAATCAATCCGTAGTTTCTGTACAAGATCTCTCTTTCTATTATGGAGAAAATCAGGCATTAGATAACCTCTCTATTGAGATTCCCCACGGCATTATTACCGGTATGATCGGTCCTGATGGTGTTGGAAAATCTACCCTACTCTCACTCATTGCTGGTGCGCGTAAAATTCAGACGGGCGAAGTGATTGTCCTCGGGGGCGATATGCGTGAAAAATCAGTACGCGATCGTATCTGTCCACGTATCGCCTATATGCCTCAAGGACTTGGGAAAAACCTCTACCCTACACTGTCGGTGGAGGAAAATCTCCAATTCTTCGGACGACTCTTTGGTCATAATGATCAAGAACGCCGACGCAGAATTGATGATCTCACGAAAAGCACTGGTCTCTATAAATTCTTAGATCGCCCTGCAGGGAAACTCTCCGGCGGTATGAAACAGAAACTCGGTCTCTGCTGTGCGCTCATTCATGATCCTGATCTACTGATTCTCGATGAACCGACAACCGGCGTTGACCCCTTAGCCCGTTCACAATTTTGGGATCTGATTAATCGTATTCGTAAAGAGCGCCCTTCAATGAGCGTGATGGTCGCGACAGCCTATATGGATGAAGCCGAGCGTTTCAATTGGTTAGTAGCGATGGATGATGGCAAGATACTCGCTACCGGAACGCCTAAAGAGTTATTAGAGCAAACTAATACAGATAATTTGGAAGCAGCCTTTATTGATCTTCTCCCTGATGAGAAAAAAGAAGGTTACGAGCCCATTATCGTTCCACCGCTTGAACTGACAGAAGATACACCTACCGCAATTAAAGCTGAAGGATTGACCAAGAAATTTGGGGATTTTACCGCTGTTAATCATGTGAGTTTTGAGATTAAAAAAGGGGAAATCTTCGGTTTCTTGGGCTCCAATGGTTGTGGTAAATCCACTACAATGAAGATGTTGACAGGTCTCCTCCCGGTGAGCGAGGGGCAAGCTTGGCTCTTTGGGCAAGAGATCGATTCTGAAGATATTAATACGCGCAAACGTGTTGGCTATATGTCGCAAGCGTTCTCACTCTATAGTGAATTAACGGTGCTTCAAAATTTAGTGCTCCATGCCAAACTCTTTCATGTACCTGCAGATCAAATCGATCATCGTGTTGCAGAAATGGTGCAGCGCTTTGACCTTCAATCGGTATTAGAGAAACTTCCGGATGATATTCCACTTGGAATGCGTCAAAGACTTTCGCTTGCCGTTGCGATGGTACATAAACCTGAATTACTGATTCTAGATGAGCCTACATCGGGCGTTGACCCTATTGCGCGGGATAATTTCTGGCGTTTACTCATCGAGCTTTCTCGTAAAGATGGCGTAACAATCTTCATCTCAACCCACTTTATGAATGAAGCATTGCGCTGTGATCGTATGTCAATGATGCATGCCGGTGAAGTGCTCGATAGTGATACACCTGAAAATCTGATCATTAAACAAGGCACCGATACTTTAGAAGAAGCTTTTATTAAATATCTATTAGATGCTGGTGCCGGTGATGATATCCCTTCTGATGAAGAAGCGAAAGAGACGCGCATTACAGGGGAAATTGATCCTGAAAAAGCCGATCAGGAAGCCGAAGCGAAGCCAAAGCGTTTTAGTATTCAACGGTTACTCAGCTACACTTGGCGAGAAGCGTTAGAGTTACGCCGAGATCCGGTTCGTGCCACATTAGCCCTATTAGGTTCCTTGATCCTGATGGCCACCATTGGCTACGGAATTACCATGGACGTAGAGGATCTACCCTACGCGATTTTAGACCGAGATCAAACTACACTGAGTACAAGCTATGTGAATAATATTGCAGGCTCCCGTTACTTTGTTGAGCAAGATCCTATTTACGATTATGACCAACTTGATGAAAGGATGCGTAGCGCAGAGATCGCATTAGCTATTGAAATTCCTCCTAACTTTGCCCGTGATGTGGCACGAGGCGCACCCGTTGAAATTGGCGTTTGGATTGATGGTGCGATGCCGCAACGCGCCGAGACCATTCGTGGTTATGTACAAGGTATGCATTTAGATTGGCTCAAGAAAGAAGCTAAATATAGTTATGGCATTGAGCTTCCTGAAAATTTCAATATTGAAGTACGTTACCGTTATAATCCTGATGTGAAAAGTTTAGTGGCCATTGTCCCGGCGGTTATTCCGATTATGTTACTTCTTATTCCCGCGATGTTAGCAGCGCTTTCAGTCGTTCGAGAAAAAGAGCTTGGTTCTATTCTTAACCTCTATGTAACGCCGGTCACAAAGCTTGAGTTCTTACTAGGAAAACAGATCCCCTATATCATTGTGGCGATGTTTAACTTTGTTTTGATGATCTTCTTAGCCTTGACGCTTTTTGGCGTGCCGGTTAAAGGGGGATTATTAACGTTAACGCTTGCAGTACTCTTCTTTACAATCTTCTCTACCGGTTTTGGTCTCTTCGCTTCGAGCTTTACAAAGAGTCAAATTGGCGCTATGTTCTTCACGATTATTGGCACTTTGATTCCTTCCATTCAATTTGCCGGGATGCTCAATCCTGTAAGTTCGCTTGAAGGGATGGGACGCATTATTGGAGAACTCTATCCCGCATCACATATGTTAACGATTTCTCGGGGAATCTTTAATAAAGCGCTCTACTTCCAAGATCTACATAGCGAGATCTTTATTCTAATGATAGGTGGACCGCTGATTATTCTCTTCAGTGTTCTTTTACTCAAAAAACAGGATTCTTAAGATGAATAAAACTTATGCACAAAACATCTACAATCTTGGCATTAAAGAGCTATGGAGCTTAATTCGGGATCCTTTCCTCTTAGTGCTCATCGCCTTTACCTTTACGGTATCTGTATATACTGCGGCAACGGCAGTGCCTGATGGTTTACAAAATGCGAGTATCGCTGTGGTTGATGAGGATCGATCAACGCTATCAGAACGAATACAGAGCGCTTTCTATCCGCCTCAATTTACGTTACCTGATAATATTACGCTTGATGAGATGGATATCGGTATGGATAAGGGACAATATACTTTCGTGCTCAATATTCCCCCTTCATTTCAGCAAGATCTCTTAGGAGATCGTACGCCGACGATGCAACTCAATATTGATGCGACCCGTATGACACAAGGCTTTACCGGTAATGTGATTATCACTCAGATTATCAATGGAGAGGTCGGTGAATATATAGCAAGAGAACGGCAAAAACAGAGTCTTCCTGTTAACATCACTGAACGGATGCGTTTTAATCCCAATCTAACTGCGGCTTGGTTTGGTGCGCTTAATGAAGTCATAAACCTGATTACAATGCTCTCAATTATTCTCACAGGGGCAGCAGTCATCCGAGAGCGAGAACGAGGAACCATTGAGCATCTCTTAGTAATGCCTTTAACGCCTTTTGAGATTATGCTCTCAAAAGTTTGGTCTATGGGCCTTGTGGTACTGATTGCAGCCTCCTTATCATTAGTCTTTGTTGTACAAGGTTGGCTTAAGGTTCCGGTGGAAGGCTCAGTAGGACTCTTCGTCTTTGGTGCAGCACTTAATCTCTTTGCCACCACATCTATCGGGATCTATCTAGCAACCCTAGCACGTAATATGCCACAATTTGGGATGTTGCTACTCTTGGTACTCGTCCCGCTTCAAATGTTATCGGGGGGTATGACGGCAAGAGAGAGTATGCCGGAACTTATTCAAAATATTATGCTCATAGCGCCAACGACACACTTTATCGAACTTGGTAAAGCGATTCTCTTTAGAGGTGCGGGAATTTCGATTGTTTGGCCACAGATGCTCTATCTGCTCATTATCGGAAGCGCCTTCTTCTATTTTGCACATCGTCGATTTAGAGCGACCATTGGGCAGATGGCATAGGCAATATGAACAACTATATTTAAAAAGAGGAAGACTCATATGAATTGAGCTTCCTCTTTATTCTTTTTTGGTAGCCATATAAAATCAATTCATAAACAGTGAATTACTATACAACTACACCTTATAAAAGTATTGACAAATTCTATATCTTATTTTAGCGCTGAGCTTTTAGCGCGCTACATATCCACCATCTACCAACAAAGAAATGCCATTAATAAAACTAGCTCTATTACTTGCTAAAAATAGCACCGCATCTGCCACCTCTTCGGCACGCCCTAATCGACCAATAGGATGTAGTTTTACTAATTCTTCTTTTGCTTCAATAGGAAGATCTTTTAAAAGCGGTGTATCGATATATCCAGGAGAAACTGCATTCACACGAATTCCCTTACTTGCATAATCAATAGCTAATTATTGTGTCAGTAATTTAACAGCTCCTTTTGTAGTCGCATACCCAGTAATTCGTTCCTTCCCGACCCAACTATGAATTGAACCACAATTCACAATAATTCCAGATTGATCTTGTTGAATCCAATATTCGATCGCGAGTTTATCTAGCGTAAAGACAGCATTAAGATTAATATCAATACAACGATCCCAATCGGCAAAGGGTAATTCACCAGCGGGACGATTATGATCTGTTGCAATACCAGCATTAGCAAAGATAATATCCAGACCTCCAAATTTTTTCACTGTAAAATCAATCAACGTTTGATTTTGTAGACGATCCGTCACATCAATTTTAAAAAATAGAGATTGATACCCTTGCTGATTCAACGTATTACTCAATGTTTGCCCTGTATCACTCAAGTCGGCAATGATAACCTTCGCACCTTCTTGACAAAATGCCTTAACAGTTGCCTCTCCAATACCACTTGCACCACCTGTAACGATAACAATTTTATCTTTAAATTCCATATAAGCTCCCTCAAATATCAATAGTTGATATCTTCATAGTAACAGCTTTATATTAAGTTATTGATTTTATTTATATAATAAAAACATAAAAACAACTTTAACAATAAAATTTTTTAGGACTATATGCTTTTAACTCGGCAATGATAGACATAAGCAGGAGGAAAATTTTTCAAGACATATGCCCGTTCCCAATTAAAGTAACGAGAGAGTACTTTCTCCATCTTCTGTGTATATTGAAATAGAATAAAACTTCCACCCGTTTCCTCTAGTACGCGCATGACAGATCGTAAGATGCGTAACGAAAGGCGCAGGGGAAGAGAGAGAAAAGGCAGACAAGAGAAGATCACATTAAAAGGTTGATTGAGATTTTCCGCTGAAACCTTACAAATTTCTAGCCGAGTATCCTTTAAATTATCAAGACATGAAAAAAAATGAGGGTTGATCTCATAGGCAAAAAGCTTTGAATCGATCGGCATTGCTCTGAGAATATGTTTAGTTAGCACCCCATCGCCAGCACCGAGTTCTGCTATTTTCAGATCTTGTTGATGCCAATTGATTTGCGCAACCATTGCCTTACAGAGCGCGGGAGATGAGGGGATAAGGGTTCCTACACTACGAGGAGAGCTGATAAAGCTATTGAGATATGTTAAATGTTTTTTATAATCAAGTGCCATTGCACATTTCCTTCCATGATTAGTGTGCAGATTATAACAAATTTCTACATCTTTCTCTTAGTAATTCAGAAGTAATTCAAAAATTTAAATTTTATTGCAATTGCAACTTCCAATCTACAAGCCTCCTGTTCAGACCATCAATAGATCATTGATGATATTTCAACAATATGACCAAAGAATCTAGAATATCTCAGAGCTTCCACTATAAATAGTTCTTTTTATGCAATAAAGAGAAATGATAAAAAAACAATAATAAACTGTATTTTCAATAGATTAGGTGGAAATTAGATAGAAATACTCACAAAGCGCTAAAACAAGCGCACTTATATCCCTTGATTATGGTAGATAAAGCCTTATGTAGTTAAGACGTAGTTTCTATTTTGAATTTATGGCATGATAGTGCCATCATACCAATTCAAGATTCAAATTAGATTTAAGACTAAAATTAATACTAACTAATTAACTAATTAACTAATTAACTAATTTAGTGATACATATACATAATTAATATTCCACAATGATTCATACAAAGGAGTTTATTCCATGACAGAAGCATTTCGTATTGAAAAAGACACTATGGGCGAGATGAAGGTTCCGAGCAATCAACTATGGGGCGCACAAACCCAACGTTCATTGCAAAATTTCCGTATCTCTAATGAGAAGATGCCTAAAGCCTTAATTGAAGCCCTTGCCATCGTCAAGCGTTCAGCGGCAAAAGTGAATATGGATCTTGGTAATCTTGATCCTAAAAAAGCAGAAGCGATTATTGCAGCTGCAGATGAAGTATTAGCCGGCAGACATGATACCGAATTCCCGCTCTCTCTTTGGCAGACGGGCTCTGGCACTCAGACCAATATGAATATGAATGAAGTATTAGCTAATCGTGCTAGTGAGATCTTAGGGGGCGTTCGTGGTGAAGAGCGTTTGGTGCATCCTAATGATGATGTTAATAAAGCACAAAGCTCTAATGATACCTTCCCAACAGCGATGCATATCGCTGCAGTATTAGAAATTAAACGTCTTCTTATCCCTATGTTAACGCGCCTACAAACAACCCTCGGCGAAAAAGCGATTGCATTTAGAGAAATTGTCAAAATTGGTCGTACCCATTTGCAAGATGCAACACCGCTCACACTCGGTCAAGAGATCTCTGGTTGGGAATCAATGCTTGCCCATAGCTTAAAACATATCGATCGTTCACTCTTCCATCTCTATGAATTAGCACTCGGCGGTACTGCGGTAGGTACAGGTCTCAATACGCATCCTGAATATGCTGTACGCGTTGCTAAAGAGATTGCCGATTATACCAAAGAGCCTTTCGTGACCGCACCAAACAAATTTGAAGCATTAGCCACCACTGATGCGATTGTTCAAGCGCATGGCGCACTGAAAGGTTTAGCTGCTTCTCTGAACAAAATCGCCAATGATGTTCGTTGGTTAGCGTCAGGCCCTCGTTCAGGCATTGGTGAAATCACGATCCCTGAAAATGAGCCAGGAAGCTCTATTATGCCAGGAAAAGTCAACCCTACTCAATCAGAAGCATTAACAATGGCATGTGCGCAAGTTTTTGGTAATGATGTCGCTATTAATATCGGCGGCGCTTCCGGTAACTTTGAGCTCAATGTCTTCCGCCCAATGATTATCAATAATTTCCTACAATCTGTCCGTATTTTAGGCGGCGGTATGGAGAGCTTTAACGATCATTGTGCTGTGGGTATTGAGCCTAATCAAGCGCGTATCACTGAGCTTGTGAATAATTCGCTGATGCTTGTCACTGCTTTAAATACTCATATCGGCTACGATAAAGCCGCAAAAATCGCCAAAAATGCCCATGCAAAAGGTATTACGCTCAAAGAATCAGCACTTGAGTTAGGTTTCTTGACTGCTGAAGAATTTGACCAATGGGTTGTTCCTTCTGAAATGGTTGGATCATTACATATTGCGACAAAATAGAACTCGATTAAAACTCACTTTAAATCGAGTCTCATCATAAGCGCTTAATCATTAAAGCTATCCATTAAAGCTATCGAATTTGCTATTCGGTAGCTTTTTTATAGCTAGACCTTCCTATAATGAACATTGACGATTCATCACATAACTTAAAGGCTTGTCATTGTTCTACCGAAGTGATATATCTCTCTAAAGTTATCTTTATTTTCTCGATAACGATTAAAATTGCGGATTCAAATTACGACAATATCGTCATCGTTGAATAAAAACTGAATAGAGACTAAATAAAAATCCTAACAATAATTAAAAGTGTAACCATAACCACCGATTTATCCGAGCAATTGATTATTATCTAAATATTGTAAATATTGAAAACCATCAAAACTCAATTCCCATAGACAAGGCTCTGTGCGGTTTCTTTCTGTTTCCAATTTTTTAGATATTGATAATCGCTCAATAGGCTTCTAGCCTGTTAAATAATAGTTATAAAGGAGTAATTCATGCTTGACCCCATTTTAACAACACAACAACTACCGAATGTTTCATCTTCTACATTTTTTCCAATCATCGGACAAACCTATTTAGAAGATGAAGCTGTTGTGTTACAGCGTTTACAATCATCACTTTCTTTAAGTGCTGATGAGACACAGAAGATTTATGATCGCACCTTTAAAACCATTGAAAAAATTCGTAATCAGCCAGATATTGAGAGCTCTCTCGATGCCTTATTGCGAGAATATAATCTCTCTACGCAAGAGGGACTAGTGCTGATGTGTTTAGCTGAAGCCTATCTCCGTATTCCCGATAAGGCCTCAGCAGATGCCTTTATCAAAGATAAAATCGCCGGGATTAATTGGGAAAAGCATCGCGGAAAAAGTGATAAATCTTTAGTGAACTTTGCTACTTGGGGCTTAATTCTGACGGGTAATATTATCGATACCGATGAAAGTAGCGGTATTTTAAAGAAGATGACAAATAAGTTTAGCGAACCCTTTATTCGTAAAGCTGTTTATCAGGCAATGAAAGTCATGGGGAAACAGTTCGTGCTTGGTGAAACGATTGAATCAGCCCTTAAAAATGGCCGTAAACTACGGGAATCAGGTTATACCTACACCTTTGATATGCTCGGTGAAGCGGCGTTAACTGAAGCCGATGCAGCACGTTACTTTGAAGATTATCGGGCCGCCCTTCTTGCGGTAGGTGGTGAAAAAGCACTTCCGAATAGCCCTAAACCCTCGCTCTCCATTAAACTCTCCGCCCTACATTCTCGCTACAATGTGGCCAATCAAGATCTCGTGATGACAGAGCTCTATGAGCGCGTAAAATCATTAGCCCTCTTAGGCGTTGAAAAAGAGGTACAGATCAGTATTGATGCGGAAGAAGCAGATCGTTTAGAACTCTCACTGCAACTCTTTGCTAAATTATTAGAAGTGGACGCAATCCGCAATTGGGGCGGATTAGGATTAGTGATTCAAGGTTATGCTAAACATGCACTCCCTACGCTGATTTGGATTACCCTATTCGCTAAAGAGATAAATGCAACAATTCCGGTTCGACTGGTAAAAGGCGCTTATTGGGATACGGAGATCAAAGATTCTCAAGTGCGTGGGCTCAATAACTTCCCTGTCTTTACGCGCAAAGAGAATACCGATATCTCCTATTTAGCCTGTGCACAATATCTCCTATCTCCGCTTGCTCAAGGTGCAATCAAGCCACAATTTGCCACGCACAATGCCCAAACGGTCAATGCAATTTTAACGCTCTCTGAACATTTTCAAAATAAAGATTTCGAATTCCAACGACTTCATGGCATGGGGGAAGCTCTCTACAATGAAATTATTGCCCAATCAGGACAAGTCGTGAGAATCTATGCCCCCGTCGGTAAACATCATGACCTTCTCCCTTATCTTGTTAGACGCTTATTAGAGAATGGTGCTAACTCCTCATTTGTGAATCAACTTGTTGACCCAGAAGTGCCCATTGAACTGCTTGCTACCAATCCGATTACGCAAGTAGCACAATATGAGAGTATTAAAAACCCGGTAGTGATCTACTCCGACAATCTCTATGGCCAGAGAAAGAATTCTCGAGGACTCAATAGTAATATCTCCTCTACGTGGGAGCCTTTTGCCAAAGATTATGATCATTGGCTTGAAAAGAGTTGGACTGCAGCACCCATTATTAATGGTATTACCCTCAAAAATGAAACGGGAAAAAATGATACAACCACGCATTCAACAATCATTTCTCAACTCTCTCCTACGGACCTTAAACGTATTGTCGGTGAAGTGCGATTTGCCAATGAAACGGAAGTGAAAAATGCCATTGAGCAGCTTGATGAAGCCTGGTTTGAGTGGAATCAACAGGGCTTCGATAAGCGCGCCACCATTTTAGAGAAAATGGCAGATCTCTTAGAGGAGAATCGTGCAGAACTGATTGCCCTTTGTAGCTTAGAAGCTGGAAAAACGATCCAAGATGGAGTTGATGAAGTGCGAGAGGCAGCCGATTTTTGCCGATACTATGCAATGGAGGCCCGTAAATATGCCGATGAAGTGATCTTTAAAAGTGCCACAGGTGAACGCAATAGCTTCCTCTATAGCGGTAAAGGTGTTATCGCCTGTATTAGTCCTTGGAACTTCCCACTCGCAATCTTTTTAGGGCAAATTAGTGCAGCGCTTGTGACCGGTAATACCGTATTAGCAAAGCCAGCAGAGACGACTTCACTGATTGCTTATCGTGCCATTGAACTATTCTTTGAAGCAGGATTACCGAAAAATGTAATCGCACTAATCCCCGGTGAGGGCAAAGTATTAGGAGATCTTATTACCCAAGATCCACGGGTTGTGGGCGTCTGTTTTACGGGTTCCACGGCAACAGCAAAACGAATTAATCTCAATCTTGCAGAAAGAGAGGGGGCGATTCCTATGCTCATTGCCGAAACAGGCGGACAAAATGTGATGCTTGTGGACTCAACCGCACTTCCTGAACAAGTGGTCAAGGATACCTTACAATCTGCTTTTGTCAGTGCAGGTCAACGATGCTCTGCGCTTCGAGTCCTCTATTTACAAGAAGAGATTGCGGATCGAATTATTGAGCTACTCAAAGGTGCTCTTGCCGATTATGTAGTAGGTCTACCCTTTGATCGTAAAACAGATGTAAGCTGTGTCATTGATCAGGCGGCACAAAAACGACTCTTGAATCATATTGAGACATTAAAATCAGCGGGGAAATTGATTACTCAAGCTCCCCTTAATCCAGAATTAACCGGCTATTTTGTACCCCCTACGGTATTTGAAATCGAAGCAATTAGTGACCTTACCCAAGAACATTTTGGCCCTATTCTTCACATTATCCGCTATAATCGTGCGGATTTGCCACAAATCATCACAGAAGTGAATCGAAGTGGCTATGGTTTAACGATGGGGATCCATACCCGTAACGATACTTTAGTGGAAGAGATTATTACTTATGCAAGGGTGGGCAACTTTTATGTCAATCGTAATCAGGTAGGAGCTGTTGTCGGCGTACAACCGTTTGGAGGTTTAGGCTTATCAGGAACAGGTCCGAATTATCTGCACCGTTTTATGAATGAGCATTCAATCTCAGTCAATACTGCTGCCATTGGGGGCGATGCCACATTGATGAGCCAATCTAGTCAACAATAATAATTGATCGCAAGTTGCTTGACTCATCAATTGATAATAAAGCATCACGTAATCAATCAAATTCCTCTAAGTGCATAAGAGAACGCTATCAATCTTTGCACTTAGAGGATTCAATTATCTTTTACTCAAGCATCACTACTACAAAACTGTTACTCAATGATCAATGAGATTCTGAATGCAGACTCTAAATATAGACCTTGAATACAAGTATGGGAATATTCTGTAATCTACGAATTTCGATGATCTATTGTCAAAAGCAGTCATAAGAATGGAATAACCATCTCTCAAAAAGGAGTCTTTATGGGTTTTTTACAACCAATACATATTACATTTTTTATCTATATTCTCGCGATGCTCGGCATCGGTTTCTACGCTTACCATTCCACTAAAAACCTCTCAGACTATATTCTCGGAGGGCGAAGTTTAGGCAGTGTTGTTACTGCCCTTTCAGCCGGCGCATCGGATATGAGTGGTTGGTTACTAATGGGATTACCGGGTGCCATCTTTATCGCCGGTATTTCAGAATCGTGGATTGCGATCGGCTTACTCTTAGGGGCTTATCTTAACTGGTTATTTGTTGCCGGCAGATTGCGTCTCTTTACAGAAAAGGCGAATGATGCTCTAACACTCCCCGATTATTTCCATGGCCGATTTGAAGATAAGCAGAAGCTTCTGAAAATCTTCTCTGCCCTAATTATCCTTTTCTTCTTCATCATCTACTGTGCTTCAGGGGTTGTTGCTAGTGCGCGTCTTTTTGAATCGACTTTTAATATGGATTACGATATCGCACTCTGGGTCGGTGCCTTTGCAACAATTGCCTATGTTTTTATTGGTGGATTCTTAGCAGTGAGCTGGACTGATACTGTACAAGCGACTTTGATGATTTTTGCACTGCTGTTAGTCCCTACGATCGTGATTCTTAAAATGGGCGATTATGGTTCATTAGATGTCATGAACACCATTGAAGTGATTCATAATGCCAGCCCTGATCACTTAAACTTCACCCATGGTTTAACCTGGATTGCCATTGTTTCGCTACTTGCTTGGGGATTAGGTTACTGTGGTCAACCCCATATTCTGGTCCGTTTTATGGCCGCTGATTCCATCAAAACGATTCCAAGTGCGCGGCGTATCTCTATTACGTGGATGGCGCTTTGCCTCTTAGGGGCGGTATTAGTGGGCTTCTTTGGATATGGCTATTTCCTTGAACATCCTGAGCAAGGCATCAATGTAATTGGTGGTATGACTAGCACTGGTGAAGTCATCAAAGGCAATCCTGAATCTGTCTTTATGGAGCTTGCAAAAGTGTTACTCAATCCTTGGATTGCAGGAATCGTATTATCTGGTGTCTTAGCGGCTGTTATGAGTACTTTAAGCTGTCAATTACTTGTCTCCTCGAGCGCATTAACTGAAGACCTCTATAAAGGCTTTTTCCGTCCTAAAGCTTCTGATAAAGAGCTTGTATGGATTGGTCGTTTGATGGTTTTCATCGTAGCAATTATCTCAATTTGGATTGCGTATGATCCGGATAGTAAAGTCTTAAGCCTTGTTTCTTACGCTTGGGCGGGCTTTGGTGCGGCATTTGGGCCTGTGGTTGTCTTCTCAATCTTCTGGAAGCGCACCTCTCGCAATGGCGCACTATTAGGCATGATTACCGGCGCACTCACCGTCATTATCTTCCCGAAAATTAAAGTCTGGTTAGCCGCTTCTCAAGGTGTAGATGTTTCAGTGATTGCAGAGCAATATCCGCTCTTAACTCTCTATGAAATTTTACCAGGCTTCTTATTAGCCTCTATGGTGCTTGTGATTGTGAGCCTTTTCAGTAAAGCATCCTCTTCAATGGAGAAGAACTTTACAGATGCGCATTCTGAATACAAGTCATTGATGAAAGCAAAGTCATAAAATAAATCTAATATGAATCTAATATGAATCTAATGATATTCTGAACCTAATCATAAAGATAGATTCTCAAAACGATACAATGCGCTTTTGCGAACTATGGCAGAAGCGCATTTTTGTTGCTGTCATCTCTATTTCTATTCCAACTTTTTACATGATCCCATTGATTTTATGAAAATAGTGCCTATTCTTTAAGGTTATATTTGATTCGTTATATTCGATTCATTAAATCTATTCATTAAATCTTTACTATCATCTTTTATAGGAGAACTATGCCTCGTATTCCCTTAATGAGCCAAATAAAAACCAAATTACAAAACCTAGGTATGAAAATGCTTAGAAACCGTTCATCACGCCGGAAAAGTGGGCAATTGCTTGCGCTGATTCCGGTAACACTTTGGTTGACTATTCACTCGCCCATTATCGGACAGGTCTCTTTCCTTAGCCTACTCCTCACGATTCCTATCGCTTTTATCTTACTGAGTATGCTCTTTAATGCCTTTTTAATGTCACTTAAACGAACATTAATACAGGTACAGAAAGATGAAGCCTCCCCAATTCTCAAAAAGCTCGTTACGCGCCCAAGCCTCTTCATATTAGTGATTATCACGAGCCCAATGGTATTGATCTTATCGTTACTTTTTATCGATCTGATCTCTTTTATCGCCCAAGTACCGCCGGCAAAACTCTATGCAGGGGAATATACCTTCCTAACCTCGCTCTACTTTGGTACTTTCGCAGTGTTAGGATTTAGTGTCTCTGCTTATGTCGCTTCTGTCCGTCATCGCTCTCTACGTCAATCAGAAAAGCATCTTGAATATACACAGCAAAAAGATCGTGAAAGCGAAGTTGACCGCCGGATGTTAGAGGGGATTAAACTATTAGGCGATAAAAATGAGTCAGTACGATTAGGCGGAATCTATATTCTTTGGGAGATTGTCAAAGATGCGGCAAAAGCGCTGCCTTATCTCAATCCTCGTAACCATTATGTCTATTACTATCGCTATAAAGATTACCCGATTATCCCTTATCGCACCGATAAACCACTGCCGGCTTCAGAGCTCAAAGGACAACGCCGGTTAAAGGAACACTATCTACGCCGAAATCCTGCAGATCAATCGCAGATTAAAGCCTATCTCAAAGCTTTTTCCCTCTATGAACAGGTACTTAGTATTCTCTGTGGTCATATTCGTACGCTCACTAATAGCGAAGAGTATCTCTTAACCTACTATCCTTCGATTGCGAAATTGCGTTTTCCCCGGGCGTATGCCGAGCGCTATGATGATGATTCTCGGATTATTCGCAAAAAAGAAGAAGAGCCCGGCAATGAGATTGCGATTCTCTTTCGCCTCTTGAGTAAAAAAGAGTATTCTCACGATAAACCCCTTGTACGCGCCTTGAACTTTAAGATGAATTTAGCAAGTTCCATTCTCAAAGGGATTTATAGTGATCATGCAGATCTCTCTTATGCGAATCTTCGTAATGTCAATTTTACCCACGCGCGCTTAAACTATGTCACCTTTGATTATAGTAGTTGTATTCATGCGAATTTTAATTCTGCCATTCTTAACATCTCCAGTTTTACCATGGCGGATTGTAACTCTGCATCCTTTATCAATGCCCAAATTACCAATACGACCTTTAAATATGCTAACTGTATTCGGGCAAACTTTACCCATATTTTCCATAAAGCCTATTTCTACGGCACGACCATGCTTCATACTCGCTTTAGCTATGATGATTTTATTAAAGGTCGTATTGAATTTCTCGGCATTAATGGGCTTCCCGGCTTTGCTAATTGCACAAGCCTTGAGCGAGAAGCGGTGATTGAGCTGATTAAAGAGGATCGAAAAACTCAAGAGATTCAGAAACGGATCTACCTTAATCCCAATAATACCGAGAGTTTGCAATCCATTCCGGAGCTTTATGAGCAATATCAAACTCAACTTCTCCAGCCTGCGTGGCGGATTCCGATTGCAGAGGCCAAACAAGCCCATGAGACCTTGATGCGAAGTGGATCGAGTCAACAACCCGGCGAAACCTATAGCGGTCATCGAAGCTTAGAGCAGATCAAAACGCGGGATAATCTCGCTGTCTTCTATCGGATGTTTAAAGAGAAAAATCGGAACTATCAAGCCTTTTACGAATCCTTAAACCCTAAAGAGAAATGTTTAGTCGTGCGAATGTTCTCAGACTTTGATCAATCGAAAAAACGAGATGATCAAATGCAAAAGAGTCAACAGATTGTGAAAACTGCCTGCGGTGAAGAGACATTGGAAATGGTACAAAATTCCTATCGCAACTGTATCAGCAATAATGTTACCAACAACAATAAACCCGTAAATAGTGAGAACGACAAAGAATAATACAGAATCACTAAGAATAGTTATCGCATCGCCGGAACGAATGATCCCGTTCTTACCACTATCGTGCGCCGGCAAATAAGGCATTTTCAACCTAGAAATTAATGATTACTCAACTGCGGGCGCGGGATTGCTCTGGACTTGCAAACATTCCCTCCCGCCGGGAATCAGCTTTTCTGTAGAATCCTCAATCAACTATCTTACAAATTGATAAGTCAAAATTGCGGCGGCAATGGCGACATTGAGAGATTCTGCTTCGCCAAGCATTGGGATTTTAACGCGCTCTGAGGCCATTGCTTGTAACTGGAGATCAACCCCATTCCCCTCATTTCCCATCACTATGGCGACTTTTGAGGGTTGAGTGAGCTCCGAGTAAAAACTTGCTTCCTCTAACGTGGTCACCCAAGAACAATATCCAATTTGATGCAGCTTTGGTAATAACTCAGGTAAAGAAGCCGTTAAAATCGGCAATTGAAAGAGCGCCCCTTGTGTGGCTCGAATCGTCTTGTCATTGTAGAGATCAGCGGTGCCTTCCCCAAGAATCACGCCGGCAAAACCCGCAGCTTCAGCCGTACGAATCATTGTTCCCACATTGCCGGGATCTTGTACTTGATCAAGCAGTAAGAGATGCGGCAATGCGCGCGTTTTAGCAGATGATGCTGAAGATGAGAGCTGATGTAGAAAATCCGCCATCAATAACGGTGCCTTTGCTATCACCGCCATAATTCCTTGAGGCGTCATCGTTTGTGAGAGCGATTGCAAAATACTCGGTGTTACCTCTAAAAGCTCCAAAGTGGATTCCAGCTCATCTGTTTCTGCACTGACCTCGATTGCTGTGACCATCGCCTCTAAGCTTGCTCGGTTCTCCGTGGAAAGATCGGTGGCGTAGATAATGGTTGTAATCATCGCACGATGTTTAATCGCCTCTTCCACAAGATGAAAACCTTCAATCAGGAATAACCCACTTTGATCCCGATAACGTTTCTGTCCTAATTTTTTCAGGTGCTTCATTCGGTCATTCGTTACCGAGGAAATCTCTCGCTTAATGATCTTTTGTCCCATTTTTTTCATCTCTTCTCTTTTAATCTGATCTATCACGATTCAATATCGTCTCAGTAAAGTTTCCCAATCAAAATGCAAAACCCAAAATTCCTCAGCGTTACTCATCCACCATCTCCATCGCATCTTTAAGGCTCACCGAGACTAATCGAGAAACACCTGGTTCAGCCATCGTCACACCGATCAGAGAATCTGAGATCGTCATTGTCGCTTTATTATGGGTAATAAAGATAAATTGCACCTTCTCACTCATTTCATCAATGAGCTCCCCTAGCCTGCGAACATTCGCCTCATCAAGGGGTGCATCGACTTCATCAAGCATACAGAAAGGCGCAGGATTTAAGTTAAAGATCGCAAAAACTAATGCCATTGCCGTCAGTGCTTTTTCACCGCCTGAAAGTAAGTGAATCGTCCCGGGCTTTTTCCCCGGCGGATGAGCGATAATATTCACGCCACTTGTCAGCGCATCCTCTTCCGTTAAGGCAAGATACGCTTTACCGCCACCAAACAGACGAGGAAATAGCCTTGAGAAATCATCATTGACCGCATTAAAGGTCTCCATAAAGCGATTACGGGTTTCATCGTCAATCTCTTTAATGGCTTTCTCTAACATCGCTAATGCCGCTTCGAGATCCTCATTTTGCGTATCAAGATAGGATTTACGCTCCCGCAACTCTTCACATTCGGTAATCGCCACTAGATTGACAGCTCCAATTTTCTGAATCGCATTTTGTGTTCGCTCTAACGCCGCTTTCAATTCAGCCGTTGCAAGCTCCCCATATTGCTCGGTAGCTTCTGTCATCTCTTCTGCACTCATCTCAAGCTGCAACTGCTGCCACTGCTCCATAATGATACTAAGTTTGGTATTGAGCTCTGCTTCTCGAATGGAGAATTGATTCAGCGCCTCTTTTTGCGCACTTAACCGCTCCTCTTCAATGACTTTCTTCGCTTCTAACGCACGAATTGCTTCTTTTGCTGCTTCAAAATTGTGATGTAGATCCGTTAAAGTGGCCTCAAATTGCAATAGATGATCTTCGGCAATCATCAAAGATTCCTCAATCTCGGCCACTTGCGCACTATAATCATTCTGTGATTGTTGAGATTCTAATCGTGCTCTTAGATGATTTAACTCATTTTCTGCCCGGGTTTTCCGCTCTTGATGTAGCGTTATTTGTAGCTGTAATTGTTCACCTTGTCGTTTCTGCTCTAAATGCTGCGATTTACGTTGTTCAAAGGCTTTACGACGCGCCTCATAGTGCCGTTTCTCTTCATCATATTTTGTTGAAAGCGCTTGCCAACGCTGCTCTAATTCTGCATAAGCCTTTTCACCGGCTTCAATTTCTGTCTCTAAAGCACTTAAAGATTCCTGATTCAATGCCTGCTCTTTAGTCAATACCGCTAAACGGCTCTCAATACGATGACGCTCTTTTGCTTGATGATCTTTGGCCTGTAGTACAAGGCTGAGCTTCTTCTCAAGATCAAAAATATCTCGAGAGAGTTTCTGTAACTGTTTTTGCTTTTCTGTTAAATCCTGCTGCAAAGCTTCCCGGCGCTCCTCTTTCTCATAGAGCGCTTCATCGGATACCTCAAGCTGTGCATCGACTTCTTCGATTTCAACCTTCGCCTTATCTAACGACCGTTGACGGGCTAAAATCCCAAAATTCGCCTCTTCCGTACTATAAATCGCCCAATCCGGCCCAAAGAGTAAGCCTGATTTAGTGGCAATCATTTCGTGTAACGCTAAACGCTCACGCAAGGCAATAAAATGAGGATCTTTCTCCAATGAGAGTAGATCAAGTGTTGTATCATCAAATGCATAGATATGAGAAAGCAGTGAACCAAGCGCCAAATCACTCTCGACATAATAGCCTAAGTGTTGTTCACTATATTGATAAGGCGTTTCCCCGGCAACATAGCTTTCCCCTCGTTGTCGGCGCGTACTGAGTAATAATTGATGACGAAGTGCTGTATCTACGGCGCCATTCCAACCATCTGAGACTTTCAAATGTTCAAAAAGAGGGGATTGCGCTTCTTTATCATCAGAGAGATTCATCTTCTCTAACATACTCACTTCGCCGGCAAGCTGATTACGACTTGCTAAAAGCGTGCGCTGCTCCTTTTCTAGATGGGTAATCCCTTGGCTTAGAGTATTGATCTCCGTCTGTATCGCTTCAATACCTGCCTCTAATTGCGCTTGATTCTCCTGTTGAATAATCAGCGTCTCTTCCATAATGAATGCTTCATCAGAAGCGGGATCTTCTGCCGGCAACTCACTCTTGGCTAAAGTGTTGCGCTCCTCTTCTATCGCTTTGGCGCGTTCTAATTGATACTGCTTCGTATGGCGATTGAGCTCTAATTTCTGCTTAATCTCACTAATTTGATCTCGAATCGCAATATATTCTGCCTGTAGCGCTTCTACCGATTGTTCTAGCGCTGAGAGCGCTTCCTCTTCTCCCCAAAGTTGCTCGCTTTCACTCTCGGCAATAAATTGTGCTTCTTCTAACTTCTGCTGTAGATCTGCTAAAAGTTCACGACTACTTGCCACTTCCGTTTCAAGTCGAACACCATTTTCTTGCCATTCGGCTTGCGATTCTAATTCCTGCGCCTCTAACGCGCGAATCCGCACAATTTCGTGCTTTAGATGATCGACTTTCTGCTTATAAGGATAGAGTTCGCTATTTTTCTGTGCAACCTCTTTTTCAAGGGCTTCAAACTGCTGCTTTTGGCTAGATAGCTCTGTTGTCACCTGATTAAATTGCGCAACCGTGAGTTGAAAAGTTTCATATTCAGAGGCTGAGCTCTCTAAGAGATGCGCTATTTCTGTTTCAATATCACTTTTTTGTGACGAGACCTCTACATACCCTAACGCGCGCTCTTCCTGCTTTAGCGCTTGATACTTCATCGCCGTAGCGGCTTGCCGCTCTAATTTAGCTAACTGCTTACCAAGCTCACCTCGAATATCGGTTAAGCGCTCAAGGTTATCTCGAGTATGTTCAATGCGTAATTCTGTCTCGTGCCGGCGCTCTTTATATTTAGAGATATTCGCGGCTTCTTCAAAAAAGCTACGTAGATCATCCGCTTTCGATTCTACGATACGAGAGATCATTCCTTGCTCAATAATGGCATAAGAGCGAGGGCCAAGGCCGGTTCCTAAGAAGATATCGGTAATATCTCTACGCCGGCAACGAGTCCCATTTAAGAAATATTGACTCTTCCCCTCCCGATCTAAAGTCCGGCGAACACTAATCTCCCGATACTCCGCCCACTTCCCGCCAAGTCGACCATCTTCATTTTCAAAAATCAATTCAATAGAGGCAAGCCCTGCCGGTTTACGGCGTTCTGAGCCATTAAAAATCACATCACTCATCGACTCACCACGAAGCTGTTTCGCCGATGATTCCCCCATTACCCAACGCACCGCATCGATAATATTCGATTTACCGCAACCATTTGGCCCCACAATACCATTGAGTTTCCCCGTCAATACAAAAGTTGTGGGATCTACAAAAGATTTAAAGCCCGATAGTTTTACTTTACTTAATCGCATATTCTCTGCCGCTTGCTGTAAATAGAAAAATAGAAGAAATTTTACTCAAAATGAGTCGAAAACAAACGTTATAAAATACCATAATTTGCGTTTCGCTTCCTGCTAATCATTTGCCTTAGCGCAATGAATTATCATTTTGTCACATCTATTTATCCTATATTGATTACGGCACATCTATCCATTGATCCATCGTCCATTATGATCATTAATCGTTGATCCTTGATAGACAGCTCCAAAGATATAACGGACACTCAATAAACTAAAAGCACTCAGCAGATCATTGAAAAAATAGTTGCAATTTTGTTACTTTAGCGGATAATTCAAAAATACATACTTAACCTGTAAATCAGGTATGAATTGAAATTGATAATCAGATTGATAACCCCATAAGGATTAACATTATGCCAACGACTATTCCAGAGCCAGTCAATGATTCGCTCTTGAGCGGGCCATTTTTCCAACAATTTCTAGCGATTACCCAATATCAAACGATTATTGCGATTGTTGTGTTATTGGTCTCTTTTTATCTTGTCTATCAGATGCAAAAGCGTAAGATCAGCTTCTTTATGCGAATGTTAGTTGGCTTGATTTTGGGGGCTGTTATCGGACTTGGTGCACAATTCTTAGCGGGATTCCCCGATCAAACGACAACTGCACTCAAAGAGAGTAGTATTTGGTACGGGCTCTTTGGGAAAACTTTCATTGCCTTCATTCGGATGATTGTAATTCCGCTTGTCTTCGTCTCTATTGTCAAGGTAGTCTTAGACTTTGGGGCTGATAAAGCGCTTCCTAAAATTACCCGCCGAGGGATCTTTTGGCTACTCTTTACCACAGGGATTGCGGCGATATTAGGTATGGTGATTGCTGCAGTAATGGGGTTAGGAAAAGGCGATGAGATTATTGTCACTGCCGCAAAACAGCGTGAAGTCTCGAACCTCGTAGATACCTTTGTCAATCTTGTTCCAAGTAATATCATCTCGGCGATGAATAGTAACAATATTATCGGCCTTGTGATCTTCTCTGCACTCTTAGGGATTGCCGCAAATCGTATGGCCCCGAAAGCACCCCAAGTGATCGGTGTCTTTAAACAGCTCATCGATGCGCTTCATAAAATTGTGATGAGTATGACAATGACCATCATCAAATATATGCCTTATGCAGTCATTGCGCTCCTTGCTGGCACTATTATGAATCACGGCTTACCGGCGGTTCAAAAAGTATTGGGCTTTGTCGTTGCGATCTATGTTGCCTCATTTATTATGGTAGTGATTCATCTGATGATTATCGGGGCTCACGGACTCTCGCCAATGATGTTCCTTAAGAAATCTCGGGATACATTAGTAATGGCATTCTCAAGCCGCTCATCAGTGGGCACATTACCAATGACCATCTCTACACTGACAGAGCGCTTAGGGGTTTCCGGCGGCACCGCCAATCTGGTTCCCTCATTAGGCACGACAATGGGGATGAATGGTTGCGCCGGCTTCTTCCCCGCGCTACTGGTGATGATGGTAGCGAATATGGTGGGCATTGAGATGAATCTACAATTCTACATTATGCTTCTCATTGTCATTGTTATCGGTTCTATCGGTATCGCCGGCGTTCCGGGAACTGCAACGATTGCGGCAACTGTGGCGCTCTCGGGTATGGGAATGGGCGAATACTTCCCCTTAATCGGAATGGTGTTAGCCATTGATCCACTTATTGATATGGCACGCACGATGACTAATATTTCAGGGGCAATGACTTCCGCTGTTGCCACTGATAAAGAGCTTGGATTACTCAATGTAGATCGTTATAAAGATCCTGAAGCAGTATTAAGCGCCGATGGTAGCGATAATGTGGATGGCAATGCAAATAGCATTTAATAACCATCGATAGTAATCCATTAATAGTCAGCCATCGTTAAACAACACATTCTCTTTCGACGTGAATCCCTTATTCTATTATTACAAATGGAAGCTGATTCCCGGCGGGAGGGAATGTTTGCATATCTAGAACAATCCCGCGCCCGCAAGTGAGCAATCATTAATTTCTCGGTATTAAAATGCCACAGCTGCCGGCGCACGATTGCGATAAGAACGGGGTATTTCTCCCGGCGATAAGACGGGTATTCTTAATTAATCTAAACAAAAGCTGATTCACGGCGGGAGGGAATGTTTGCATATCTAGAACAATCCCGCGCCCGCAAGTGAGTAATCATTAATTTCTCGGTATTAAAATGCCACAGCTGCCGGCACTCGATTGCGATAAGAACGGGATATTTCTCCCCGGCGCTGTGACTGATCTTCTTAATTACTCCAAACAAAAGCTGATTCCCGGCGGGAGGGAATGTTTGCATATCTAGAACAATCCCGCGCCCGCAAGTGAGTAATCATTAATTTCTCGGTATTAAAATGCCACAGCTGCCGGCACTCGATTGCGATAAGAACGGGGTATTTCTCCCCGGCGATATGACTGATCTTCTTAATTACTCCAAACAAAAGCTGATTCCCGGCGGGAGGGAATGTTTGCATATCTAGAACAATCCCGCGCCCGCAAGTGGGCAATCATTAATTTCTCGGTACTAAAAATGCCACAGCTGCCGGCGCACGATTAGGATAAAAACTGGATCGTTCTCTCCGGCTTAGATATTGAACATCTGCCACATTTCCAGCATATCAGCTCAAGCAGTGAAATTGCTTAATTTGCCGGCGCACGATTGTGAGAAGAACGAGCTATTTCTCCCCGGCGATGCGATAAATTTTGCTATAATCATTTGCCATTATTAATGATAAAAATAATTAAATATTGACTACATAATCATCAGTAGAGGATTCTCATACAATGCGCAATTCGCCTAAGAAACAACGTCGTGAATTTAGTTGGATGTTTGCCGTTACTATTGCTTTTATTATGATGACGTGGCTCATTGCGATCTATCTTACGCTGCAGAGCCCTGATAATGAGAGTATCTTCTTCGATGCTATCGTAGCGCTCTTTACCGGCGTGGCATTTACCGGTGTAATGTATTCCCTGCATCTACAGCGGGAGGATCTACAACTCAATCGTGAAGAGCTTAAAATTAATCGAGAGGAGATGGTTCGTACACGTACAGAGCTTGAGCGGCAACTCTTTATGCAACATTTCCAATTTATGTTAGAGATTTTTGCCGAAAAGATTAATGCACTGTCCCAAGATTATGGCACAGAAGAATATTTGCAAGATTTAAAGCTCAGCGCCCACGCAAAACCGATTTATCTGACGGAACAAGAGTTTATTGCCAAATTCACCCCCGAAAGATTAAATGTCATTAAGACTTTTCATGACCTCATTCTCTACTACGATACCCATTATCCCTTTACAGATAAGCAAGAATCCTCGGCACTCTATCTACTACAGCTCGAAATCTCAGCACAGCTTGCATCTCTACTTCGAGTCATTCATCATCTTGATCTTGAGCACGAGCACTTTGATTATCTTCAACCACTTCTTAAAACTGCAATGCAAAATGCAATTACACTCGCCCAAAAATACCGATTGATTGAAACAGCCTAATAACTTGTAATACAACTATGAGTAACGATAATTATTGATATTTCGATCATTTTCAAGGCTTTCAATGATTTTCAAGCATTTTCAAATCATCTTCTGCAATCAATCACGGTAATTCCGTACTAAATCCTGTGAGAAGTAACAGACCGGCAATACATCGTAATAATCACTTTCACAAATCAAAGCACGACTCTTATTAATCGGTTGATAACCTTTACTGACCATACAGAGCTCAACGGTGGCACGTGCGTGAATAATTTGAATCGGATCTTTACCGCCGACATTGCTACTAATGCCCTCTTCTACGGATTTAGCACCCGTCAAACATCCCAAAAATGCTTTCTCAATTTCCCCTTCTGTGGCCGTTTTCCCATCCGCTCTCTGCCATAATGCCGGGTTATACCAGATTTGATCTAAAAAGATCTCTTCTCGGGTCACTTCATCCCAACCTTGCTCTTGTGCTATAACCGCACGATATTGATCCATCGCTTGATATTGTGCATTCTCAATATGACTACAAGCTGTAAGCAACATTGCTGTAAGAATGATCATCTGCTTCGATAATAGGTTTCGCAGTTGAGGGCCTTTTTTAAAATATTCCTTAGGATGTTTCATAGCACTTTCCACTAGATAAAATATTTGATGAGAGGATATAGATTATACAGACCCACCTCAAGAGTACACCTTTTTTCAGATATGCCATTTACTTTGGAAGAAAGATGCTTTTTCGTATATAATACAAGGTCAATTTTCAGACTTCATGAAGGACATTAACTGTGATTGATCCACGCTTATTAAGACAGAATTTAGAAGATGTTGTTGCCGCGCTCACAAAACGTGGCTATCAATTTGATGTTGCGCGTTTTAACGAACTAGAAGAACAACGTCGCCATCTCCAAACATCACTCCAAGAACTCCAGAACGAGCGCAATACTACTTCTAAACAGATTGGTATTGCTAAATCGAAAGGTGAAGATGTCTCTGAAATTATGGCCTCTGTTGCACAGTTAGGGGACAAATTAGCGGAAGTGGAACAATCACTGACTCAAGTGACAACTGCACTTGATGCGATGCTACTTGATATGCCGAATATGCCGCATGATGATGTTCCTTTAGGTAAAAATGAAGATGATAACGTTGAAGTCAAACGTTGGGGAACGCCTAAAGAGTTTGATTTTGAACCGAAAGATCATGTCTCAATTGGCGAAAAACTCGGCATGGATTTTGAAGCAGCTGCTAAAATCAGTGGTTCTCGTTTTGTGATCCTCAAATCAAGTATGGCGCGCTTACACCGAGCGCTTGCGCAATTTATGTTGGATACTCATACGCAAGAACATGGCTACATGGAAGTCAATGTCCCTGTGATTGTCAATCAAAAGAGTCTCTATGGGACAGCGCAACTTCCGAAGTTTTCTGAAGACCTCTTTAAATTAGAAGATGAACGTAATTTCTATCTCATTCCAACGGCAGAAGTATCTCTCACTAATCTTGCCCAAGATGAGATTTTAGAAGAAGCAAGTCTGCCGCTACAAGTCACCGCACATAGTAACTGTTTCCGCTCAGAAGCGGGAAGCTACGGACGGGATACACGTGGTATGATTCGCCAGCATCAATTTGAAAAAGTGGAGCTTGTGCATTTCACTAAGCCTGAAGATTCTTATAATGCCCTTGAGCGCTTAGTGGGACATGCTGAAACCATCCTTGAGAAACTCGAACTGCCTTACCGCCGCGTTGTACTCTGTACCGGCGATATGGGCTTCTCGGCAGCGAAGACTTACGATTTAGAAGTTTGGTTACCAGGACAACAAAAGTATCGTGAAATCTCTTCTTGCTCTAACTGTGAAGATTTCCAAGCACGTCGCCTTAAAGCCCGTTTTAGAAATAGTGAAACTGGTAAACCAGAATTAGTACATACGCTTAACGGCTCAGGACTCGCAGTCGGCCGGACACTCGTTGCAGTGTTAGAGAACTACCAAGAAGCCGATGGCCGCGTTAGAATCCCTGAAGTATTAAAACCATATATGGGCGGTGCAGAATACCTCTAAGTATAAATAGCGCATATAACTAATTTATTCTTAGTGAGATGTGATCATTCAAAGTATCACTAGCATCAAGTTAACAACAAGATTCAATGAGTTAAATTTCATAGTAGGAGAATAAAAATGGCATTAATGATTACTGATGAGTGCATCAACTGCGATGTATGTGAACCTGAGTGCCCTAATGAGGCGATCTCAATGGGCCCTGAAATCTATATGATTGACCCTGACAAATGCACAGAATGTGTAGGTCACTTTGATACGCCACAATGCGTTGAAGTCTGCCCTGTTGAGTGTATTCCTAAAAACCCTGATCGTGTCGAAACTCAAGAAGAACTGCTAGAAAAGTTTCATCACTTGCAAGAACAAAGTTAATATCCTATTGAGGTAAGTTGTAAATGAATTGATTAAATCTTAATAGATTGATTTAATGATTAACTAACTACTTAATCATCCAATTAAATTCACTAAATATAACGGCTAAACCTTGAATATTGATAATAGACATTGGGATCAACGCATCGTTTAGCAGAATCGTGTTCAAAACTTTTACAATATTTGCGAATATTTGTATTTACGAATATTTAAAAGTGACAATTTATTTATGGCTTATAGCCTTCAATTGACCTATTAGAGACATTGTTATGAAGATAAAACAAATTTTGCTCTCAGCAAGCTTACTCATTTCAGCAGTTTATGCACAAAAAAATATTGAGTATAAAATGCCCGCTCCCGGCAATGATGTCATTGGTGAGATTCGTTATGTTACCCCTAACAAACATGAATCTCTCGCAGACTTGACTATTCGTTATGAGATGGGTTATGAGGAACTTAAATGGGCTAATCCCGGGATTAATCCTTGGCTTCTCAATGAGCAGCGCCCTATTTTATTGCCTCTACAATTTATTCTTCCTGAGGGAAAACGCTCTGGCATTGTCTCTAATATTCCTGAAATGCGGACTTATTACTTCCTAAAAGATTCAGATACTGTATATGTCTATCCCGTCGGCGTTGGGCGTATGGATTGGAAAACGCCTTTAGGCTCTTGGTCGATTACTCGTAAGCAAGAGAATCCTGCATGGTATCCCCCTGCTAGTATTCGTCGTGAACATGAAGAGATGGGGCGTGGCACCCTACCCGGTGTTGTACCTGCAGGCCCTGATAATCCACTTGGAACACGTGTATTACGTCTCTCACTTCCAAGTTATCTCCTTCACGGCACTAATGAGCAAACCGGTATCGGTATGCGTGTAACCCATGGCTGTATGCGCTTCTACCCACAACATATCGAGCAACTTTACGATATCGTACCCACTAATACCCTTGTAACTTTCCTCAATGAGCCGGTGAAATTCGGTTTCTTAGACAACGATCTACTCATCGAGGTTCACCCGCCACTTGATGAAGATAATCTTTCTGTTGCAGATCTGAAAGCTAAGGCTCTATCACAACTTGAACGCTACCTCAATGATCACCCAAATACATCAGTCAATTATGATTTGGTAAACCTTGCAGTAGAACAACAGAGTGGTGTTCCTATTATTATTGGGCAAAAAATCTCTAAAAACACCTCTACACAAACCAATAAACCCCTTCCACAATCAGCGCCTACAACACCGGCGCTTGAGCTCTTCTCTACACCTGAATCTATTGATGTCATGGCCTCTGAATCAAGCAGAAAAGCCCCTTTTGCAAGACAAGTAGCTCCAGAAACATCTCTAAATGAGTCACAACCTCTCAAACAATCCTCAAAGGCAACTACTCGTAATAACAACAATAGTCGAATAGAACCCTATAATTTAGACCATACTCCTAAGCCACTAAAAATGCCGCCAGGATACCAGAGAGCCCCAGCTGATATTCAAATCATCAAAAAAGAGTATCGCTTAACCCCCGATCCTACCTATATCTCGGTACCCGAAAGTGTTCCCGATCAAGAGGTTGTGTTTCCTGAGCCCTCTTATCCTGACCGCTAAATTACTTTACTATTGAGTGCTAAGTATCAGAGATTTTACGATATTAGATTTTATTCTAACCTCTCCTTCAATCAACACTCTTGAGTGAGAGGTCCCCCTTTTATGAGTGTTCTTTATTTAAAATAAGTTAGGACAATACAAGACATGGCAACCATTGAAGAGAGTCTAGAGATTATCAAACGTGGTACCGATGAGATTATCTCAATCGAAGATTTAACAGCAAAATTGAAAGAAAATCGTCAATTACAAATTAAGGTAGGCTTTGATCCTACAGCACCCGATCTTCATCTTGGGCATACCGTTGTAATTAATAAAATGCGTCACTTCCAAGATCTTGGTCACCAAGTAAACTTCCTGATCGGTGATTTTACTGGTATGATCGGCGATCCTTCAGGTAAAGATGCAACGCGTAAGCCGCTCACTCGTGAACAAGTTCTAGCGAATGCCAAAACCTATGAAGAGCAGATCTTTAAAGTACTTGATCCGGCACTTACAAAGGTCGTATTTAACTCACATTGGCTCAATGAGTTAGGGACGAGTGGTATGATTCAATTGGCATCAAAACATACCGTCGCAAGAATGCTTGAGCGGGATGATTTTGAGAAACGTTATAAATCACAGCAGCCAATTGCGATCCATGAATTTATCTATCCCCTACTTCAAGGTTATGACTCAGTTCATCTTAAAACAGATGTAGAACTCGGTGGTACAGATCAGAAATTTAACCTCTTAATGGGGCGTGATCTACAGCGGGCTTATGGTATTACTAAGCCACAGTGTGCGATCACTATGCCACTGCTTGTAGGTTTAGATGGCGTAAACAAGATGTCAAAATCACTCGGTAACTATATCGGTGTTGATGATACACCGGATGATATGTTTGGTAAGTTGATGTCGATCTCTGATGATTTAATGTGGCGTTATTTTGAATTACTGAGCTTCCGTTCTAATGCGGATATCGCACAATTACAGAAAGAAGCGAAAGAGGGTCGCAATCCTCGTGATATCAAATTTGAACTCTGTGCAGAGCTGATTACTCGTTATCACAATGCGCTAGCCGCAGAAGAAGCGCAACGTAACTTTATTGAGCGCTTCCAAAAAGGCAATCTTCCTGAGAATATCGAAGAGAAAACCGTTCAATCAGAAAATGGGGAAATCGGGATTGCTCAAGCGATGAAAGAAGCCGGCTTAGTAGGTTCTAACTCTGAAGGCTTCCGCATGATCAATGAAGGCGCTGTTCGCATTAACCAAGAGCGTGTTGAAGATCGATCTGTCACCTTAAAAACAGGTGATGAGGTGATTATTCAAGTGGGTAAACGCCGTATTGCTAAGGTTATTGTGCAATAACTTACCCAATAAGTGCTTGCGTAATAAGCTTTTAAATGTGTAAATAGACAGAGGCTATTAAACGCTCTGCTATTTACACATTGCCTCTCTTCCTATCTCTCACAAATAGCTATTTCAAGGATTCGATTATGACTTTTGTAGTAACTGATAACTGTATTTTATGTAAATATACAGACTGTGTTGAAGTCTGCCCAGTAGATTGCTTCCATGAAGGGCCTAATTTCTTAGTGATTGACCCCGATGAGTGTATCGACTGCACTCTCTGTGAGCCTGAATGCCCTGCGGGTGCAATTCTTTCAGATGCGGACTTAAGTGATGAACAGATGATTTTTCTTGATCTCAATGCTGAGCTCTCTCGTCAATGGCCAGTGATTAC
Source organism: Ignatzschineria larvae DSM 13226 (assembly GCF_038500265.1). Classification (NCBI taxonomy): domain Bacteria; kingdom Pseudomonadati; phylum Pseudomonadota; class Gammaproteobacteria; order Cardiobacteriales; family Ignatzschineriaceae; genus Ignatzschineria; species Ignatzschineria larvae. Next base: position 1,044,712 of record NZ_CP150637.1, on the reverse strand, counting down.
CGAGCAGAAAGCGCCATTACCTGAAGCGGAAAAGTGGGATGGTGTGTCTAATAAACTTCCCCATTTAGAGCGATAATGTATGGCCCGTAGACTCACGAACCAACAAAAAAGATTACTCGAAACTAGACGAGAACAGCTTCTCTCTGCCGATGAGCTCGATCATGCATTTTCAGGGCGGGTCATCGCTCAGCATGGTCAACATGTGACGCTTGAAGATGAAGCGCTGAATCTTTATAAAGCCTCTGTCCGTCAAAGTTTAGGAACTATTGTTTGTGGTGACTTTGTCTACTATATGCTTGAACAGAATGAACCTGTAGTGATTGCAAGGCTACCTCGAGAAAACCACTTTTCTCGCCTTGCATTTGGCGGTGCTGAGAAAATTTTAGCAGCCAATATTGATCAGCTCTTTATTGTCATTGCTCCACAACCCGAACCAAGTCCTTCTCTGATGGATCGGTATATTATTGCGGCTCACTATTTTGATATTGATGTCGCTTTTATTCTCAATAAATGCGATACCATCGATGATGCAGAGAGCTTGAAGTTCTTAGAAGATTATCAAAAAATTGGAATTCCTATTTATCAAACCTCAATCTATCAACCTGAAACGATCGCCGAACTACAAACTGTTCTGAATGAGCGCACCTCGATTTTTGTCGGTCAATCGGGTGTCGGGAAATCCTCCCTCACGAATCAATTGATTCCATCACTGGCACTGCAAACACAGAAGATCAATGCCTCAACCGGTCTTGGTAATCATACAACTTCAAGCACGACACTTTATCATCTCCCTATGAATGAGAGTTATCTAATTGACTCTCCTGGCGTACGTAGCTTTAATATTGAGCATCTGCCGCTAAGCGCTATTGATCAAGGTTTCCCTGAACTCACGGCTCTTCCTCCTTGTAAATTCAGTAATTGTCATCATCAAAATGATCCTGGTTGTGCGTATCGGGAAGCAGTTAGCACAGGCAAAATATCTGAAAGACGGCTAGAGAGCTACCTGCAAATTCGTCAAAGTATCGAAGCGAGCCAAGCCCGGCAAGTGAAAGGGGGACGGAAGCGGTAAATCACCGTTACTATCGATACCACCAAGCTTTGATAAGAAGTGCGATGACCGCAATCAATGCCGGTATCGCAAGAAAATAGAAGATTCCGACAATCGTCAATCCTTTTGCGACTAATAACGCCACTAAGAATGACCCGACTATTCCGCCAAAACGGCCTAACCCCAACATCATAGAAACACCTGTGGTTCGCCCTGCTGTGGGATAAAATTGTGCTGCTAATGCCGGCAGTGAAGATTGCGCACTATTCATCACAATGCCGGCAAAGAGTGTCACGATAATCAGTAATACAATCGGTAGATCAATCATCAACCCCATCAGCGCTACTGAAATGGCGGTTAAGAAATAGAGGCCTGCGATGAGCTTAGTCCCATTGAATCGATCCATTAAGTAACCATTCATAATCGCACCTAACCCACCTAGTGCAAAGAGCCCTGTCACGGTTGATGCCGTTCCACCTGCAACACCGCTCTCTTGAAAGAGTGTCGGCATCCAATTCATCACGCCATAAAAAATCACAAGCCCCATAAAATAGGCGATCCATAGCATCAATGATCCTAAAAGATAAGGCGGCGTTAATACCAGCAATAAACCTTTACGCGCAGAATGCTGAGATTTTAATTCTAACCCCGACTCTGATTCTGATCCCAATTCTGATTCTGATCCCAATTCTGATTCTGATTCTGATTCTTGATTATTCTGGGGATCATCAGTAGATACGGTAGATTTCACCTCCGATAAGATCAAGCGATCAACCTTTAAAACTTCAGGGTTAATACGCGCCAAGATCGCTCTCACCTTAGGACTATCGCCCTCTTTTTGATAGAGAAAACGGATCGACTCCGGCAAACTAAAGAGCATCATAAATGTTAATAGTAGTGGAATTAAGCCCCCTACAATCAGCATCGAATGCCAACCTAATTGGGGAATTAAGAAACTAGCAATAAAGCCCCCACTAGCAGCACCTAAAGGAAAACCACAAAACATCGTATTGACAATAAAAGCGCGGCGTTCTTTCGGGCAATACTCTGATAACAGAGTCACCGCATTTGGCATCGCAGCACCGAGACCAATCCCCGTAATAAAACGTAAAATCTCTAATGTTCGAAGATCATTTGCCCAGCCTGAACTCAATGTCCCGACAGAGAAAAGTAATACTGAGAGTAACAGTACCCATTTTCGACCAATCTTATCCGCCACCGGCCCAAAGGCAATCGCCCCAAAGGCAAGCCCAAAGAGTGCAGCACTAAGTACCGGTGCAAGATCGGCTTTTGCAATCCCCCATTCCCCCATTAAACTCGGCGCAATATAACCAATCACCGCCGTATCATAACCGTCAAAGAATGCGATCGCAAAAGTAAAAAGAAAGATCCGCCACTGAAATCGTGAAAAACCGGCACGATCTAATAGATCTTGGATATTCATTGTCTGCATTAATATCAATTCCTAACTCTAATTCTATTGAAATGGCTCAAATGGCGACTATAGCTAAAATAGCGATGATAGATCTTTTTATAGATAACGCTTTTAGATAACGCTTTTAGAGAACGCTTTTAAATAACTCTTTTACCACCAACGATAAAAATGGTGTGTAGGCCCAATACCTTGACCTACTTGTAAGCTATCGGCTTTAGCAATGGCCCCATCAATATACGCTTTCGCCAATCGAACCCCATTCACTAAGCCATGACTAGGATAGAGCGCGGCAATTGCGGCTGACAATGTACAACCCGTTCCATGGGTATTTTGAGTGGCAATACGAGGACTGACCAAGCGCTCTATTCCTGATTGAGTCACCAGAAGATCGGGGCTAATCTCGGCTTCTAAATGCCCACCCTTAATCAACACAGCTTTAGGCCCTAAAGCTAATAAGGCTTCCCCTTGTGCCTGCATCTGTGCTTCTGTAGTGGCTTCATCAGTGTCGAGTAATGCTGCGGCTTCGGGAATATTAGGGGTAATAATATCCGCTAATGGTAACAGATGCGTGCGAATAGCGCTCACTGCATCATTGGCTAATAATGGGTGTCCGCCTTTTGCGATCATCACCGTATCTAATACCACAAATGGAATCGGATAACGGGTTAAGAGGCCTGCCACACATTCAATAATATCACTATTCACCAAAGCGCCCATCTTGACTGCATCTGCAATGATATCGTCATAGAGCACACAATATTGTTTCTCGATAAATTCGGTAGGAACCGGTAAAACGCCATCTACCCCTTGCGTTGACTGTGCAGTTAAGGCTGATAAAATTGCCATTCCATAAGTGCCTAAAGCAGAAAATGCTTTTAAATCTGCTTGAATCCCCGCCCCTCCGCTTGGATCTGAACCGGCAATGGTTAAAATCTTATTCATTCTACCTTCTCCTACCTATCAACTCTTTTCTATTGTTTTCAGTTGTCTTCAGTGACTTTCTACTATTCTTGTTCTGTCGTCACGATTGTCGCGAGCAGAGTCGTTGCATCAGCCACATCCTCTTGCCCACAAATAGCCGAAACCACTGCAATCCCATCAACACCGGTACTCATCACCGATTCTGCATTAGAGGCATTAATACCACCAATCGCCACCTTCTTACAAGCGTGTGCTTTGACAATCGCGCTCAAACCATCAAGCCCAAGTGCCGGACGGGCATCTTTCTTCGTTGTTGTGGCAAAAACGGGGCCAACGCCCACATAATCCACCACAGTAAAATTCACCGCCTTTAATTCTTCAACCGATCCGACAGAGAGGCCAATAATCTTCTCTTCCCCTAATAATTTACGGACAACGGTCGCCGGTAGATCTTTCTGCCCAATATGAACACCATCGGCATCCACCGCTAAAGCGACGTCGACATGATCATTAATGACAAAAGGAATATTATGGGCTTTTAAGATCGGCTTGAGTGCCACCGCCGCTTTATACCATAAGCCTTTATCAATCTCCGCTTCTGAACGTAATTGCACAAATGTGACACCATTCGTCACAGCCTCTTTGACGGTTTCAACCATCTTATCGAGACCTCCACACATTTGAGGATCTAATACTAAATAGAGCGATAGATCAAATATCGCCCGGCGATCTAACCATTGATGAAATCCTGCCATAATGAAACTCCTTTGAGATATTGATTTGAGATATTGATTTGAGATATTGATTTATTATTTATTATGAATTTTTGAGGACTGCTTATGAATGCCATTATTTTTAACGGCATACTAGTGTTAAAACAGAGTTACCCTAAAAGGTCAACTTATTTGAAGTTATTTCAGATTTAAAAATAGGTTATTCTGATTATCTTCAATAGAATCAAATCACTCCACAATCACCAACAGATCCTATCTCTTCAGACTTATAGCGCTTCTGCTTTCTCCTCTTCCGCTTGCGCTAATGCAAAAAGCGAATCAGCGTTGATTAAAGAGAGTTCATCCAAATAGCTAACAGCAAAAGAACCCATTCCCTCGCTTTTTTCTGCGGCACGCACTCCTGCTAACGAGACCACATAACAAGCCGTTGCCGCAGCTTCCACCACATCTTGTGACGCACCAATTAATCCTGCCACTAAGGCAGATAGTGAACAGCCCGTGCCTGTTACTTTCGTTAACTGTTCTGTACCAATACTCACTTCATACGTTTTCTGACCATCGGTAATAATATCGTGACGGCCTGTCATCGCCACGACAGTATTCAATTCTCGTGCCACCTGCTCGGCATAGATTACAGCCTCACTAAAATCCTCTTGAGAATCAACCCCTTTCGATTGTGCCGCTTCTCCGGCAAGGGTTTTGATCTCAGCAACGTTACCGCGAATAACGGTCGGCTTATATTGCAATAATTGCGCAACAATCTCCGTACGATAATAGAGTGCCGGTCCAATAGCCACAGGATCGAGCACCCAAGGAGTACCGGTTTCATACGCCACTTTTGCAGATGCTAACATCGCTTCGGCTGTGGCCGCTGTAATCGTCCCAACATTAATTAGTAATGCACTTGCAATCGTAGTAAAATCCCCACACTCCTCAATACTCGGCACCATCGCAGGACTACCGCCGGTGGCTAGTAATACGTTCGCTGTAAAATTTTGCACCACGTGATTGGTCATACAATGCACAAGTGGCGATTTCTCCTGATACATTAACCAATAAGGAACGGCATTCATCGCTGAAAACGGGATTAACATTCAAACTCCTTTGATTCTTTCATTCGGCTTTCAATCGGCTTTTATTTCAACCTTCCGTTCAATTTGTCGTTCGGTCTTTCATCCAAGCCTTAAAATTTTACTTCCAATCTGTGCTAACGCTTCACCAAAGAGATCACACTACTCCGGGGTAATCCATTCGATCAATGTATGTCCTTGATTATCGGGGACGAGCGTTTGATAGAGCCAAGGCATAATAGCTTGTATTTGCGCTTCTAACTTCCAAGGCGGATTGATCACTATCATCCCTGAAGCAGTCATTCCCCGCTCTTCACTATCGGGTTGGACCCCTAATTCAATCTGTAGAATTTTACGAATCCCCGTTTCTCGCAGCGCTTCTACCATATTATTGATCTGCGTACGAGAGACAACAGGATACCAAATCGCATAAATCCCTGTTGCAAAGCGTTTATAACCTTCAACAATGCCCGATACCACCGCTTCATAATCTGTTTTTAACTCATAAGGGGGATCGATTAATACAAATCCTCGGCGACTTGTCGGCGGTAATTTAGATTTGAGTTGTTGAAATCCGTCTTCTTTCAAGACTTCTGCTCGGCGATCTCGGGCGAACTCTTCAACTAATCGAGGATAATCACTCGGATGAAGCTCTGTCATAATCAATTGATCTTGGGATCTCAATAACGCTTTTGCCAATAATGGTGAACCTGGATAATATCGCAATTCACCATCAGAATTTAGCTTCTTCACGACATCTAGATACGGTGCTAAAATTTCTGGGCGTTCTGAAGTAGCCCATATTCTGGCAATCCCTTCGAGGTACTCCCCGGTTTTCTCCGATTCAGCACTCGTTAATTGATAGCGCCCTGCACCAGAATGAGTATCTAAATAGAGAAATGCTTTCTCTTTCTCTGTTAATGATTCAATAATCAAACTCTGAACGGTATGTTTTAAAACATCCGCATGATTGCCGGCGTGAAAGCTGTGACGATAACTTAACATGTAATATCAATTTCCTGGTCAGTGGTGAAAACCACATAACAATGATTATTTATAATAACTCTGCAAATAGATCTTAAAATAGATCACAAAATATTGAGTCATTATATCGAAATTAGAGCGGGATTGTTGTCAGATTCTTAATGGTGCATTTTAAAAGTTTCTAAAAGTGAATGTTTCCCTCATATCTTAACGACCCTTTTTCGACCCTTTTTCGACCCTCTATTCTCTTTTGCCTAATTTCTCTTCGATTTCCCCGTTATGATTTGAGAAAAAACGTATAATAAAACATTGTTAAAATGACGCAGGATAGTAGAAGATTTATGAAAGATCATTATATAGATACACAAGAAGTGCTCGATCAGTGGTGTAATACTCAATTAGAAGAGATTACACTCTTAGCGCTCGATACAGAATTTCTACGTGTGAAAACCTACTTCCCTAAACTCTGTCTGATTCAGCTTGCCACCGATCAGGAAGCCGTTTGTATTGATCCTTTAGCTATCAAGGATTTTACGGCGCTCAATGCACTCTTAACTGCCCCTCACATTACTAAAATTATCCATTCTGCAAGCCAAGATCTCGAAGCGATCATTCATGCCCTCGGCATTTTAGTAACGCCCGTCTTTGATACTCAAACAGCGGCGCAAATTACATTTAATAAAAAGGTCGGCATCAGCTATCACGATCTTGTGCTGCACTATTGCGATGTCGATCTCACTCGAGATCAGACGCGCACACAGTGGGATCTGCGACCTCTCTCGAGTGAACAGCTTAAATATGCCTATGATGACGTGCATTACCTTATTCCCGCTTATCATAAATTAGTGGCAGAAATTGAGGCAACAGGACAACAAGAGACGCTTAAAAATCATCTTCTTCCACTTACTGACCAAGCTCGTTATGAGCCAAATCCAGAGATGGCTTGGAAAAAGGTCAAAGGTTCACAGCGATTACGTGGTTCTAAAAAGCAGCTTCTTAAATCGCTGGCCAAAATGCGGGAATTAGTGGCGATTCAGCAAGATATTCCAAAACGTTGGGTGATTAAAGATGAGATCTTGATCCATCTTGCCGAAAGCTACTCACAGAAAAACTATAAGCTCTATGATGATTATGCGGTGACTTCCTACTCTGAAGTTATACAGAATCAAATCATTCGCACCATTGAAAATTTCTGGAAACAGCAACCTTCATTACTCGATGATGAAGAGAGTGAGGATGAGGAATAGAGCGCTTATTCATTATTAATCGATCAACGTAAAGATCCTCTACAACCAAAAACCGTATTAGTGCCGATTTAATTCGATCCTAATACGGTTTTCTTTTCCCTCAGTATCTCTAGCCTAAATTTCAGTACTTATAGATGAGGGTTAAATCTATCTATTATTACTTACACGATCCGACTAAAGCACGGTTTTCAATGCTTCCTCTTCAGTTACTTTACCATCTAAAGCTCTTTGTAACTGCTCTGCATCTAAGGCATTATCCCAGCGCGCAACCACGATTGTAGCACAAGCATTACCGGCAAGGTTAGTCAAGGCACGACACTCAGACATAAAGCGGTCGATTCCTAAAATAAGCGCCATCCCTTCAATCGGTACTGACGGTACTACGGAGAGCGTTGCGGCTAAGGTAATAAAGCCTGCACCTGTTACACCCGCTGCCCCTTTTGAACTTAACATCGCCACAAGAAGTAGCAATATCTGCTCGCCAAAGCTCAAATGAATACCACAAGCCTGGGCAATAAAGAGTGCTGCCATCGTCATATAGATATTGGTGCCATCAAGGTTAAAAGAGTAACCCGTTGGAATCACAAGCCCGACAACAGATTTATCACAACCTGCTTTCTCCATCTTCTGCATTAATGTGGGGAGCGCAGCTTCTGAAGAGCTTGTACCTAATACTAATAGTAATTCTTCTTTGATATAACGCATTAATTTCAGAATTGAGAATTTGTTATAACGTGCCACTAATCCTAATACCACTACGACAAATAGGATCGATGTCACATAGAAAGTAATCACTAACATCGCAAGATTCGATATTGATTCAATCCCGTAACGACCAATGGTAAATGCCATTGCCCCAAATGCGCCAATCGGTGCAAATTTCATCAACATCGACACGATTTTGAAGATAGGCTCAGCGAGTTGATTGAGGAATGTCACAATCGGCTCACCCTTCTCACCGATACTTGCAAGCGCAATCCCGAATAAAACGGCGACAAAGAGCACTTGTAGAATATTTCCTCCTACTAATGGGCTCACCAACGTTGTCGGTAAAATATTCATCAAGAAGCCGACTAACGAGCTATCATGGGCTTTCTCAACATAACCGGCGACAGCATCAGCATTACTAGACAATGTCGCGGGATCAATATTCATCCCGGCACCAGGTTGTACGACATTAGCAATCAGCATTCCCACAAAAAGCGCAATGGTTGAGAAAGTAAGGAAATAGATCATCGCCTTACCCGTTACACGCCCAACGGTTTTCATATTATTCATGCCGCCAATACCTGTAGCGACAGTAATAAAGATTACCGGTGCAATAATCATCTTCACGAGCTTAATAAAAGCATCGCCCAATGGCTGCATCTTTTGACCAATATCCGGCGCAAAATGACCTAGCAAAATCCCGATAATAATCGCAAAAATAACCTGTACATAGAGAATTTGATAGAACTTAGGCTTTTTTGCCTTCGGCATATCCTTATTCATATTATTTGATGTTTCTACCGATATAGCACTCATAAAACTTAAACTCCTCAATAAGCAATCGATATCTCTCTCTCACAACTCCTCTATAAGGAGAGATTCTTAATCATTATTTACTTCAAAAAAGGGGAATATTATCCAAGAAAAAGGCGAAATATCTACTAAAATATTTCGTCTTATAAAGAGCGGATCTATTTCCCTCTAAAGCTTTTATTTTTTATCTTGCCGTTTTTTATGTAAATAAATTTAAAGCATGAAGAGAATTACAATTACACTACAATTTTTTATTGTTGATCATTAGAGCAAAGATCAATAGGTTATATCAGTAGTTATCCTTATAAAATAGTTGATTTTGCTTATCATCCATCACTAACTTCGATTCTCTGATCTTCGATTACAACCCGTTACTTTACCTATTAATTGCCCAAAAAAAATGCGCTAAAAGCGCATTTAATCATCATTTAAATACATTTAGAAATCACTATCATAAAGCGTTTCTTTCCCCTTTCTCCACAATACCTATAACTTTTGATTATACCCTATTATCAAAAAAGAATAGCTAATGTAGCCTAAACTACAAAAAAACGACAATCAGATCATGATAAATCAGACACCTGAAACTATTCTAATTTGAGTAGAAAATCTACATCTAAGACCACAGGTTGAAAATGGGATCGTTCAATCTCTCCCTGTAGCAATATGGTATCTTCAGGCGTCACTTCAATGCCATACCACTCATCGTGTTCAATCTCTATCTCCATCTCGCCGGAAGGATCTTGAAACAGATAACGTTCTTTTGAAAGCTGTTTCACGATAGATCCCTGTAACGTTACACGCATATCATCATCAAGCAAACGCGCCTCTTTTACTAATGTGGCCCCATTATTGCGCCGAATATCGATATCAACATTGATCGCAAGCTCCTCTTCGGGATTACTATCCGTAGGAAGATCATGCCCTTCTATTGCCCAGACAGGCTCTGAAATCACATTCAGCACTAAGCTTAAGATCACGCCGGCAATCACTGTAAAAAAGGTTTTAAGCCCCATTTTTAACCGTTGATTCCCTAGGGTAATTTCCATTGTGCTATCAGCATTCCCTTGCATTTGCCAATCTCTCTGCCGCTCCATTTGCATATCCTCCTGACAACCTCGATACCTATTTGATAATCCTATTAGAGCAATTGAATCTTAAGATGTGCTTAATAAAGCGAAATTATCAAATAGTTGATCTATAAGCTCATTAAGATACCCCCACTCAAAATCTCCAAAACCTACCCAATCTCCTCTACGAGCGCCTGAAACTCCGCCTGCAATTTTTGACACTGCTCGCTTAATTGCAAGAGTTTCCGCTGCTCCTCGGCAATGCTCGTAAGCTCAAGTCGCTCTATTTTTGAGAAATAGAGTGTGGCACTGAGATCATAATTCTTTTTCCGAATTTCACTTAGAGGGATATCGAGCGCGAAATCGCTATTCGTATCGGATGCTTGCACCTCGGATAAATCCGATGCTTGAAGTCGCGTTGTAATCTGCTTAATATCCGCTTCTGAGAAGATTCGATAGCGTTTTTTCGAGCTTATAAACCCAAGGGATCGTCCATCAATTAAACGGATCGTATTGACCTTTTTAGCGCGATTAAGAATTAGAATATTACTCTCAATGCCAGTATAACTCATCATACTCCCCGGCAGATAGATCAGCGCTTCAACCCAATTGCGTTCCAATAACTCTTTACGAAGTGCCAAATCATAACCTGCCCGATAGCTCCAGCCCGGCGCAATATGCAAAATCACCCGTCCGCGCGCGTGAGTTTGATAGAGCGCTTCTTGAATCCAAAGGCTATCACTCGCCCGCGAAGAGATCGGATCATCCATTAAGAGATAAGGCGATTTTGCTAATGTCGTCAATAGTTTTGAATCAATCTGAATCCCTAAAGGCGGTTGAGAAATCACCATATCTACGCCAAGCGGTTCTGTGATCGCTTCCCTTGCCGGCGCTGATGTTTGTATCGATTCCGGTGCTGATTCCTCCGGTACTTCTTGTTCTGCTTCTTGTTCTACTTCTTGTTGTGAGGCCTTCTCTATCGATTGATCAATTGCTTGATTTGCACTATCTGCACCCATCAAGGTATCACCCACAAGGAAGCATCCTTTACGGGTCAACATCTCAAAGAGTAATTGCGTTAACGCCACATTAATCGGCACGATATCCCGCGCAATAAAAGTGGGGGGATTGAGCAGATAGAGCAAGCGCCCAAAGCCACAAGCGCCATCATAGACCTTTTGATAAGGATAGAGGCGCGCGATATTGCGCATCAAATAGGGAATAGAGCTACTATCTAAATCACCAGAATGCCGGCGATTCTCAATCGTCACGCCGGTATAGATCCCTTCCGCCACAAAGTGAGCGAAGTTCAAACGATTAGCATCACATTGCTGATAGATCTGCCGATAGCTTTCGATCAATCCACTGCAAGAAATTTGCCGGTAATACTCGGATTTGAGTGGTAATTGACGCGCTTCACACAATGCTTGGCACGCTTCAAAGAGATAATGTTGTAACCTCTTCTCCCCTGACTCAAGCGCTTCAATGGCTTGATCGGGATCTTGCCAGAAGAGATAAGCGGAACTCATAATAATCTCTGTCGCATCTTCGATCGGCACAGTGCCTCGAAATTCTGAAATTAGCCCGAAGAGGATCGCCTCTGATTTGAGCGCATCCGATTGCGCAGTTTCCATCTTACGACTCATCGACCTTCTCCCCCATCATATTATTCACCACCGATTGAAAAGTAGCATTTTGCTGACGATAAAGCGCCGACATCGCCTCAAGCACTTCAATATTTTTATAGAACAGGCGCTGTAACTGCTTCTGCTCCTCAAGGCTTGGAAGCGTCAACTCTAAAGAGCGCAATTTCCCTACCGGTACATTCCGAATCGCCGTCCCCACCGCAAGCCCTTCTAACTTCGCTTGTCCCACAGGGCTATTGAGGAACGATACCACCACTTCCGGTAAAATCTTCATATTATTCGCCTTAATCACAGTAAAATTAGGGGACGGAATCAAATTCAATTCCGCATCGTGCGCCTGTACAATCGTCGCCCGAAAGCTTGCACCTCGGGACATAAAGATCACATCACCCGCCTCTAAACGCTTCGCCTCAAAAATCGCCGGCTCCACATACACCTTACGCAAATTGGCATTCTCCCCATCTTTAATCAATGAGAGATACCCAAGCTCAAGCAAATTCGATCCACTTAGCAAAATCGCCTCCTGCGTCAAAGGCGCTACCTGAATCTCCTCATACTTAATCACCCCTGCGGATGATACCTCTGCAACCTCTTTTAGTTTCATTACTACCTCAAAATCGTTATTTGATAATGATTGAATTCAATCATCATAACATCATTGATACGCGATTATGAATAATCGATGAGTATGAATTAATACCGATCTCTACTATCATAATCGTATGTTGTGACCAGTGTGTTATCTTCTGCAACTACCACAATTCCGCCTTTATCTCGCAATTTACGAGCGGTGCGCAGCTGTTTCTCAAGTGATTCGATCATCGTCTCAACGCCTTTACGATTGAGTACCCAGCGATCGTTATCGATCTCACCATATTCTAAGGTGAGCTCAACCATCTCTTTCGTAATGCCCCGCTGGTTCATTCGCTGATCAATATGTCGTGATAATTGCATCATCTCTTCCCCCTTATCATTTAAAATGTTTTCTTCTATTCAAAAATAGTTATCAGATAACTATTAAATACTTTCGACAAAAAGGATATTAAACCATTCACAAGTAAATTGCAAATGGTTATTCAATAACTATTTGCAATTTACTTTGAAATGATATTTAAGGAAAAGAGAGGATAGAAGATCGCCACCCACATCGGCAAAAGATGAATGAACAATCTATTTTTATTCAACAACCGATTCTCTGTAGTAGCCAAAAGGCACATTTTTATAGCTCAAAAGGATTGAAGAGCAGCTTATGATGATTATTTATGTAGTAAATATGTAGAATCTTGTTCTATATCAAGATGAAGAGATAGAAGCCTGCTAGACTAAGCTCATTCCCTAGCAACAAGCTTTTAAACATTATAGTAATTCCATTCCCTCTGTAATTTTATAAAAGCTTGTAGTTTTCACTGATTTCAGCACTTGTTGAAATCAGTTTTTTTATGGAAGAAAGAAAAGTTTGGGATTTCTAATATAAGTTATCCCATCGCCGGGGTGAATGATTTTGTTCTTATTGCAATCGTGCGCCGGCAATTGTGGCGTTTCTCAATGCCAAAAGCCCTTATTCTTTCTCTTTTAGCGACTTAATTTTTTAATTAAATTAGCGATTACAACTCATAAAAATAAAGCCCAGCGAAGATATCACCGGGCTTTTAATATAAATGTTAGCTGATGCCTAACAGGATAATACTTAGCACTTACTGCTTGACCTTATCCAGGTGCCGCTCAGTTCCCTCATATTTAAAGACCAAGAGAAATATAATGGTCTTTATGCGTCATAAGCTTAACATACAAATAATCTTTATCGCAACTTGATTTTATCTCGATTACAATGCACTAAAAAGACAAAGAAACTGTACTGACAGAATATTTTTTCTTTCTAATAAATTCTTTGCTGCCCATAATGATGTACCTGTAGATAACAAATCATCTATTAATAGAGCTTTCTTACCCTTTAATGTTTGAGTGTCAAAACAAGAAGAGAATTTATATACAAGCAGTCCTTTTCGATATTTGGGTCTAATATTCTTCATTGAAAATGATACATCGGAATACTTTGTTAATTCGTGTAATAAACTTGTATAAAATCTCCGGTCACTACTATCTTTAACTTTAGGTAGAATATTCGTTTCTATTTGTTGAAGAATATCTGCATTTTTAACTTTTTGAAAAACCCCCTTATATATAGAAATATTGGGTTTAACACGAAGAATTCTACTTGCAAGAAAATTAGTTATACCATAATAAGAGGGCGATAGTACAATGCAGTCAAAATCTAAAGCATTTAGGCAAACAGATAAATTATGCTCAAAAAATGGTTTAATTTTTACTATTTCTGAACACTTCATTTGATAACCTTTTTGCTGCTTAAGAGCATAGATAAATGGATTACCATCCCCTCTAGAATTACCACGCTTAGATCTACGCCTTTTAAATATGCTGTATATGATCATTTTTTCTGATTGATATCTTATTTCATCCACCCAAGGTTTTTCGATCTCAGATGTATCCAATAATTTCTGATGATTTTCTGCGAAAAAAATTCTTTTATTAACAACATCTATCCCCATTTTTAACCTATCGAGCTAATTCTTTAATTTTATCCAGATACAATAATAGATTCCTTAAACAATAAATATAGTAGAAAAAGGGGAAGTTGTTTCTTATAAGGATATTAATCCCATCGCCGGGGTGAATGATCACGTTCTTGCCTCAATCGAGCGCCGGCAGTTGTGGTGATTTCATTGTTGAAAAATAAGAATTAACGATCTTGAGAATCAATTGATACTTGATCGAAAGACTTGAAGCCTCTCAACTGCGGGTGCGGGATCTGTCTGCCTTTGCAGGCATTCTCTCCCGCCGGGAATCAGCTTTGATTAGAATGACAAATTTTAGACAACTTTCCCATATAAGAAAAGCAATCCCATCGCCGGGGTGAATGATCCCGTTCTTGCTCCAATCGTGCGCCGGCAGTTGTGGTAATTTCATTGTTGAGAAATAAGAATTAACGATCTTGAGAATCAATTGATACTTGGTCGAAAGGCTTGAAGCCTCTCAACTGCGGGCGCGGGATCTGTCTGGCTTTGCAGACATTCCCTCCCGCCGGGAATCAGCTTTGATTAGAGTGACAAATTTTAGGCAGCATTCCCATATATGAAAAATAGACACTATCTTTGATGATATAAGAAAAGCAATCTCATCGCCGGGGCGAATGATCCCGTTCTTGCCTCAATCGTGCGCCTGCAGATTGGGCGTTTCTCAATGCCGGCGCGGTAATGCTAAAAACTATTAAATCACGGTCAGACGCGCATAGCCTAAAACGAGTACCTTTCGGCCGGCCTCGGCGAATTGGACGATCACTCTTGTACTTGCGCCCACGCCTTCAAAGCCCATAATGACACCTTCTCCAAATTTAGGGTGCGTAACCGATTGCCCTACTTGATAATCCCCCATCTCTGAATCTACAGCAGTGCCGGAACCTGAATTCAATGAATTGGATTGCATTCCAAATGGCTTCATTGAAACCGCAGGACCAATCACATTCAGCAGATTTTCCGGGATATCCCGTAAGAAACGAGAGGTAGACATCTTCATCGTTTTACCATAGAGCATCCGCTGTTCAACACCTAAGAGATAGAGATGCTTCTCTGCACGAGTAATGCCTACATAGGCTAGTCGGCGCTCTTCCTCTAGGCGGGTACTATCCATAATCGCCGGATCACTTGGGAATAATCCATCTTCCATTCCCACCAAAAAGACAATCGGGAACTCTAATCCCTTAGAGGCGTGAAGCGTCATTAATTGCACACTATCCTCATCGGCGCTCGCTTGGGTATCACTCGAATCAAGTGCTGTTTGCCCCATAAAAGCTTCTAACATCTCTTTTGTAGAACGGCTATTCACTTGAGCTTCATCATCTACGACGGTCATCGTGATTGTTTCTTCTTCCGGTGCATTTTCCGTTAATAGATCTAAAGTACCTAACTCTAATGCTTCGGCAACCGCTTCATTCTCTTCAATATCTAAAGGCGCAAGACCTGCACCCTCCATCAATTCGGCATCAAATTGTCGCTCTAAACGCTCCTCAAATGCCAATGCTTGCTGATCTTCCGTCATATAATAACTTGCGGCAGATACCAACTCATTTAAGTTATCAATGCGATCCTCACCTCGATTGAGTGGCTCTTTTTTGTAATGCGCTTTCAGATTGCTGCGCTCAATCACATAATTGAAGAATTGATCTAAAGCCATTACCTCCACTTGCCGCATCAAATCGGTAATCTGCTCATAATAAGCTAGCAGAACATTATGAACGCGCGTGGTAAGTGTTTGACTCTCTAACAGATATTGCAATGAATCCCAAAGCGATAGACGGTGCGCCGTAGCATATTCCCGCAATTGCTCCATTGTCGCCGGCCCAATGCCTTTCGGCGGTGTTGTCATACTCCGCTCAAGTGATACATCATCGTGAGGATTATTCACCATACGAAGATAGGCCATCACATCTTTAATCTCAGCCCGATCAAAGAAGCGTAAGCCACCATAGACACGATAAGGAATCTGCGCTCTTAATAAAAACTCTTCAAATAGGCGAGATTGCGCATTTGAACGATAGAGAATCGCCATATCCGATTTGCGATAGCCCTCTTTAATGCGCTCTTTGATCGTTTCAATGACATAGCGTGCTTCATCGTGCCCATCTAAACCGCGATAAACCGTAATTAATTCGGCAGAATCATTCTCTGTCCAGAGCGCTTTATCAAGGCGTTGGGTATTTTTGGCAATGACTGCATTAGCCGCCGAAAGGATCGCTTTAGTGGAACGATAATTCTGCTCTAGCCGTACCGTTGTCACATCGGGGAAATCGCGATCAAAATGAAGAATATTCTCGATTTTCGCGCCACGCCAACCGTAAATGGACTGATCATCATCCCCCACCACAAAGAGATTGCGATATTGCCCTGATAAGAGCTGAAGCCACGCATATTGCACGCTATTAGTATCTTGAAACTCATCCACAAGAATAAATTTAAAGCGAGATTGATAATGTTTCAGAAGGGGCGCATTAGTCCGCAATAACTCCACAGTACGCAGTAGAATCTCCGCAAAATCCACTAATCCCGATTGATTACAGATATTTTGATACTCTTGATAGAGCATAATGAGGTTTTGCGTCATATAATCGCCATAAGCTTCTAGATGCTCGGCTCGGCGACCTTCCTCTTTATTACCATTAATAAAAGAAGCGAGTAATTTCGGGGGATAGAGCTTCTCATCCATCTCTTTCGCGCGCACAATCCGCCGGCAGAGGCGAAGCTGATCATCGCTATCCATAATTTGGAAATTCTCAATAAGCCCTGCTTCCCGGTAATGGGCACGCAACATTCGATGACAGAGCGAGTGAAAAGTCCCGATCCACATGCCTCGAATCGAGAGTTTTAACGTACTCTCAAGACGAGAGCGCATCTCAAAAGCAGCCTTATTGGTAAAGGTTACCGCTAAAATACCGTGGGGTTCCGCTTGCCCTGTTTCAATCAGCCAAGTAATCCGCGAGATCAATACCCGCGTTTTTCCAGAACCTGCACCGGCTAATACTCGAACAGGACCTAACGGTGCTGTCACCGCTTCATATTGATTTTCATTTAATTGCTCTAAATAACTCATTACGCGCCAGAAATTTTAACCATTTGGGATTAATTGTTTACTACAAAATTACTACTTATTCTCACAATTTTATCAATTATTTTTACTGCTAATTCATAAAGTAAATGGCATTGATAAAAAAAGTATTCGGCTTTACGGTACCATTCTCTATGAAGCCACTATATAATAAGTGTCCGATTATACCTTTTATTGTTGTCAGATGAGATAGAAAAAATGATTGATACCAAAAAACCCACTCGTGAATTAAGTATGACTGTACTGATGACCCCTGATATGGTCAACTTTTCAGGAAATATCCACGGGGGAAATATCCTCAAATTGCTCGATCAAGTGGCTTATGCTTGCGCAAGTCAATATGCAGGAACTTATGTTGTAACGCTCTCAGTGGATAAAGTGGTTTTTAAGCAACCGATTTATGTACAAGAACTTGTGACCTTCCACGCGAATGTAAACTATGTCGGCCGTACCTCTATGGAAATCGGTGTACGCGTAGAAGCGAAAAACATTAAGACTCGTGAAGTCCGTCATACCAATAGCTGTTACTTCACAATGGTCGCAATCAATGACAACGGTAAACCCACGCCGGTGCCAAAACTCGAAATTCGTAATCGAACCGATCAACGTCGTTTCGACAATGCAGTGCTTCGCCTCAACTCGCGCCTAGCTTTTGATAAAGCGCAGATCAAAGAAGACGATGAGGAATAATTCCTCCGTTAGCTATATAAGCTATTTTCAATAGAATCGAATCAGAGAGTAACCGTACGTTACTCTCTTTTTATTTCTGTATTCATCATTGCTAATAAAAATATGGCATAAGAAGATCTACCGCATCGCCGGGGGGAATGATCCTGCTCTTCTCACAATCTCGTGCCGGCAAGTTCAGCATTGCTCATTACCGAGAGATTGCAAATCCCTCAACTGCGGACGTATGATTGCTCTGGTTTCTCGATCTTTCTATCCCGCACTGAATCAGCTCTTATTTATTCATAAGAAGACCTACCGCATCGCCGGGGGGAATGATCCCGTTCTTATCACAATCCTGTGCCGGCAAGTTCAGCATTGCTCATTACCGAGAGATTTCAAATCCCTCAACTGCGGGCGCTTGCTCTCTATAACTTCTCGATTTTTCTATCCCGCACTGAATCAGCTCTTATTTATTCATAAGAAGACCTACCGCATCGCCGGGGGGAATGATCCCGTTCTTATCACAATCCTGTGCCGGCAAGTTCAGCATTGCTCATTACCGAGAGATTGCAAATCACTCAACTGCGGGCGTATGATTGCTCTGGTTTCTCGATCTTTCTATCCCGCACTGAATCAGCTCTTATTGATAATAAGAAGACCTACCGCATCGCCGGGGGGAATGATCTCGCTCTTCTCACGATCCTGCGCCGGCTATTTTGGCGGCTTTTAATGTCGACATCTTTAATTTTTCTCTCAAAATTCCCCTTAAAATTTCAACTTTCTTCAAGGATCAAGTACCCAATATCAGAAATTTTGCATAAATTTTATTCAATTTTTAGCGTTAAAAAACAACAATATTTCACTTTAAATAACCAATTTTAATCTTTGCGTTATCATAGAAATAATAATCGATCTCAAAGAAAATCCATTTTCCAAAAATGCTTGTCAAGTGACAATATTGTGACAATTCAAGCAATTGCAATCAACCCCCCTTTCCGTATAATCAAAATTGTCTAGGGAAAACTCTATTTTCAAACCCTCTTCTTCAAGATCTCTTGAAATATAATGTTCCACACTTGCCTAGACCGCCAAATGGTAGTGATCAATTTGAAAAGATTTAGGTTTTTTAAGTTAATGATTCGTTCATTTTTTCCTAACTTTTCCCCTCGTTAAAACCCTTGAGGTTATCTGCCCGAAAAAAATTTATTACGTAACAACTCTCTTAAAGAGGTCGGGATCTACTCGTCCTTAAGAAAAGGAAAACGAATAATTTATGGCTGTAATTAGTGTCAAAAATCTGTCTCTCATCTATGGGACTAATAAGAAACAAGCGGCTGCATTGCTCAATCAGGGTGCCTCTAAAGAGGAGATCCATGATAAAACAAAAGCTGTAATTGCTGTTAATCGAGCTAATTTTGAGATCCAACAAGGGGAAATCTTTGTTGTCATCGGTCTCTCTGGTAGCGGAAAATCTTCCCTACTTCGTTGTTTGAATATGTTAAATGTGCCAACTGAAGGTTCGGTTAATATTCTCGGCACAGATATTACTAAAATCTCTAAAAAAGAGCTGATTGAAGTACGCCGAGATAAGATCGGAATGGTCTTTCAACATTTTGCGCTCTTACCGCATAAAACCATTATCGATAATGTGGCTTTTGGACTCGAAATCAAAAAGATGCCCGTTGAAGCTCGCCGACAAAAAGCGGCTGAAGTTTTAGAGATGGTCGGTTTAAAAGGCTATGAAGAATCGTACCCTCATCAATTAAGTGGCGGTATGCAACAAAGGGTTGGGATTGCAAGAGCTTTAGCTAATGACTCTGAAATTCTATTAATGGATGAATCATTCAGTGCGCTCGACCCTATTATCCGCTCACAGATGCAAGATGAGCTCATTGAGATTCAAGAGAAGCTCAAAAAGACCATCGTCTTTATTACCCATGATCTTGATGAAGCGCTTAAACTCGGCGATACCATTGCGATTATGAAAGATGGTGTGATCGTGCAGCAAGATAGCGCCGAGAATATCCTCTTAAATCCAGCTGATGATTATGTCCGCTCATTTGTTAATGATGTGGATTCAACCAAAGTGATTACCGCATCGAGCCTCATGAAAGCCTTTACTGAGCGAATTCATATTGAAAAAGATGGGCCTGCTACCGCTGTACGACGGATGGAACGTCATAATCATGATTTCTTGCCTGTCGTGACGCGTAGTAATGTTTTCTTAGGCTATCTACGCCTTAATATGGCGCGGCGCTTAGTTAGAGAAAAGATTGAACTAATCGATCCAAGCCATCTCATTGAGATTCCAACGATTAATCAAGATACACCTGTGCTTGAATCATTACCTTTCTTTGCCGGTCATACTTATCCATTAGCAGTTGTAGATGGGCAAAATCGCCCCTTAGGCTACCTACGTTATACCAAAGTCGTTGAGATGATGGCGGTCGATGAACAGAGCGATCCTCAAACAACAACGGCAATGGAGGCACAATAATGAATAACAACTTAGAAATCGGAAAATATGTCGAACAATTTGTCGATTGGCTCTCAACAGTCGGTCGCCCATTCTTTGCGCAAGTGACGCTGATTATCGGCAATTCAGTCAAAGCGCTCCAATTATTTCTCAATGCCATTCCTCCTTTTGTAATGATCATCCTCATTACCCTCATTGCCTTTATCGCGATGACCGGCATTCGTAACTTCAAAAGTAATATCAAAAATTATAAAAGAAGCTTTGGACTTCCCATTTTTGTCATTATTGGACTACTCTTAATCTATGCAATGGGATTTTGGGATCAGCTCATTGATACCCTTGTCTTAGTATTAGTCTCGACCATTATTATTCTCATTATCGGTATTCCCCTTGGAATTATCTGCGCCAAAAGCCCGAAAACAGATGCGGTTGTGCGCCCTATTCTTGACTTTATGCAGACAATGCCAGCATTCGTCTACTTAATTCCGGCGATTCTCTTCTTCTCCGTGGGGGATGTTCCTGGCGTATTAGCTACCGTGATCTTCTCATTGCCACCCGCGGTTCGTATGACAACCCTCGGAATTCAGAAAGTCCCGGAAGATATTATCGAAGCCTCTTTGGCCTTTGGTTGTACTAATTCACAGATGCTCTACAAAGTGCAGATTCCACTAGCAATGCCCACGATTCTTGCCGGCGTGAATCAGACCATTATGTTAGCGCTCTCAATGGTGGTGATCTGTTCAATGGTCGGTGCCGGCGGTTTAGGGGAAAGTGTCTATGCAAGTATCCAACAGGCAGATATGGCACTTGGTTTTGAAGCAGGCCTTTCGATCGTCATTTTAACGATTATCCTTGACCGTATTACCCAAGCGATTGGTAACACTGATAAAGCATCACAGTAATATCACTATTTACCACGATTCTTCACTTCATCTTTAAGATGAATCCCTATTGACTATCCCGCCGATCTTTTAGATCCATACACTTTACTGAATAAAAAAGGTCGGCGATTTCAAATAAGCAATGCTTAGAGGAACTTATAGGATTTAATATGAATAAATTATTTAAAACAATTGCCATTACCGCATTTTCTATCTTTACGCTCGCGGCGTGTTCACCTGACACGAGTGAGAAGCCTGTCAAAATCCTCTACCCAAGCTGGGCTGAGGGCGTAGCAATGACCAATCTTGCAGAGTATGTCTTAACCGATAAGGGCATTGCAGTAGAAACAACCCTGATCGAACCAGGCCCGCTCTATGCAACATTAGCGAAAGGCGATGCGGATCTCTATCTTGATGCTTGGCTTCCTAATACTCACGCTGATTACTGGAAACGCTTTGGCGATAAATTAGAGACAATTGGCGTGGTCTTCGATGATGCAAGCTCAGGTTTAGCCGTTCCCGCTTATGTCGATATCAACTCTATTGAGGAACTTAATGCGAATCGTGCAATGTTTGATGGCAAAATCTACGGTATCGGCGCAGGCGCAGGTCTGCACGGTAATACCATTAAAGCGATTGAACAATATCCGCTTGATTATACTCAAATCACCTCATCAGAAAGCTCAATGATGGCAGAACTTCGCCGAGCAGTTGTGGCAAATGAACCGATTATTATCACCGCTTGGAAGCCTCACTATATGTGGGATATCTATGATCTTAAACTATTAGAAGATCCTAAAAACCTCTTCCCTAAAGAAGAGATCCGTATTCTTTCACGCCAAAATTTTAAAGCTGATCGTCCTGAAGTTGCAGCCTTTTTCGAGAAGTTCCAACTCAATTCAGATCAGCTCCACGAATTAATGCGCTTAGTGGGCGAAGATGACCGCAACCCACAAGCAGGCGCGAAAAAATTCTATGAGCTCCACAAAGCTGAAATCGATGGTTGGTTTAAATAAATCATCATAAATATAATGGCTAATATCAATATGCAGTAAACGTATCAAAAACCGTTAAACAAAACGCAAAGGTTATGATGGCCTTTGCGTTTTTTGTGGGGTGAATTTCAAAGTGTAAAATTATTCTTAGCATATTTCCTCAAAAAATCGAATAATGTCAATGTGGGAATATTAAATTCAAGTGCAA
The DNA here is from genome assembly GCF_038500265.1 of Ignatzschineria larvae DSM 13226. Lineage (NCBI taxonomy): Bacteria > Pseudomonadati > Pseudomonadota > Gammaproteobacteria > Cardiobacteriales > Ignatzschineriaceae > Ignatzschineria > Ignatzschineria larvae. Next base: position 1,022,131 of record NZ_CP150637.1, on the reverse strand, counting down.
CATCTGGCATTTTAATTTTATTTTTTGCATTACTTGGCTTTTCTGCCGTAATGATTCCATAATCATTTTCTAAGGCATGCGCTAAAATAAAGGCATCTGCAACAGTCCTTGAGGCAAACTCTTTTTTAGCCACTGTGGTATATCTCGCACTTACTGATGCCCATTGCATAATAGTGGCATAAGACTGCAATGAAGCACTGCAATCTTCAAAAAATAGAGGATAGTTAGGCAATAACTCATCATTAATCCAATCAGATAACTCATCCTGGTTAGGGGAAATTTCTTGATAGACCGATTTAGTACTACAAACAATCCCCCGTTTAGCGCACTCTAGCAGCATATCCCAAAACATTTTGCAGTACTAAAATGAGTATTCAAAGTTTTTAGATTGAATGAATATGTTCGCATCAATAATATATTTCATATGTAAGTTTTATTGCTGTCTCAAATATAACTGCATAATCGTATTGGGTTTTACATTTAACATAGATGCCGCATCTCGTAGTAACATCTGCTGTGATAGCGCTTGATTAACTAGGACATTAGTAAAAGTTTTGCTATTTCTATAAGGAAGCGTGGCATAAAAATTACCGCCATTTGAAAGGCGCTTCATTTGATATTTGGCAATAGCCTCAGCCTTAATCTGATTCACTCCATGATCTGTTATTAAATGAAGTTGTTTGGCTTTTACCGCTACAGCAAAGACACTCACCTTAAAATACTCTGCTATACGAGATAAGGAATCATAGGTTAATGCTTCATATTGATCAAACGTCCACTTTTCTAAAAAAAGCTTTGTGGGCATTAAAAACTCTGCTGAAACTTTATTACAAAATCGCTCTACCTCGCTTCCCTCATTCGCATCCGAAACACCACTTTTTCCGAGCCAAATATGGGCAATCTCATGCATTAGAGTAAATAATTGTGCCGACAACGTATCAGAATTATTGATAAATACGGCAGGCACATATTTATCCGCTATCGCAAAGCCTCTAAATTCTGCAATATTCAATTTTCGTCTAGGATTATTCTTAACAACCCCATTGGTAAATACTAAGATGCCTATATTTTCTATTTTAGAAGTTAAGGCCTGATAATAATGACTCTTACTATCCGTTTCAAAAAACTTAGAATCTACGTTTATTGTATGACGGATATCTTCAACTACCCTCTCGACAGATAAATTTTTGTTAAAAGAGAATCTCCCGACGAAAGAATGTGGTTCTAATTCTCCCTCTGTTTCCAGATAGGTTCTATACCACTCCACTTTTTTATAAATATCTTCTAAAGTATCATAAAAATCATTCGATAATGGGTTGCTTTGAGTGATCGTGCGCAAATCCGGAATCGTTAACTTTTCTAACTTAGGTGGCTCTTGTAAAAATAAAAAACCAAAAGGCGTATTCGTCTTTTGAGATATTTTTTCTGCCTGTTTTAAAGTCAGCTTCCCATCATAGGCTGCTTGTAATTTCTCTTCTCGTTTTGTTTTGGCTGTCACAATTTCTTCAGCCAAGCTCTCCCAACTAATATTAATATTATTAGCGGCCCACTCTAAAACTGTTGGAGAAAAATTAAATGTACTCATTGTTGTTAGCCTGAATGAGGGATTTAAAAAATGACATGCAGATATAAAAATTATAAATATTATCCTCTCCATATTAAAGAATTATCCCACTTTCCTCAATTTAAAAAGCAGAAAAACAGCAGTTCAAAATACATTATAATCAATACTGCAAAAAAATAGTTGCAATTCTCCTGATCACCTCTTACAATAATCGCACTAACCAAATACATTATCATGGATACTGTGAAAAATATGAAGAGAAAAATACAATTATCAACTATCGCCGAGATTAATCTTGGCGTTGCGTTGCGTGGGAGAATGGAGGAGGATCTATCGGGTGTGCCGATGATCCAGCCGAAAGATATCTCTGCAACGGAGGGGATTCTTTATCAGCAGGTGGTATCGACCGATATTGGCAACAAGGTAGACCACTATCTGCTCCAAGATCAGGATATCCTCTTCTCCCTACGGGGGAATTACTCAGCCACTCTTTTCGATGCAAAAGCGGCGGCTCCTTATGGGGAACGCTTTGTAGCTTCTTCGAACTTTTTTGTAATTCGCTTACATACACTAGATGCGATTCCGGCATTTGTAGCTTGGCAGCTTAATCAAGGCCCTTGTCAGCAATATTTTGAACGACAAGCAGAAGGCTCACTCGTCAAAACGCTACGCCGAGGATTACTAGAAGCCACGCCAATTACCCTACCCGATCTCTCTTATCAAGAGAAGATCATTGCCCTTGATCAGATTCATCGTCAAGAACAGCACATTCTCACAGAACTGATCGAGAAAAACCGACAAATCATGTATAGTCTTGCTCAACAACTGACCGTAAAGGATTCATTATAATGGATAATAACAAAGAAAAAGTACAACAAACTGAAATCAACAATGCGCTCTTCTCCGCTTGCGATACGTTTCGCGGCACGATCAGCGCCGATACTTATAAAGATTATATTCTCACGATGCTCTTCTTAAAGTACATCTCCGATGTTTGGCAAGATCACTATGATCGTTACCAAAAGGAATATGGCGATGAGCCGGAACTGATTGAAGAGATGATGAAAAATGAGCGTTTTGTTCTCCCTAAATCAGCAAGTTTTTACACGCTTTATGAGCAACGTAATGAGCCCGGCAATGGGCAACGAATCGACCAAGCACTTCACGCCATTGAAGAAGCGAATGGTACCAAACTTCGCGATGCCGGCAAAAGTGTCTTCCAAGATATCTCTTTCAATAGCGATAAACTCGGTGAAGAGGCTCAAAAAAATACGATTTTGCGCCTACTATTAGAAGATTTCCATGTAGATGCGCTCAATCTCAAACCAAGTCGCGTGGGTAATCTCGATGTCATCGGGAATGCGTTTGAGTTTATGATTAAACATTTCGCCGCAAGTGGCGGTCAGAAAGCCGGTGAATTCTATACGCCGCCGGAAGTTTCTGAGCTGATGGCACAACTGATGGCCCCCGTTCCCGGCGATATGATCTGTGACCCAACCTGCGGTTCTGGCTCGCTCTTAATGAAATGTGGTCAAGAAATTCAGAAAAATTATCAGAGCAAGAATTACGCGCTCTTTGGGCAAGAAGCCATCGGTTCTACTTGGTCTCTTGCCAAAATGAATATGTTCCTCCATGGTGAAGATAATCACAAAATTGAATGGGGCGATACAATTCGTAATCCAAAGCTCCTTGATCAAAATGGCAACCTACTCCACTTTGATGTTATCGTGGCTAATCCTCCATTTTCACTCGACAAATGGGGGGAAGAAGTCGCGGAAAATGATCCCTTTAATCGTTTCAAACGAGGCGTTCCGCCGAAATCTCGTGGCGATTTTGCCTTTGTGATTCACATGATTGAAACGCTCAAAAAAGATAGCGGTAGAATGGCAGTTGTGGTTCCTCATGGCGTACTCTTCCGCGCATCATCCGAGGGGAAAATTCGACAACAGTTAATCGAAGAAAACCTGCTCGATGCGGTGATTGGGCTACCTGAAAAACTTTTCTACGGCACCGGCATTCCGGCGGCGTTATTGATTTTCAAAACCAATAAACAGGATAATAATATTCTCTTTATCGATGCCAGCCGAGAGTTTAAAGCCGGCAAGAATCAGAATAATCTCTCAAAAGCGAATATCGAGAAGATCCTCACGACATACCAAGCGCGGGAAAGTGTCGATAAATATGCCTACTTAGCTAGCTTTGAAGAAGTCGCCGAGAACGATTTCAACCTCAACATCCCCCGCTACGTGGATACCTTTGAAGAAGAGGAAGTAATCGACCTTGAAGCCGTTCGCCAAGAACGACTAGCCCTTAAAAAAGAGTTCGCCGAACTAGAAGCGAAAATGGATCAGTATTTAGAAGAATTGGGATATAACGAATAAAAGGAAAACAATGAGTAAAATAACTCAAAATCAATGGAGAAACGGCTCCTGCTCAGATCTAGTTTCTCTATTTAATGGATTTGCTTTTAAAAGTAAAGATCAACAAGAGAATGGAATACGATGGTTAAAAATTGCAAATGTTGGTATAGGAAAAATAAAATGGAATGAAGAAAGCTTTCTCCCAATAAATTATAGACAGGAATACGAACGCTATCTTTTAAAAGAAAATGACATAGTCGTGGCAATGACTCGTCCAACGTTAAATAATAAACTAAAAATCGCAAAAATTAACTCAAATGATACCTCTTTATTAAATCAGCGAGTTGCAAGAATAGATATCAAAAATGACAATGTTAAAGAATTCATCTACCAGTTATTTAGATCTGATTATATCGCAAGAAAAATTAATGAGGCTCTAAAGGGAACAGATCCACCTAATTTAAGCGTTACCGTTTTAGATGATATTTATATTAATATTCCTCCCCTTGCCGAGCAGGAGAAAATCGCCGAGATTCTCTCCACTTGGGATCAAGCGATTGACTCCACTGAAAAGCTCATTGCCAATGCGGAATTGCAGAAAAAAGCCTTAATGCAACAACTCCTCACCGGCAAAAAACGCCTCCTCGATGAGAATGGCGAGCGATTTAGTGGGAAGTGGGAGAAGGTGAAGTTAGGGGATGTGGCACAAACTATCAATGGGCTATCAGGAAAAACTAAAGCAGATTTTGGATCAGGATCTCCCTTTATTACTTACATGAATGTTTATTCTCAGTCCGGAATAAAGCAATTAGATAGATGTGATTACGTTAATATTGATACAAATGAAAAGCAAACTACTTTAAAAAAAGGAGATGTATTTTTTACAACATCATCAGAAACCCCTGATGAAGTAGGCTTATCTTCTGTTTTGCTTATTGAACCAAAAATAAATACATATTTAAATTCTTTTTGTTTCGGTATACGTTTTAAAAATAAAAACCAAATAGTTCCTGAATTTGCTCAATATTTATTTAGAGGAGCTATGGCACGTAAAAAAATATCTATATTAGCCCAGGGATCAACCAGGTTTAATCTATCAAAAAATAATTTTATGCAATTAATATTTCAGATACCAAATTTATCAGAACAACAAAAAATCGCCGAAGTGCTTTCCACTGCCGATCGGGAGATCGAACTTCTCACCGAGAAACTCGAATATCTCAAAGCAGAAAAGAAAGCCCTAATGCAACAACTCCTCACCGGCAAACGCCGAGTGAAAGTGGCGTAAAATACACAATCCCCAATGCTGCTGAAAACTGGTGGCTTGGGGATTGTAGTAATTATCATAAATTCAAATAACTAAAAACCCTCCTATAAAATATTGGAGGGTTTCAATTCCACTAATGGCAAAAATAGATCTATTTGGTTAAATTTTTAAAATTATTATTGAGAATCTTGATCTTGGTTTGCTTTATATCTTGTGAATCCCGCTCCTGATAAAGCCCCCACAATAAATGTTAATACCATTTTAATAATTTCATCCTTCCCAAAATAAGCAAGAACCAATAGGAATATCATAAAAATAATTCCAAAAAAAATCCCTTGCCACAATAGTTTAGACTTATATTTCCTCTGATCTTTTAAATCATCCGCTAATAAGTCTAAATTCTTATGCGCTAACTGCTTTTGGTTTTCCAAATCACAACTTTTCAAATCAAGCTCTTGCTTTTTAAGATCAAATTCTCTTTGTTGATTTAAAAGTGATTGTTCTTGTAAACTCAAGAACTTGTGTAATAACTCTTTATCTACACGTGGATTCTTGGAGGAGTTGTCATTATTGTGCTGATTCATTCTATTTAATAAGCATCACTTAATTTAGAAAATTTATACTCTACTTCAAATTTGCCTGACAAATTAGAACTACCTAATTTAGGCATCACAAATCGACTACGTTTAATATTTTCTTTATCTTCTTTAAGAATAGTAAGAAATTCTTTAGAACTTACAATTTCCTTATTGATTGGTCTTAGCACTTTTTTATTAGCCATATTGAACCTCTCTTCTTATAATAAAAAAGCTTAGGGGTAAATGCTTCAATAATTTTTATGAACAAGCCCTAAACTTCTAAACAAATGATATACCAACCCAATACACCAGTCAAAACTTTCAAAAGGTCTTATATCTTTGTATTGCAGGTATCACTAATTTAAACTAATTTAATATTTTGAATATACCTAAGAAATAACTACGCATAATATTATTTTTGATAACGTTGTAAAATCCTAATAATAACTTAATCCATAAATTGATCTTTAATTAAGAGAAGAACAACACGAGGAAACCATGACCTACCCTATTCCTAAATTTCAAGAAGAGTATAGTGCGAAGATTCCGGCGTTAGCTTTATTGTGTCACTTGGGCTGGGAGTTGATCTCGCCGAAAGAGGCGCTTGAGCTGCGGGATAATCGGTTAGATCAGGCGATCTTGAATCATACTTTGCGAGCGGTATTGCAGACGCGCACCTTTCAATATGCCGGCAAATGCTACCCTCTTTCGGAAAATTCCATCGATTATCTGATTGCACAAATGAGCCAGCCGGCGTTGAATGAGGGGCTGTTGACGGCTAATGAAAAGATCTATAATCACCTGCTCTATGGGATCTCGGTGACGGAATTTGTGGATGGAAAGAAGATTAACCCCACGATTGCCATTATCGATTGGGAAGAGATCAACAATAATTGCTTTCAGGTAACAGAAGAATTCTCTGTGACACGTATAGGAGCCGATTCTCGCCGGCCGGACATTGTCTGCTTTGTCAATGGTATTCCGCTCAGTGTAATTGAAGCAAAGCGCCCCGATGCGCAAGGCAATAAAGGGCCGACCATTGATGAGGGGATCTCTCAAATGATTCGCAATCAGCGTCATGGAGAGATTCCTCAGCTCTTTGCTTATAGTCAATTGCTGCTCTCTATTAATGGCCATGATGGTCGCTATGCCACTTGTGGCACGCCGAAGAAATTTTGGGCAAGCTGGCGTGAAGAGGATATCTCACAAACAACAATACGAGAGATCAAAAATCGTAAGCTCTCAGAAGCAGCATTCACAACACTCTTTCAAGATCGAAAACACGCAGATAAAACTTGGTTTCAGAGCTGGACGAGTGAAATGCTCGATGTGACAGCACAAGATATCTTATTGATAAGCCTTCTCTCCCCGGAGCGATTATTGGAATTGACCCGCTTCTTTATGATCTTTGATGATCGTTCGGGTAAAATTGCGGCCCGTTACCAGCAGTTTTTTAGTATTCGCCGCTTATTAGAGCGGATTAGTACTAAACGGGCTGATGGCAGCCGCGAAGGCGGTGTGGTTTGGCATACCACAGGTTCTGGCAAATCCTTTACCATGGTGTTCTTGAGCAAAGCATTAATTTTAAATGATGCATTGAAACAGTGTCGCATTGTGGTGGTGACAGATCGGGTAGATCTGGAGAAACAGCTCAGTAAAACGTTCCGCGCAAGTGGTGCATTGGCGCATAAGAAAGATGCAATAGCCGCAATGGCAACTTCCGGCCGGCGTTTAGCGGAACAGATCGGCAAAGGTAATGAGCGTATTATCTTCTCTCTTATTCAAAAATTTAATACGGCAACTAAATACCCAGAGTGCTTCAATGATAGCTCGGATATTATTGTATTAATTGATGAAGGACATCGAAGCCAAGGAGGAGAGAATCATATTCGGATGCGTCAAGCATTACCGAAAGCAGCTTTTATCGCCTTTACCGGCACGCCACTTTTGAAGAAAGATAAAACAGCGAATAAATTTGGTCCGATTATTCATGCTTATACCATGCAACGGGCGGTAGAGGATCAGACGGTTACACCATTACTCTATGAGGAGCGTATTCCTGAATTAGAGGTAAATGAACGTGCCATTGATAGCTGGTTTGATCGGATTACAGCAACTTTAACCGAAGCGCAGAAAGCGGATCTCAAGCGGAAATACTCCCGCAAAGGAGCGATCTATAGCGCCGAAGATCGTATTCAATTGATTGCTCTCGATATTGCCAATCACTTTGATCAAAATATTGATGAGGGATTGAAGGGACAGTTAGCTTGTGATAGTAAAATCTCCGCTATTAAGTATAAAGAGTTTCTCGATGAAGTGGGGCTTTTTGAATCGGCGATTGTGATGAGTCCACCGGATACGCGCGAGGGGAATGAGAGCTTAAACGAAGAGGATATTCCGCTGGTCACAAAATGGTGGCAAGAGAATGTGGGCTCACAGGATGAGAGCCAATATACTGAAGAGATTATTCAGCGCTTTGCTGATCCTTATGATCCGCTTAAGTTACTCATTGTCGTGGATAAGCTTTTGACGGGCTTCGATGAACCGAAAAATGCAGTACTCTATATTGATAAACCCCTTAAAGAGCATAATTTAATGCAGGCTATTGCGCGGGTCAATCGTTTACATGATCAAAAAGAATTTGGACTATTGATCGATTATCGTGGCATTTTAAAAGAGCTTGATATTACGATTGCTCAATATCAAGACCTAGCAGCAAAAACGCAAAGTGGCTATGATATCAAGGATCTACAAGGGCTATATCATCAAATGGGCTATGAATATAAGAAGCTCCCTGCCCTTTATCAAAAACTCTGGTCGATCTTTGATGGCGTAAAAAATAAGCAAGATATTGAGCAGCTGAAAAATGTTCTGATTCCTAAAATGGAATTAATAGATGGCATGATGGTTGATCTTAATGAGAAGCGCCGGGAGGACTTCTATGAAGCGCTCTCAGAATTTGCTAGCTGTCTGAAGATTGCACTGCAATCGATGGCCTTTTTCAAGGATACCAGTTTTACAGAAGCAGAACGCCGGCACTATAAAGAGACGGTCAAGCAACTCTCTAGTTTACGGCAATTAGTGCAGCAGAGTACCGGCGAGAAGATTGATTATGACGAGTACTCTGGCAAGATCAAAAAGCTGCTTGATAAACATGTCGTGGGGCTTGATATCACCACTCATAATGGTAATTATGAGGTTGTGAATTTAGGGAAATCGGATTCGCCGGAAGATTGGGATGAGACGAAGCGAAAAAATGAGATCGGTATTCTTAAAAATCGGATTGTTCGGATGATTGAACAAGATCTAGCGGATGATCCTTACGCGCAAGCGGCTTTTTCAGAGCTGCTCAAAGAGACGATCGAAAAGACAAAAGAGTTATTCGATCACTCTTTGAAACAATATTTGATCTTTCAAGAATTAGAAGAGAAGATTTCCACACGAGAGTTAGAAGAGATCCCCACCGAGATATTTGCCGGCAATCGGCAGGCTCAGGCTTATTTTGGTATTTTTAAGCAACAACTACCCACGATTTTTGAAGTGAATGATTCCCAAGTCATCGAATATTGGGCTAAGCTTGCTTTGACAGTAGATGAAGTGGTCGATCAAGCGATTGCAGAGCACTCTATCAATCCTGAGAATATCGAAGCCGATATTCAGAAAAAGCTCTTACCAATTCTCTATAAAGAGTGTAAGAATAGTGGCTTTGGAATGGTACAGACAAAAGAGATTCTAAAACAGATTATTCAAATTGTTCGTGTAGGCTTACATTCTCATGGAAGATAGTAGTCGCGTATAATTCGCGGTCTATACGTAGCCTATATTCGGTGACATATCCGTTAGTGGTCTATCAATTAGTGATATATCATTAAGCTCATCTGTTATCAAAATCACCAATACCAAAGGATCATGAAATGGATTTCATCATAAAAGAGATAGAGCGCATCAGCTATTTGCAGAGTGGCTCTCAGCTATTGTCATGATTACAATGAATAGGATAACGATAAAATTAAGAATGCTCGAGGTTCAGTACTTAACAAAACTGCGAGATATTCTTTTCGTTATGATAGATAGCTTACAGCTGAACCACTTTGATAGGTAGAATCTTATGAACTTGTTAGATCCACTGCAAGAAGTGGAACTCTCTTTCTATTATGGTGAAGAGAAGATCTCTTTTCTCCGGCAGGATCAATCTCAATCAGAACGGATTACCATCGAGATCGATCGGAATCATCAGGTAATTGCTCGCGCACCCCGCAATGCAAGTGATGCTACCGTTATTCACGCGGTTAAAAAACGAGCCCGTTGGATTTCTGAACAGTTAAAAGACTTAAAACAGCAAGATGCCCATATTATCCCTAGACGCTATATTAGTGGTGAGAGCCATTTCTATCTCGGCCGGCGCTATCAATTGAAGATCTTCCCGCTTGAAACGGACGATAATCAGCATACAGAGCCATCTCTGCTACTCAAAAAACAAGCGGTGAATAGAGAGAGCGATCAAAATAGCATGAGAGATCTCTTTGAGGCTACCCATGAGCCTGTAACCGACCTTTTCGATCCGACACATATTGCCATGGTGGATCATCTAAAGACAATAAAAGCGGCAATGCAAACGATCCATCCTCAACAAAATCATCCATCCCAAAATAGTAGCGCGCAGGAATATGTACGACATCATCACGACCTTTTAGAAATCTATACTCTCAATAAAGCCCAATCTCATATTGCAGCATTATTAAATGACTGGTATCGCACTCAGGCAGAAGCCTATTTTCAAGCGCGCCTCCTTGCACTTGCCCCCAAAATTCTGAGTCATCATCATTGCCCCCGATTAGCATTATCCTGGATGACGCAGCAATGGAGCGAATATCACGCTGAACGTAATACGCTTGTATTTAATATCCATCTTATTAAAGCAGATCAAGAGATTATTGATTACGTGATACTCTGTGAATTACTGCAACTACCGATGCGAAATACCGATAGAGATCACTATTCACAATTATTGGCACAGCACTGCCCTAAATGGCGCACAATAAGTACCCGATTAGAGAGAATGGCAGGATATTATTTGCAGTAAATTCTACAAATAATCTCTTTTCTTGCGTTGATATTGTGTCGATAAATCAAGAGTAACTCACTTCGTAAGCTTATAGCTCTCTTGCACAAATTGAGATATTGTCACTTGTTTTCTCTGAATTTTTTACAATTAGTAATAAAATTAAACATTATAACTAGGGGCTGTTGAACATTGCAGTTCAAAATAAAAAAAGCGAGCGGTAGAATATTATCGTCAAAAAAAACCTACCTCTCGCTATGTCTCGAACCATGCTTACAGATAAACTATGGCTGAAACTGAAGCCTATTCTCCTAGATTTGAATATCTATGACAAACCAAATTTAAGAAATATCGTTGAGGGTATTCTATTTAGAATGAGAACAGGTGTTCCTTGGAGGGATATTCCTGAGCAATTTGGGCGACCTAATACTATTTTTAAAACTTTTAGTCGTTGGTCTAAAAATAACAAGCTCTTGAAATTATTTAAAAAACTATCACAAGATGTTGACTATGAATGGCTGTTTATAGATGCAACTCACATTAGAGCTCACCAGCATAGCACAGGAGCAACCGCAGATAATCCTCAAGCAATATCTAAAAGTGTTGGTGGAAATAGTTCAAAAATTCATATGATCGTAGATGCTTGCGGTAATCCCTGTGAATTTATCGTAACAGATGGAACGACCCACGATATCAAGGTCGCTCCAGAGCTACTTAGCAGGGTTCATTTAAATACGACAGATTACGTTAGTGCAGATAAAGGTTATGATTCTGAGAGTTTTAGAGAAGATATTATAAATCAAGGAGCTAAAGCTATTATTCCTAAAAAGAGGAATACTCTTACGAATAATAATCATATGGACTGGCATATTTATAAAACTCGGCATTTAGTGGAGAATGCATTTGCAAGGCTGAAACATTTTAGAAGTATAGCAACAAGATATGACAAGCTAAAACAACATTATGAAAACAACGTTGCTTTAGCTTGTGCCTATATTTGGCTGAAGTTATGAATGTTCAACAGCCCCTAATAGTAATTATTAATTATTTACCAAAAAATACTTTCAAAGTTGTATTTTTCCCAATATCGCTTCTAAGGAATCTCCATAGCTTATTGATATTAAAAATATTTCAAATAAATGAGAAATATTCTTATATAAAATCATACAAAAATTGGCATATATCAATTTTTATAATTAAATAGTATTATCTATAACTATCTTTTTTAGCTATGATTATCGTAGTCATTTAGACTGATATTTAAATATCATAACCATCTTTTCTAGGGACATACAATGAAAAAAAGTTATACAGAAGATAGTAAAAAGATCTCTCCAAAACTTGAAGAATGGCGCAGCTTTCTACTATTGGCAATTATTATCCTGCCTATTTTGGCAGTCTGTGCAATTGGTGCTTATGGCTTCTTTATCTGGTTTATGCAGCTTCTCTTCTGGGGACCACCTGCTTAATCATCAATAATTAATTGATTATTCATAATCGGAAAATATTTAACAATCAACAGTTAAATTTATTATTTTGCCTATTTCTATTTGCTTTTTATCTTTCAGATTTCTTTTCAGATTTATTCAGAATTAGCGTTCTCTTCGTCATTAAATGATTAATCAACGATGAATATTCAAGCTATTTTCCATAAGATCTTTTTAAAGTTATATCACTGTTTTTAAAGGAGTCGTTAAATGGAAACATTTAAACGCATTAAACAAGCGCTCTATAATCTCTTCCTTCGCCCTAGTATGCGAATTGGATTAGGCGTGTTAGTTACTGGTGGTTTTATTGCCGGTATTCTATTCTGGAATGCTTTTGATACGGGGCTTAAATATACTAACTCCGAAGCATTCTGTATCAGCTGTCACACTATGGGGGACAATGTCTACCCAGAATTACAAGAGACTGTCCACTTCAAAAATAGAACGGGTGTGAGAGCTTACTGCGCGGACTGCCACGTTCCTCACAACTTTACCGATAAAATTGCGCGTAAAATGCAAGCAAGCCGTGAAGTTTGGTCACATATTACCGGCGATATCGGCACACGAGAAAAATTCCTCGATAAACGCTTAGTATTAGCACAAAGAGAGTGGGATCGTATGAATGCCAACGGCTCTAAAGAGTGCCGCTCTTGTCATGATTACAAACATATGGATTTCGACAAGATGGATATCATGGCACAGATGGAAATGAAGAGCGCAGCTGAACGGAATATTAGCTGTATCGAATGCCATAAAGGGATTGCCCATCAATTACCAAAAGTTGAACGCCTTCGTGACCCAGCGCTAGATGACATTATGGCAACGGCTCATAAGACCAAAACAAGTGCAAATCATGAATACTACAATGTATTACCACAACCACTCTATCTTGATGAGAAATTACAAGAGCCGATTGGTTCGATTGAAACAGCAACTGCGGTTAAAGTCCTCGACAAAAAAGGGGATGCTGAGTTAATCGAGTTTGAGTTATGGCGCAAAAATAAAGGTTATGGCCGCGTTTGGTATGAGGATTTCGGTCTTAATATCATGAGTGTCATTCTTGATAAAACGATTGCTCAAAATAATGAGTATGTCGAAGTTTTAGAGAGTAAAGAGGATCCACTTACCGGTCTTGAGTGGCAGAAAGTGAAAGCATCCGCATGGATCAAAAATGGCGGTTTAATTGAAGATGCAACCCCGCTCTGGACTTTTGCTGATACAAGCTATAATGCAAGCTGTAGTGTTTGCCATCAACAACCATTAGTGGATCAATTTGATACCAACACATGGCCTGGTATTTTCAATGGAATGGTCGGATTTACTAACTTAGATAATGATAGTGCTTCACTTATCTTGAAATATCTACAGCTACATTCAACAAGAAGTAATCAAGCTGAGTAACCGATCTGCAAGATCTTATTGATCTATCCATTTTAAGGAGTCAAAAATGAAAAATCATTCACGCCGAGGTTTTCTAAAAGCAATCTCTGCAATCTCTGCCGGTACTTTAGTTGCACCTATAGTTCTGGCTAATACAAATAGCGTTGTCACCCAAAATGCTGAGAATATTGAACATTCTATTCTCGATAATTGGAAATTCTCCGGCTCACACTGGGGGGCATTCCGGGCTAAAGTAGTCGGTAATAAAGTCACGGAAGTGGTACCTTTTGAGTTCGACAAATTCCCATCTGATCTGATCTACAATATCCCCGGCATTATCTATAACTCATCTCGGGTTCGTTACCCAATGGTGCGCTTAGATTGGTTCAAAAATGGCCATTATAGTGATCGCCGTCAACGTGGCGATAACCGTTTCGTACGGGTAAGCTGGGATCAGGCGTTAGATTTAATGTATAACGAGATGGAGCGTATCCAGCAAACTTATGGACCAAGCGGTTTGATGCGTGGTCATGTGGGCTGGCGCTCTGTCGGTCAAGTCCATAGCTGTGGTAACCATATGCATCGCGGTATCAAAATGCATGGGAATAGTGTGGGCACGATGCAGGATTACTCCACAGGTGCGGGTCAAACCATTATGCCTTATGTGATGGGAACCACTGAAGTGTATATCCAAGGAACTTCTTGGGAATATATTGTTGATAATACAGAGCTTCTCGTGATGTGGGCGATGGATCCGATCAAAAACTTGCAGATTGGTTGGAATACTGAGACTCATGAATCCTTTATCTACCTTGAGCAGATCAAAGATAAAGTGGCCAAAGGTGAAATGCAAGTCATCTCAATTGACCCAATTGTTACCAAAACGCAAAAATACCTTAAATCAGAGCATCAGTATCTCAATCCATTAACGGATGTGGCATTCCAGTTAGCGATTGCCCATACTTTATGGAAAGAAGATCTTTACGATAAAGACTTTATTGATACTTATACGGTGGGTTTTGAACTCTTCCTCCCTTACCTTAAAGGCGAGACGGAAGATATGGTTGAGAAAACCCCTGAGTGGGCGGAACCTATTTGTGGTGTACCGGCTGATCGTATTCGTGAGCTTGCCCGCTTAATGGCCTCAAAACGCACACAAATTATGGTGGGCTGGGGTATTCAGCGTAATCAACATGGGGAACAGCCTTTCTGGATGGCGGCGATTATCGCTTCTATGTTGGGTCAAATTGGTCTTCCTGGTGGTGGTATTAGCTACTCGCACAACTATAGTGGCGCAGGTGTGACAGCAACAGGTGCATCAATGCCAGGTTCATTCCCTCTCAATCTCGACTTCGGTCGTAAACCAAAATATGAGAGCGAAGATTATAAGGGTGCGGTTTCAGTGATCCCATTAACACGGGCAATTGATGCGATTGATGGCCGAGAAATTGATTTTAATGGTCAACGTATTAAATTGCCGGCGTATAAAATGGCAGTATTCTCAGGCTCAAACCATTGGGCCCGTCATCAAGATAAGAATCGTATGAAACGTAAATATCTTGAGCTAGAAACCATTGTATCCATCGATTATAACTGGACAGCCACCTGCCGATTTGCAGATATCGTTTTACCTGCATGTACCACTTATGAGCGCAATGACCTTGATATGTATGGTACTTACTGTAATCGCGGTATTATTGCAATGCATAAACTTGTAGATCCCCTCTATCAATCTCGTTCTGATTTTGATATTTGGTATGACTTTGCGAAGCGCTTAGGTCGTGAAGAGGAGTATTGCCAAGGCATGAATGAGATGCAATGGATTGAGAAACTCTATAATGATTGCTATGCCGAGAATCTTCAAAAAGGCTTCTATATGCCATCCTTTGAAGAGTTCTGGGAAAAAGGCTATGTGCTCTTCCCTGATGGTAAACCATTTGTTCAACACGCGGCCTTTAGAGAAGATCCTGAGGTTAATGCTCTGGGGACACCTTCTGGCTTTATCGAGATTTATAGCCGTAAGATCGCCTCATTTGGTTACGATGACTGTAAAGGTCATCCGATCTGGATGGAAAAATCTGAGCGTTCACATGGCGGCCCTAAATCTGATAAGTTCCCATTCTGGTTACAGTCAATTCACCCCGATAAACGTCTACACTCACAGATGTGTGAAGTCGATAGTGCCCGTGATCGCTATACCGTTCAAGATCGTGAACCGATCTACATCAACCCGATTGATGCAATGCGTAAAGGGATTGAGGAAGGAGATCTCGTTCGGGTCTTTAACGATCGTGGTCAATTATTGGCCGGTGCGCGTTTATCAAATGATTACCCACAAGGAATTGTACGTATCCACGAAGGGGGCTGGTATGGACCTGTTGATGAGCGTATCGGTTCACTTGATACTTACGGTGATGCGAATGTTTTAACACAAGATATCGGTAGCTCAAAACTCGCGCAAGCGGTGAGCGCAAATACTTGTGTGGTAGACTTTGAGAAATTTGAAGGTATTCCACCAAGAGTTACTGCCTTTGGTGGTCCTACAATGGTGGATCCTGATGGCAATATCGTCAAAGAATTATCATAATTCCGAGATGTCACAATAACTTTAAAAGACAATGCTACCCGGCATTGTCTTTCTAGTTATTTAGGGATCCCATTATCTTTGATGATCAATGTCTCTACAGGAACACCTCAAAAATACTCACTATAGTAATATCGGTTCAAAAGAAGCTCATTTAAATGCCGGCGCATCGGTTGTAAGAGACAAGGATGCTGTTCTATCCGGCATCTTGCAAGTGTTGGTAAGTCAGATTTTATCTTCTTTTAAACCCCCACAATAGCTGTTTAAAAGCCATTTTTCTTAAACCAAATTTACTATATAAAATGCACAATCAGCCCTCAACTCATTCACCTCAATAAAGGATCGATATGACAGATATAAACACGCTTTGGCCAACCTTAACCGCAAGACGCGCAGAGATTTATCAATGGTTTGCTTCCCTCTTTGCATTAGAACTCACTGAAGCACAAATCGAAGCTTATCAAAATGAAGCCATTACCCCGCTCTTAGCCTTTTTCAATGAAAGTGGTTTTGAGACTGAAACCATCGCACTGCAAGCAGCGATTGAAGATTGGAAAAATCTTGGTACTGAGCAGAAAGAGATTCAATTAGAATTAGCCGCCGATTTTGCGGCACTCTTCCTGTTAGATGCTAAACGTGCGGCACTTCCTTATGCTTCTCACTATTTAGAGAAAGATGGTAACCTTTTTGGGCATATTGAAACAGCCATGCAAAAATTACTGGCCGATAATCAATTAGCAGTGGATCAACAATTCAATGAGCCTGCCGATCATCTTGCCGTCATTCTCACAGTGCTTGCCAAGTGGAATAGTAAACCGCAATCGCAAGATCCGGCAATGATGCAGGAGATCGCCACTACTCAGATTCAATTTATCGATGATGCCCTTTTAAGTTGGTTACCGCAATTTGTGGCAAAAGGGAAAAATGTCCCCGTAAAAAGCCGATTCTATCCTGCCATAATGGCGCTATTACTTGCCTATGTTAAAGAAGATCGGCAATTACTAGTAATGTGTCAGAATGAAGAAGCATAGATTATCTAGCCCTAAAAGGGTATGATAGCCCATACCTAAATGCATATCCTGCATATCTTGCAGATTTGTCGTAGGTAATTAAATGTATCTAGGACGCTCCCATTGGAGCGTTTTTACTTTGTCTATGAGTAGATCTACTCATAAATCTACTCATAGACGCGTAAATCAATGATTATCAGCATTTTAGCAATCAACTTATAATCAGAAAATAATTACTCTGTTTCATTACTTTAAAGGAGTTTTGGCGATGCAATCGACTGCAGCACGAATTTATTACAACGGCCCCATCTTTACGGCAGATATAAAACAGCCACTTGCAGAGGCAATAGCTATTATAGAGGGTAAAATCGCCGCAGTAGGAACACTTGAAGCCGTCAAATCAGCAATGTCAAAAACATTAGAATTTCAAAATGTAGAGATGATCGACCTTGCTGGTAAAATGTTGATGCCGGGCATTATTGATGCCCATCTCCATCCATTTTGGGGCGGATTACAACTATCAGGGTGTAACCTCGATTATGCGAGTCTTACCGTTGCGGATACGCTGAAATTTGTCCAAGATTATCTCGATCAAGATCCTAAAAAAGGGGAAAATGATTGGTTACAAGTACGCGCATTTTTACGCCAAGCCGTTCTCCCGCTCGGCACTGATATCACACGCAGAGATTTAGATAGCCTCGATACCAAGCGCCCGGTGATTCTCTTTGCCAATGATTGTCATACCTTAGTGGCCAATAGCCGCGCGCTTGAGCTCTTCAATATTGATGAGAATACGCCAACACCTGTTGATGGTACAATCCGTCGTTATCCTGATGGTACGCTCAATGGTATTATGGAAGATGCGCCGGCAATGCGCGCTTTTGATAGTATTCCTGTATTAGATCCAGAGAGTGCTGTCATTGTCGCCGAAGAAGTACAGCAGCTACTCAATAGTCAAGGTGTGACTACAGTAATGGATGCCCGCGCGCTTCCCTTACAATTTGATGCTTTTACCACATTAAAAGATGAGAAAAAGCTCACTATTCGCCTCTTTGGTGCAAGAGAAATCACCCCCGATAAAGCACCAACTATCAATGATATTCCGCAAGCAGTGGCAGAGATGAAACGCTTTGCTGCACGTTATACCGATCCACAATGGCAAGTAGAACCTGGCATCTTTATACATCACGCCAAGTTCTTCGTTGACGGCGTAATGCAATCACCGATCAATACCGCCTCCGTTCTTGCCCCTTATCGCAAAAATGTGGGCACGAAAGACGCGCCGAATTGGCAACCATCTGATAACAAAGGTTATCTCTACTACCCTAATGAGATTCTGACCGGTCTTATTACCGAAGTGAGCCGAGAAGGCTTCCATCCTCATATGCATACGGTTGCCGATGGTGCGATTGAAGTCACACTCGATGCGATTGAATCAATGCGTAATGCATTACCTGGCAAAGATATTCGCCCTGCATTAGCGCATAATGAGCTCACAGCACCCCATCAATATGATCGCTTTAAAACCTTAGAAGCGATCCCTTGCCTCTCATATCAATGGGCAGGTTATACGCAGGAATTTGCCGATGAGATGCGGGATATTCTCGGCGAAGAGCGATTTGAACATTTAGAAACCGCCGGTAAATTTATCGATGCCGGCGTGAGAGTCGCCTTTGGTAGTGACTGGCCTATCGATCCGTTAGATGAGTGGCACGACTTCAAAGTGGCCGTCACTCGTAAAGGTGCAGCACCGAATAATCCTCGCTTAGATACCGATCGTGATCTTACCATTACCGAAGTATTACGCACTGCAACGATTGAAGCGGCCTATATGTTAGGGGCAGAACAATATGTGGGTTCTCTAGAAGCAGGAAAACTCGCAGATTACATCATTCTTGATCGCAATCCTCTCGATAATGCACCGGAAGATATTGAGAATGTCAAAATTCTCAAAACCGTCATTGGCGGAAAAACGGTCTATCAAGCCTCATAGAACCTACAGTTAGGTCAATAGAATAGAATAGAAACCACTAAAGATATTCAAAATAGGTAGGCGAATAGATCATCTCATTTTGTGATTGTTAGTGGTTCTTTTTGATAACCCTTTGACCTATTTTTGAATCCCTCTTTTATCGTAAGATCCATTCAAAATCAGCTTAGGGAAATGCTGGACATCAGTTATAAGAAGCAAATGAACTGTTCTACTCGGCATCTTGCAAGTATTGTTTAATATGGTTTTATGTTTTTTAAAATTTAATACTCACTGCTTAAAACAATTTCTCTTAAACCCAATTGCCCATACAAAATTGACCATAATTATTCTTTTAACGATCTTCTTAGCAAAAGCAGATCGATAAGCAGCTAAAATGGGATTTTCCGGTTATCTGTTCATAAAAAATTATCTATTCACTCAATTGCATAAAAAAATTAAATCTTATTTTGGCATAAATAGGTCGCCCTAGAATGAGAGTTGCTCTACTATTGAGGCGACTTTTTCACCCCTCAAAATATTGAGGTTTTAATTAATAGAGGTCTCTTGAGAGACTTCTGGAAGGAGATGATAGCGATGTCCCAGCCGGCAATGAACCGAGTCTTAACAACCCCCATTTTAATCCTCTTTGGCCTAGCCTATATGGTTCCATTAGGAATATTTACCACTTACGGGCAAGTCACTTACCTCAGTAGTGGCCACCTACCGATTGCCTATATTGTTACGCTGGTAATGATCTTTTTTACCGCACTCAGTTATTGTCGTATGTCAACGCTCCTCCCTCTTTCTGGCTCAGCCTACTCTTACAGTCAACGGACCTTTGGCTCTTTCGTCGGTTTTTCTGTAGGTTGGGTACAAGTACTCGATTATCTCTTTCTTCCCATTGTGAATTATGTCGTACTTGGTCTCTACCTCCACGAAGCATTCCCGGCAATTCCCGCTTGGGGCTTTATTCTTGGATGCTTAATTTCGGTCACGATTTTAAACTATATCGGCGTTAAACTCGTCACGCCAGTGAATCTCTTTCTGATTACACTACAAGTACTCTTTATCGGCCTCTTTATCGTTCTAAGCTTACGAAGTGCTGAGCTTTCACCGACTAATCTATTGGCACCATTAACCCCTCAAGGCGATGAATTAGGGGGATTACTCTCGGGTGCTGCAGTGCTCTGCTTAGCATTCTTAGGGTTTGATGCCATTGCCACGATGGCAGAAGAGACTAAAAATGCCTCTAAAACCTTACCTCGGGCGATTATGCTGACAGTTGTCATTGCCGGCGCGATTTTCTTAGTGATCTCTTATACGGCAAATCTCTCTTACCCTGAATGGCAAGACTTTGCCCTCGAGAGTAAACAAGAGACTGCGAGCCTTGATATTATGAATCGTGTTGGCGAGATGAGTAATTTCAGCGGTAAACTACTCTCAGATCTCTTCTTAGCCACTTATTTAACCGGTGTGTATGCCTCTGCAATGACCTCTCAAACGAGTGTCTCCCGCATTCTCTTTGCAATGGGTCGGGAAGGCGTGTTACCCAGAAAAGTGTTTTACCATCTTCATCCTAAATTCCATACACCCCATTTAGCGCTGATCTGCGTTGCCACATTTTCACTCATTTCCCTCATTATTCCGCTTAATTTAGTGGTTTCAATGATTAGCTTCGGTGCTTTAGTGGCCTTTACCTCGGTCAATGCATGCGTCATCAAAAGCCATCTCTTGACTCAAAATAGAGAGAATCTCCATCTCAAAGGCATCTTCTCCTACGGAATTTTGCCCGCTTGCGGAATGGCGCTTACCATCTGGCTCTGGATCAATCTCGATGGGCATGCAATGACCATTGGTCTTCTTTGGCTTGGCTTAGGCATTGTTTATCTCACGATTTTAACGCGATTCTTCAAAAAACCGATTCCAGAAATTGGCCACGATGAAATTGATGCGATTATTGAAAAACGATTAGAGCAGTAATATCAGCAAGCAGAGACAAATAGCTAAGAAGCGGTGTCAATGGTTCTCGTTTCTTAGCTGTTTTTTAATACTATTTCTTAATAATTTGAATCGCTTGATCTATTACTGTTGATGCTTGAGGGTCTCTGTTTCCTGCCGAGTTAGATGAGTCCATTGATTGGGTGCTCTCGGCATCAATACGTACTCTATTTTGATAGACTTTATAGTAATCATAAACCCAAATTGCGCCGACAATAAAAATAAGAATAAAGACCAATCGAATAAATGTTCGGACAAAGAATGAGACAATTCGGCTTGCAAAGCCAAAGACAAAACGCACTGAGCTCAATGCCACTAACAAGATACAGCCTATAACGACAAGTTCCATAAAATAATGTTGATTCCTCTGCTAACTAAATGATTTCTATAACTTCAGTGATTCTCCAATGACTTGGTCACTAAAAGCGGTAAAAGGGGGAGATTGCATCATCTTTAGTCTCTTTAATCGTCTCCACAAAAGCACTCAACACAGGGCTAATCTCTTCATCTTTACGATAGATAAAGGTCGTTGTAATCGCACTATACGCAGAAGGGAGCTCGTGGCAATAGATTAAGCCTCGTTTCTCATAATGGGCGACCGCAGAATATGGAACAAAAGCAATTCCTAAGCCTGAAATAACACTTCCAAGTGTGGTCTCTAAGGTCCCTAATTCCATATTTTTAGTGGCTTCTAATCCGCTTGCTTTGAGCCATTCATGGAATTTGGCCCGGTAGCCACAACCATCGCTAAAGCTCAATAGCGGTCTTTCAAGTAGCTCGGAGAGATTCTCTACTTTCTCATCAGCAATGAGCACCAACTTCTCTTCAAATACATCTAATTCTTGTAGTTCAGGATGGCTCGTTAATCGGCTTTTCGTAACAAATGCGCCATCAAGCTGATAATTGAGTACTTTATCCCGAAGCTCAGTAGTTACACCGGTCGCCAGCCGCAGATCAACTCCGGCATGATTTTTATTAAATTTAGAGAGGATTAATGGCAGTTTAATCACCGTTTCTACCGAGGCGATCTCTAACTTTCCGACCGGCATTCCCCCTGATTTGGCCACTTGCATCATCTTATCAGAGAGTTCAATAATCTTGTACGCAATGTCTACGAGCACTTTGCCCTCAGGCGTGAGTTGCATTCCTTGCTTACTACGGAAAAAGAGCGTGACATTGAGGTCTTCTTCAAGCTTTTGAATTCTTGAGCTGATATTAGACTGCACATAATTAAGCTCTTTCGCCACATGACTAATCGACCCCAACTCGGCAACCTTGGTAAATATTCTCAAATCTCGATCGTTCATAATGGCACTCTACCTCTTTTCACTGATGGTTATTATCAAAAAACATCCTTCTGATCAGGCAATTATATCTATCACTAAAACTGATATCAACTAATATAATTAATCGTTTTACAAGATATGAAAGAAGCATTAAAGTAGCAGTTTCAAGGACTCGATTTCGTATTATGAGATGGATGAAATCCATGACTTATTGTGGGCTAAAAGGTAATCACCACCCCTCACAATCCTGAACGGAATCATCCTACAACAACAATTAGTTAGTCAACTGATGTTTATTAAAAAATATATTAAATAATAATTTATAACATAAAACCTTTAAAACTTAATCAAGTAACAACTACCCACAATACAACTATTTTCCTAGCCTTTATCGAATAGATTATCCAATAGTGATGAATAAATGATACAAATCAGTGATAAAGGACAGTTATACAATAGCAGTGAGTAGTACAGTATTATTGTATTGAAGGTTTTAATGATAAAGGGGGAATTTTTCAAATGGCAGGTCGTCCAAACGTTTTATATGGCGCATTATTACTCATCATCGCAAGTGCATCTTGGGGCGCAATGTTCCCTGTTGCAGGGGCTATCTTTCAAGTTGTAAATCCTTTTTATTTTACGCTATTACGTTATATTCCCGTTGCGATTATTCTTGCCATTATTCTCTACTTCAAAGAGGGGCCTCGGGCTTTTCGTTCAGAAGGCCATCTATTGATGATTTGGTTCTTTGGTACAATGGGCTTTACTGTCTATAACCTCTTAATGTTTATTGGCCAAGAGCAACTCGGAGATCCCGGCGTATTGATCGCCTCGATTATGGAGGCCTCTGTGCCGATTCTCTCGGCTATTGTGATGTGGGCTTATTATCGGGTACATCCTGGAAATTTTACGCTGGGAACTATTATCATCGCTTTCATTGGTGTCTCTCTTGTTGTGACTAATGGTGATTTTAGTACAATCTTCTCCGGGGGGCGTCTATTACCATTTCTTTTTCTACTCATCGCAGCCTTAGGTTGGGCGCTCTACACAATTGGCGGTTCTCGTCTGCCACAATGGTCAGTATTACGCTACTCAACATTGAGCTTAATATACGGAATGCTCACCACTTTAGTTGTCGTAGGAATGGGCACTGCAATGGGTAAAATTACTGTTCCGACATTGCCTGAAATCTTTTCTGTCAAATATCATTTTCTCTTTATGATTCTCTTCCCGGGATTATTTGCACTTTTAGGGTGGAACAAAGGTGTTCAAAGCTTAGGGCCGCTTAATGCTGTACTTTTCATCAATATTGCCCCTATTACCACCGTTGTGATCCGTCTTGTGCAAGGACACTCCGTTGAACCGCTTGAGCTTCTTGGTGTCGCGATTGTTTGTAGTATGATTATTGCTAATAATATCTATAGTCGTTATCAATATCGCCGGAAGCTCCGAGAGAGCATCCACGACTCAATGCCTCATTATAAAGATGAATCAGAAGAGGCTGAGACGCCTACTGAAACAGTGGAAGAGATTACGCCTATTGATCGGGCTTAATGCGCAATATAATGTATAGGCTAACATCTCCCCGCTGAGAGATTAAATTTTATAATGCAGCCTAAGAAAACAGAGCAGAACGCGGATAATATTGGTTACTCATCTCAACCGCGCTCTGCTCTATCTACTTCTCATGACCTTGTTTTCAACTTTTCCTTTTCATCAATAATTCAAAAGTTTTATTTATGTCTCTATCAAAATTATCTCTATCAAAATTCACCCAATTAAATCAAATTAATCAAATAGCACACCTATAATTACCCTCGCAAATTTTTACAACTTTTTTCAATATATTCATATTTTTATGGGGTTAACATGCTACCCTGCCCCCTCTAGGCAACAAAAACCTACATAGGATTAAAGAACTAGATTAGGATTAAAGAACTAGATGGTTCTGTTTAAATCTACATCGCTTTAATCACCCTTCCCATCGTTTTTAATAAAAATAAGGTGAAAATTTATGATAAAAATTCCATTTAAAACAACGATTATAGCCTCTCTATTTCTATTAACGACTCCCTTTGCTTATAGTGCGATCTTCAATACAGATAATCCCGAAGGCTATCAACAATTTCGCTTAGATTATTCTGAAATGGTGGAAATTGCTAATCCTGATCGTTTAGCATGGCGGATGTTCTATGATAAACCCTCTGAAGGCCCTGATGCCGCTTGGTTTGATGCGGTGAAACAAGGCGATCTTGCTACGGTAAAAATTATGGTTGAGAATGGCCAAGATATTGAAGTAAAAGATGAAGCAAGCCTCGGGCAAACAGCGCTTGGTTGGGCGGCATTTATCGGTTATGAGGATATGGTCGATTATCTACTCTCTCAAAATGCGGATCTCTGGGCAACGGATCGTGGCGATGTCAGTCACGTATTGAAATCTGCGACTCTTGGTAAAAATGTCAAAGTCTTTGAAAAGCTCTATGAGCTACTGAAAGATAAGGTCGATATTAATGATCAAGCGCATGATATGCAAGGTGAAACGATGCTTATTGTTGCGGCAAGTAATGATCGCTATGAAATAGTCGATTATCTCTTAAAACAGGGTGCTGAACCTAATCGCGTAACAACGGAAACAGATGTGAATAGCCCAGCCTTCGATCAAGATGCCCTCACCTTTGCTTGTGAACGAGGCAATAACCAAGTGGTGCAATTACTCATTGAAAATGGGGCGATCAATCATCGTACCGGAAAACCGGCTTGTGATTAAACTTGTATAGTAATATCGGTTCAAAGTAAGCGTATTTAAATGCCGGCACATCGGTTGTAAGAGGTAAGGAAGCTGTTCTATCCGGCATCTTGCAAGTGTTGTTTAATACGGTTTTATCTTCTTTTAAAATCCCGTACTAGCAGCTTAAAAACTATTTGTCTTAAACCCATTTACTATACCTAAATTTACTATAACTAAGCTCGTCATTGATCTTACTCCTATCGAATCAAACGGCAGTGAAATGAGCACAAATAGTTAACAATTAAAGGGATGACGATCGTTGTCCCTTTAATTTTTAGATTTTCCCAATCTGCACTCAGCTATACGAATAGAGGGAATTAGCGTAGAATATGGCGATCTACAGCAGTTAATCATTGAATAAGGTACTTATGCCACATCCATCAGCCGATCTTATCCCTATTCTCTACAAGCGCTATGCGAAAGCGTGGCAAAAGCTTCGCCTTGAGAGCGAATTTGTGGAGCAGACTTGGCTAGATCGTTTTCTTAAACTGATTCCTGAAAATGGTACGATTCTCGATTTAGGCTGTGGCACCGGACAACCGATTGCAGAGTATTGCATTGCACAAGGATTCTCGATCTATGGTATTGATCAGGTTAAGCCCTTCATTAAACGCGCACAAAAGCAATTCCCCAATCAGACTTGGCAACTCGCTGATATCTGTGAGGTTGAGCTATCCACACAATTTGACGCGATTATTGCGTGGGATAGTCTCTTTCATCTACCTCAAGCAAAACAGTTAGTGCTATTTGCTAAACTCTCACAATGGGCGAAACCCAACGCGCCTCTACTCTTCACCAGTGGCCACGAAAATGGCGAGGCCATTGTAATCCTCCCCTTTTTAGGGCTATTTAAAAGTAGAAGGTTTCTCTTGGTTTATTAAAGTTGACACGGTGGCACAGATCCAATGGCTGAATGGGGTCTTTCATTATTATAACTCCATAGCCATTTAGTGGAGTAAATTTGTGCTTCATTGATTGTTCCAAACAGATAATT
Organism: Ignatzschineria larvae DSM 13226; assembly: GCF_038500265.1. Lineage (NCBI taxonomy): Bacteria > Pseudomonadati > Pseudomonadota > Gammaproteobacteria > Cardiobacteriales > Ignatzschineriaceae > Ignatzschineria > Ignatzschineria larvae. The sequence continues at coordinate 995,801 of NZ_CP150637.1, read as the reverse complement.
CGATAGTAACTCCTCTCTTACGGTGCGGTTAAATCGCTCAATATAAGCATTTTGTGTGGGTTTCCCCGGTTGAGTATAGATCAGAGTGATCTTCTTTGAATTAGCCCAATCAATTAATTTCTGGCTAATATATTCAGGGCCATTATCACATCGAATCGCTGCAGGCTTTCCTCTCCATTCAATAATTCTCTCTAAGGAGCGAATCACTTTTTCTGTCGGTAAACTAAAATCAATATCCACGCAAAGACCTTCTCGATTATAATCATCAATCACATTAAAAGTTCGGAAATAACGTCCATTTTGCAAGCTGTCAGACATAAAATCCATCGACCATATTTGATTAATATCTGTCGCTAATCCCAATGCTTCGGGGCAATTTCTGATGATTCGTTTTTTAGGTTTAATTCTGAGATTAAGCTCTAATTCCCGATAAACTCTTAAAACTCGTTTATGATTCCATCGGAACTTTTGAATATTTCTCAAATAATCAAAACATAAACCAAAACCCCAACGCTTATGAGCTTTAGTTAACTTCAGTAACCAAGTTTCAATGAGTCTGTTTTCGGAAGAGGCTTTGGCCTGATAGTGAAAAGCCGTTTTGCTAATCCCAAATATCTCACAAACCAAACGAATGGAGATATCTTGAGTCTTTAAAACAGCTTTAGCCATCTCTTTTCGTTGAGATGGCTTTACCACTTTCCCTCTAAAGCTTCTTGGCGGATACGGGACTTTAAACATTCTTCAGCATACATTTTTTTGAGCCTTGCATTCTCAGCTTCTAGCTCTTTTAAGCGAGTAATCATCGAGGCATCCATACCACCATATTTTGAACGCCACTTATAAAATGTCGCCGAACTAATCCCATGCTCTCGACATAAATCGGTCACTTTCACGCCTGATTCATTCTGCTTTAAGATTGACATGATTTGTGTGTCTGTGAATTTTGATTTTTTCATAGTTAATTTCTCCTAAGTAAATAATACGAGAAAATTCTACTTATAGTCGGTATTATTTTTAGGGAGGATTACACATCGGCGATTTCAATGGTCATCCGCTCTATCACGCGAGCTTATCAGAGAGTGAATATCGGCAAACCTTAATTCAGCAACAATTTGGTCTATTGCAATATCAACTACAAGATCCTAATTGTGGTTACCGTTCAGTATGGTTAGCTAAGCGCCTATAGAGAAACCTCTATAAAAATTGTTGACTAAATGCCTCTTCAGAAAACCCTACATAGGCTTTAGAACCTTCCACAATTAAAGGCCGTTTGATTAAGGTTGGATGCGCTTGTAGTACTGCAATCGCCATCGCCGGATTAAGCACCGCTTCTTTACCACTATCGCTTAATGCGCGCCAACTAGTACTCCGTTTATTCACAAGATCATCAAGATCAATCAGCTTTAAGATCCCCTGAAGCGTTTCAGTACTTAAGCCCGGATTACGATAATCAACAAACTCGTAGGTAATATGATGTTTATCTAACCAAGTAAAGGCCTTTTTCATCGTATTACAATTTTTAATTCCGTAAACAATCATTATGCAATCTCTTCTATTTATGGGTTATATTGGTTTGTATTCATTTATATGGGTTTCTAATTGCTTATTCTAGCATAATGCCGACTCACTCAAGATAAGCCTTTCGAACTTCATTCATTTAAAATAGGCAACATTGTTATATTTATCTAACTTATTGTTAACATTTGAATTACTTTTAGTAATCAATGGCAGTATTCTCCCTTATTTTGATTAAAAAATAACATCAAGAACCGATCTAGCTATTGTGAGAAATCGCTAAATCCACTATTCTATTACAAGAATTCATAAGAAAAAGTTATAAAAGATGTTACAGAAGTGGTAACACAAGATGATTTTTAATAAAAATAGATCTCACGATACCTCAAGAAGCTATTGTGCAACCTCGTAAGATGACATGCCTATTGATCGTTATAACGCCTCGTTATCTCACAAGCGATGAACATTCTCGCTATAGATCTATTTTACAATCCTGCTTTTTTAGCACATCACGTGCCTGTCGAATACCTAAATTCAGGACTTAACGGTAATCTCTGTTAAGATTTTAAGGGTGCGTATAGTTCAAGAAAGGCAATATTTTAACGACTTGCTTACATACATAATAAGGAGTTTACAATGCAAGTGTCACCCCTCATTCAAGTTGAGGAACTATCGAGTCACCTTTCAGATGCAAATTGGAAAGTGATCGATGTAAGATATGATTTAGCTGATCCTCAATATGGACAAAATAGTTACCAAACAGCCCGGATTCCCGGCGCACTTTGGCTTGATTTAGAAGAGGATCTCTGCGCAGAGCGCACAGGCTACAATGGCCGTCATCCATTAGCCTCACAAGATGTTCTCATCGAAAAATTACAAAATCTCGGGATTAATAACGATGATCATATCGTTTTCTACGATGATCAAAATAGTATGCTCGCCTGCCACGCGTGGTGGATTTTACGTTATTTAGGCCACGAGTCTGTGCAAGTACTCGATGGTGGCTATAAAGCGTGGGTTGATGCGGGCTTAGCGCTTGAAACAGATAATCCGCAAGCGATTAATGAACAAGGCGATATCGAGCTCAAAGAGAGCGATTTTGAAGTGGTCTTCTTAGCGGAAATCCTTGATCACATTCTAGGCAATCGTCAGGAAGGATTGCAACTTGTCGATGCAAGAAGCGCAGCACGATTTGAAGGGAAAGAGGAACCCCTTGACCCTGTTGCCGGCCATATTCCCACTGCAATCAATTATCCCTTTGCCCAAAACCTCACAGAAAAAGGGACTTTCAAAGATCCTGCAACACTCAAATCAGAGTGGCTTGCTTTCTTAGACGGTATTGAGCCTGCAACAGTCGTGCATCAATGTGGTTCAGGTGTATCTGCTTGCCACAATCTCTTTGCGCTCTATTATGCCGGTTTAGGTATTTCACGCCTCTATCACGGCTCTTGGAGCGAATGGTGTTCAGACCATAATCGTCCGATTGTAACAGGCCCTGAAGGCAATGAAGTGCCTTACTAAGCAATAATAAAGAGTAGTAAAGGTATAAAATGGTTGATTGATCATAGAGATCAACCATTCAATAATAGATATAAAATAATCCCGCTTATTGAGTATAGATGATCAATCTTTCATCTTATTTAAGAGCGGGATCAAAAAAGGGAGGATTACACATCGCCGCGATGATCAGGATGTTTATCAACTCGGTGTTCTGATTTAATATAGCCGAGTGAGAGCTGGGATACGCCGTGTGTAGAATGGAGCATCGCTTTTATCTTCGTATAGGTATCATCTAAGATTAATTCGTTATAACCACTACCTTTAACCTCTTGCCCGACTCGTGGCAATTGCATCGAACCCCATCCTGCACCGGCCCAATCTTGGGAGACTCGAATCCAGCAACTTAAACCAGAATCATTACTCGGCTCAGGTGTGGTATAGCGCTCACCGCTGATATCTTCTTTATAGCACCCGGGATAATCGCAATGAAAATAGATAGAATTTTGATAAATGAAATTACATCCAGTATCCCTCATTAGAGCATTATCCTATCTCTTAATCCACGCTAGGCATCTTATAGTTAGGATCTTCAATAACAGGTTTATATAGTTCGGGAATATCTTCGATATAGAACATCGTACTTTCTATACGGCGGATTTTATCACCATTTTTTAAAAATAAACGATGTCCGGTAAAATCGGCAGATAAATCTAATTGTAGTTGTAATTTCACATCAGGATCTAACGCTGACATTATTTCAAATGACTTCATAATTTCATCGTCATCAAACTTAAAACGAACTCTTTTTACAACTCCCGGGTTTGGCGATAGTTCTGTGCCTTCTAAATAAACCGTCAAATGATTAGGCGGCGCATGACGATCTCGAAAAGTGTTTTTACCATCTTGATAGATGTTATACATCTCCGCATTAGTGTAAACAGAATTAAAAGGACCTTTTATCTTGTAAAAAGAATTGCCGACAAGCTCCCAATCATATCGTTTCATCCGGCGTTCCCACTTCTCGGTACTAAATGAGAGAGTCCCGTCGTGATATGCTTTTTGAAATTCCTCTGTTTGATAAGAGAGTCGGCGATTAAATACCTCATCTCCTGTCTCATTGAGACGTGAGCCTAAAGTTATTTTGTAGCTCTCAAAATTAATATCTGTGGGTTCTGCTTGAAGCTCTCCAAGAAGATAAGTTTCTCCACCCCCTGACATATAAACGTAGGCTAGCCCACTGGGCATGGCATAAATATTGAACGAAAAATTTCCTAAAATATAATCTTGTCCAAAATTACGACGATCAACAATGCAATCATCCGCTCCATCATTAACATTTTTGAAACAATGATACTTGAGTTTTTCCATAAAGATGGGATCGAAGTCAAAACGTATTTTCCAGCCTTGTTTTTCAAACAATGAGTACCATTGCAGATAGATCCCCGTTGGGAATTCAGCCCGATTAGAAACAGACGTTTCAATACCGCCATTTCGCCAAAATCCTCCTTGGAAATCTCCTAAAGTCGGAAAAGAGGTCACTATTCTATCAATTTTCTCCCCAGTTTCTTGATTTTCCTCTGTCAAGTAGAGGTAACTATTATGCCCACCGAACAAGAGATTAAATTCTTGAGGAGCACCCAATGTTACCGTATATCCAAAAATATCTACTTCTTGCTCTTTTTCATCAGGCTCTGGGAAAAATTGGATCGTTATTGTAATGATTACCGCAGCTAGTCCGATTAATAAATACTTTAAGCTTCTTTTCATAAAAAAATATTACCATTACTCATTTTTAAGGATTTAATTAGTGATAAACAGAAATTCACTTTAATCTACGCTAGGCATCTTATAGTTAGGATCTTCAATAACGGGTTTATATAGTTCGGGTATATCTTCAATATAGAACATTGTAGGTTTTAAACGTACAGCTCTATTACCATTAGCTAATATTAATCGATGAGATTTAAAATCAGCTGACATATCAATTTCTAATGTGATTTTATTATTTGGATCAATAGCTTCCATAACCTCAAAGGCTTCCATAATCTCATCATCATCAAACTTAAACCTCACTCGTTCTACTCTACCGGGATTAGGCGATAATTCTGTGCCTTCTAAATAAACCGTCAAATGATTAGGCGGCGCATGACGATCTCGAAAAGTGTTTTTACCATCTTGATAGATGTTATACATCTCCGCATTAGTATAAACAGCATTAAAAGGACCTTTGACTTTATAGAAAGAATTGCCGACAAGCTCCCAATCATATCGTTTCATCCGGCGTTCCCACTTCTCGGTACTAAATGAGAGAGTCCCGTCGTGATATGCTTTTTGAAATTCCTCTGTTTGATAAGAGAGTCGGCGATTAAATACCTCATCTCCTGTCTCATTGAGACGCGAGCCTAAAGTTTTTTTATAGATTTCAAAGTTTATATCTATTGGTTCTGCTTGAATTTCTCCTAAAAAATAGGTCTCACCTGCACCACTAATATAAACATAGGCTAAGCCGCTGGGCATTGCATAAATATCAAATGAAAAAATATTCTTTTTAGCTGTAAGACAATCTTCGTACCCTCTAACCACATTCATAAAGCAATGTTGTTTTATTTGTGACATAAATTCCGGATTAAAATCATAACGACCCGCCCAACCTTGCTTTTCAAATAAGGAATACCATCTTAAAAAAATTCCTGATGGGAATTCAGCTTCATTACCGCCCGATGTTACTTTACTACCTAGACGCCAAAATCCACCTTTAAAATCCCCTAAAGTGGGAAATGTAGTTACTTTACGATCTACCAGGTTTCCAGATTTCTCATTTAATTCTGATAAATATAAATAGCTATTATGTCCTCCAAATAATAAATTATATTCTTTAGGGGCGCTTAATCGCACAACATAACTGTATTCATCTAGTTTTGAGTTGCTATCCATATTTGTATTACATCCTAATAATAAAATTGAGCTGATGCCATAAAATAAAAAGTGATTAAGATAACTAACTATGCTCTTCATTCAGCCACCTTTTACAGTCGGGCGCTTTACTTCTTTGTCCCACCAATGTCTATTTTTACTACTACTCCCTTCATTTTCAATTCCCGTTACTCCAAGATTGATACCGTATTCAACTCCAACCTCTTTTTTAGGATGTATATCATATTCATTTCTAGTTTGTGTCATACTTTCCTTTATTTCGAGTACTTCTTTCGTAGATAAATTTATATTAGATAATCGCCAAATAGGATTTAAGCTATTACAGATATAAGTGGCATATAAATCTTTTTTATCTTGTTCATCATTAAATACACTCGATATATCAAATGCATACTCTCCATGTTCGTGAAGATGTTTCTGTAAAAATTCTTGAACTGCGTCATCCATTTTTTTTAAAATCTCAGCCCTTTTGAGGGTAATTTCCTTTTGGTATTTTCTTGCTTCAGTAGCTTTTACATCCTCACCTGATTTTGCCTTATCAAAAATTGTTTTCCGTTCCGAAATTCGTTCTTGTTCATTATTAAAAATAATTTGTAATCCTCGATTACAAACATCTCATCATTTTACATCGGGTTTTCTGAATCATAATTGGTAAAGTTATAAGGCATGTTATTACTACCGACTACATTAAAACCTGCCGTTTTAATGTCTAAAGGTTGAGGCCCTCCAATTTCTACTTTTCCATCCTTAATCCGAATAAAAGCGCCACCTGAAGTGAGGAATATTTCTTTGTCTGCAGCTATAATTACTCGGTCATCATTCGAGATCACTCTCAGCTCTTGTTTTGATGATAATTCCAACTCATTATTCTGAGCCTGAATCTTCATGCGTCCTTGGTTCGCTATCAAGTTGAGATCTTTTTCTACCGCGAGGATTGAGACATTTGTTTTTGCTGCCACTCTGAAATCCTTAAAGCTACTCATATCAATACTTTGATAGCTGGTCAGCGCAATATTTTGACTGCTCGAAGCTTGAATGCTTTTGGGACTAGTTAGCGCAATGCCTTCCGGAGAGCTTAAGAGCATTCCCGGCGATTTGAGTTCTTGATAGACACCTTTAAACTGAGATTCTTGATTATCCACATCTGTGCGATAGGTTTGAGATGTATCGGCTGCTCTTGCTAGCTCTCTCGCAAGCGCAAGCGCTTGTTCAAGTTGAACAATGGATTCCTCGAGATCAAGTTGCTTTTTCTCCGCCTTCTCTCTGATATCTGTGGAGATATATAAACCTTTGCCGGCACGAATAGCGCCCCACTCATCGATGCGAAGTTCAAAATAATTATTAGCGTGTTATTGTGCATATTGCCAAATATCAGGATAAATATAGTCTTCATTTATACGATAGCCATCATTCTTAGCTTTTATCTCTCTTAGCTCACGACTAGTGTCATACCTTGTTTTCTCGCTATTCAGTACTTCTTTAAATTCACCCTCACTCATTCCTTCCTTTTTATTGCCGTTGTGAGCAAGATATCTAAAAGTAGTAAACTCATAACGAGTCGAATATTGCTCTTTTTCATCATCTTGATAACGTCTTTGAATAGATAGTGATAACGTTATTTCATTATTATATAGCTCAAATCCTACTCCAAAATTTTTATCTAATACATCTCGCCATACTTCATAGCTTAGTATATAAGTAGGATCTATAATTTCTCCCTTCTCCAAAGCATATTTCAAATTATCTTCAGAATGGATTCTAGGAAAAGTAGGCTTAAAATATTGTTGCCAGCCCTTTTCATTAATTTGTTTTACCAATGCAACATATGCTTCATAAGCTTGTTCGGGCGTTGTGTATTCATCATAATGTAAACTACCGCTTACAGTAATATCTTGAATGCCTCTTTTCATGCGCGCATAATCAACTCCACCGGCCCATAAAACATTGGGAATAATAAAATCACTAAACTCTGTAATAATTTTAACAGCGCCTAGTTGTGGTGCCTTCCAATGTATATCTATAAAGTTAAGCCCTACTGGATGTGTCTCGATATTACCATATGCATACTTTAAAAAATCCTCTCGCCCTTCTTCCCAAAAATGTAATTCCAAAGGTTGATAAATTTGTCCCATCTTATTCTCCTTAGTGAGGTTTCTATCTTGAAATAGATAATAAATTATAAAAAATAAAAAAAGGGTGCTTATCAAAAATAGTCCTCGTTTTTTACTCATATTTTTCCATCCTATATTTTCCCATCATTTGATGCTCGATCGATATATTTTAAATCTGTTTGATCAAACTCCCATCCAGCAATAATCTTCAACTCATCGTAAAGAAATGGTTGGCCTTTTTCATCACTCATTAATTTATGGTATCTAGCAGCAGCTACATTAATCCAAGCCATTCGACTATCCTCCTCTTCAGCAATTGTTTCTGGTAAAGGCGGAATATAAACATCGTCTTCGATTTGAGATAATGTATCCTGATGCCTTTCTGAACCCACTTTTGTATACTCCATGGATTCCTTTGTTTCTGGATTTACAATGATATATTTTACTTTTTTTACAGCCTCCACATCATAATCACTAGATAGTACTAAAGTTGTACTCGGTAAAGCTCCTGTCCATCCAAACCATCTTGTTGCCCAAGAACCAAACTTGACGGAGCCATTTTTCCAAACGAGATCTTGTAAAATATTACGTTGTTCTTGATCTCCTATCGCTGATAATTGCTCCCTTAGCTTTTTAGATGCTTGAGTTCCAATTTCTAACGCAACAGTTAATGTTTCGTCATCTGAGTAGCTTCATATTCCTTGTGAAATAGTTCTGTAATAACTTCGATAGGCGATCTAAAATTAAAGCGTTTTCGAGGTCGACTATTGAGTGATAGCGCTATTTCATCAAGCTCTTCCTGACTATGAATAGAAAGATCTGTCCCTTTGGGCAAGTATTGTCGTATCAAACCATTGATATTCTCATTACTCCCTCTTTGCCAGGGGCTATGGGGATCACAAAAGTAGATAGCAACTCCCGTATTTTGCGTGATTTGAGCATGATAAGCCATTTCTTTCCCTCGATCATAGGTCATTGTTCGTGCAAATGTTAAAGGTACTCGATTGAGTGCTGCGCTAAACCCTATAACGGCAGAGGTTGCGGTTGCATCTTCCATTTTGATTAACATAACATAACCACTAGTGCGCTCAACTAATGTGCCGACAGCTGAAGCGTTGCCTTTTCCTTTGATCAAATCACCTTCCCAATGTCCAGGTGTTAAACGATCTTTAACTTCTGGAGGACGTAAGTGAATACTTACTAAATCAGGAATTTGCCCTCTTCTATCCACAGTTCCTTTTCGGGGTTTTCGTGTGGTACGTCCTTGCCTTAAACATTGGAGTAATTCTTTTTTTAATTGGCCAACGGGTAAAGCATACAAGGCATTGTAGATTGTTTCTTGGCAAACATAGTAACTAGAATTAGCCATCTTTTTAAGTACCCCGGATATTTGTTCAGGAGATAATTTAGCACGTAAACACTGTTCCACAAAACCAAATAAGACCGTTCCTGGCGTTAGTTTTTCATCAGGGGCGCATCTCTTTCTAGCTTGTAAATAGGCGTACTGTGCCTTTGTTGCAGCATAGTGATCTTTATCCTCAACTCTTTTTAACTCTCTGGAAATTGTCGAAGGCGATCGGTTTAGCTCTTTAGCAATGGTTCGAATACTTTTATTAAGTTGTATACCAACTTCAATATTGATCCGTTCATTAAGTGATAATCTTGAATAGTTCATGGCAACATTTTACTCCTTAAGTAAGTGTTGCGCTAGGAATTGGATTCCGCCATGCTAATTTATATTTTTCAAAATCATCTGGCTTATTTAAAAAAATGGATTCTATTTCTTTAACTTTTATAAAAGCATTTTCAATTTCTTTTGTTTTATTCATCTTCCTGATGTCTATAGGGACATCGTTAAACCAAGGTAAATTCGTCATAACTTCTTTAAGATGTTCAAAACTCTCGGTATCACGACTTTCAAAACAACTTTCAAATGATTTGGGACAGGCACTCCAGGCATAATGCCAAGGTGCTAAATCCATGAATAACCAAAAATTACCTTTTGCAAATACATTTGCAGCTTCTCGTATTCCCACTTTAAACCCTGTAGCTGTTCCAAAATGACTAAAAACCATTCCCATAGTTTTTGATGCAAAAGCGCCAAACCCCATCCAGTAGTATCGTCCTCTTACTTTTTCATTACCATAAGCTTCAGTTTCTAAAAATATTTTGGCATAAATTGCGGCAATCCTTCTAGCTCTAGCCTCATAACCTAGTTCTATTTTATAAATATTTTTTTCTTCATCCTGTAAATTAGACATTCTCTTAATAGCTTCTTGCTGCCAATATTCCCAAAATGGTGAGCATTCTAACTTAACTGGCTTACAACTTTGCTCTTCTAGATTTGTAAAACTCCAATCAAGACTCATATTTTTTCCTCCCTATTTTGGTTATTTTCGTTTACTTCTTGGAAATTAGGATCTTCCTCCACCTCTTCTAAACTCATCCAAGCAATATTTAATTCCAATTTTTCTTCAGATTCTGTATAAACTTCTCTTGTTTCCCCTTCGGCATTAGATCGTGCTCTGAAAGAGTCCCCTTGAGATTTAACCTCATAATCAATGAAAGGTATTGGTTTGCCCGATGGAAATGCCATCGAAAACCTCTCTTTATAAAGTTGAGGCTTATAAGCTGGAAATCCTTTTGTATCGACCCCTAGAGATTCTGCTCCAACGACATTAAAGCCAGCCGTTTTAATGTCTAAAGGTTGAGGTCCACCAATTTCTACTTTTCCATCTTTAATGAGAATATAAGCTCCACCCGATACAAGTTTGATACCGTTTTGAGCCGCGATCACAATACTATTATCATTCGAGATCACTCTCAGCTCTTGTTTTGATGATAATTCCAACTCATTATTCTGAGCCTGAATCTTCATGCGTCCTTGGTTCGCTATCAAGTTGAGATCTTTTTCTACCGCGAGGATTGAAACGTTTGTTTTTGCTGCCACTCTGAAATCCTTAAAGCTACTCATATCAATACTTTGATAGCTGGTCAGCGCAATATTTTGACTGCTCGAAGCTTGAATGCTTTTGGGACTAGTTAGCGCAATGCCTTCCGGAGAGCTTAAGAGCATTCCCGGCAATTTGAGTTCTTGATAGACTCCTTTAAACTGAGATTCTTGATTATCTACATCTGTGCGATAGGTTTGAGACGTATCTGCTGCTCTTGCTAGCTCTCTCGCAAGCGCAAGCGCTTGTTCAAGTTGAACAATGGATTCCTCGAGATCAAGCTGTTTTTTCTCCGCCTTCTCTCTGATATCTGTGGAGATATATAAACCTTTGCCGGCACGAATAGCGCCCCACTCATCCGTTCTAAGTTCAAAGCCATCGCCACGGTGATCAGGATGTTTATTAACTCGGTGTTCTGATTTAATATAGCCGAGTGAAAGCTGGGATGCGCCGTGTGTCGAATGGAGCATCGCTTTTATCTTCGTATAGGTATCATCTAAGATTAATTCGTTATAACCACTGCCTTTAACCTCTTGCCCGACTCGTGGCAATTGCATCGAACCCCAACCTGCACCGGCCCAATCTTGGGAGACCCGAATCCAGCAACTTAAACCAGAATCATTACTCGGCTCAGGTGTGGTATAGCACTCACCGCTGATATCTTCTTTATAGCACCCGAGACAATCGCAATGAAAATAGATAGAATTTTGATAAATGAAATTACATCCAGTATCCCTCATTAGAGTATTACCCTATCTCTTAATCCACGCTAGGCATCTTATAGTTAGGATCTTCAATAACAGGTTTATATAGTTCGGGAATATCTTCGATATAGAACATCGTACTTTCTATACGGCGGATTTTATCACCATTTTTTAAAAATAAACGATGTCCGGTAAAATCGGCAGATAAATCTAATTGTAGTTGTAATTTCACATCAGGATCTAACGCTGACATTATTTCAAATGACTTCATAATTTCATCGTCATCAAACTTAAAACGAACTCTTTTTACAACTCCCGGGTTTGGCGATAGTTCTGTACCTTCTAAATAAACCGTCAAATGATTAGGCGGCGCATGACGATCTCGAAAAGTGTTTTTACCATCTTGATAGATGTTATACATCTCCGCATTAGTATAAACAGCATTAAAAGGACCTTTGACTTTATAGAAAGAATTGCCGACAAGCTCCCAATCATATCGTTTCATCCGGCGTTCCCACTTCTCGGTACTAAATGAGAGAGTCCCGTCGTGATATGCTTTTTGAAATTCCTCTGTTTGATAAGAGAGTCGGCGATTAAATACCTCATCTCCTGTCTCATTGAGACGTGAGCCTAAAGTTATTTTGTAGCTCTCAAAATTAATATCTGTGGGTTCTGCTTGAAGCTCTCCAAGAAGATAAGTTTCTCCACCCCCTGACATATAAACGTAGGCTAGCCCACTGGGCATGGCGTAGATAGAAAAATTAAAACTTCCTAAAATATAATTCTGACCAAAATTACGCCGATCTATCATACATACTTGAGCACCTCGATTAACATTTCTAAAACAGTGATGTTTGAGCTTCTCCATAAAGATGGGATCGAAGTCAAAACGTATTTTCCAGCCTTGTTTTTCAAACAATGAGTACCATTGCAGATAGATCCCCGTTGGGAATTCAGCTCTATTACTATTAGATGTCTTAGTACCGCCATTTCGCCAAAATCCTCCTTGGAAATCTCCTAAAGTCGGAAAAGAGGTCACTATTCTATCAATTTTCTCCCCAGTTTCTTGATTTTTCTCTGTCAAGTAGAGGTAACTATTATGCCCGCCGAACAAAAGATTAAATTCTTGAGGAGCACCCAATGTTACCGTATATCCAAAAATATCTACTTCTTGCTCTTTTTCATCAGGCTCTGGGAAAAATTGGATCGTTATTGTAATGATTACCGCAGCTAGTCCGATTAATAAATACTTTAAGCTTCTTTTCATAAAAAAATATTACCATTACTCATTTTTAAGGATTTAATTAGTGATAAACAGAAATTCACTTTAATCTACGCTAGGCATCTTATAGTTAGGATCTTCAATAACGGGTTTATATAGTTCGGGTATATCTTCAATATAGAACATTGTAGGTTTTAAACGTACAGCTCTATTACCATTAGCTAATATTAATCGATGAGATTTAAAATCAGCTGACATATCAATTTCTAATGTGATTTTATTATTTGGATCAATAGCTTCCATAACCTCAAAGGCTTCCATAATCTCATCATCATCAAACTTAAACCTCACTCGTTCTACTCTACCGGGATTAGGCGATAATTCTGTGCCTTCTAAATAAACCGTCAAATGATTAGGCGGCGCATGACGATCTCGAAAAGTGTTTTTACCATCTTGATAGATGTTATACATCTCCGCATTAGTATAAACAGCATTAAAAGGACCTTTGACTTTATAGAAAGAATTGCCGACAAGCTCCCAATCATATCGTTTCATCCGGCGTTCCCACTTCTCGGTACTAAATGAGAGAGTCCCGTCGTGATATGCTTTTTGAAATTCCTCTGTTTGATAAGAGAGTCGGCGATTAAATACCTCATCTCCTGTCTCATTGAGACGCGAGCCTAAAGTTTTTTTATAGATTTCAAAGTTTATATCTATTGGTTCTGCTTGAATTTCTCCTAAAAAATAGGTCTCACCTGCACCACTAATATAAACATAGGCTAAGCCGCTGGGCATTGCATAAATATCAAATGAAAAAATATTCTTTTTAGCTGTAAGACAATCTTCGTACCCTCTAACCACATTCATAAAGCAATGTTGTTTTATTTGTGACATAAATTCCGGATTAAAATCATAACGACCCGCCCAACCTTGCTTTTCAAATAAGGAATACCATCTTAAAAAAATTCCTGATGGGAATTCAGCTTCATTACCGCCCGATGTTACTTTACTACCTAGACGCCAAAATCCACCTTTAAAATCCCCTAAAGTGGGAAATGTAGTTACTTTACGATCTACCAGGTTTCCAGATTTCTCATTTAATTCTGATAAATATAAATAGCTATTATGTCCTCCAAATAATAAATTATATTCTTTAGGGGCGCTTAATCGCACAACATAACTGTATTCATCTAGTTTTGAGTTGCTATCCATATTTGTATTACATCCTAATAATAAAATTGAGCTGATGCCATAAAATAAAAAGTGATTAAGATAACTAACTATGCTCTTCATTCAGCCACCTTTTACAGTCGGGCGCTTTACTTCTTTGTCCCACCAATGTCTATTTTTACTACTACTCCCTTCATTTTCAATTCCCGTTACTCCAAGATTGATACCGTATTCAACTCCAACCTCTTTTTTAGGATGTATATCATATTCATTTCTAGTTTGTGTCATACTTTCCTTTATTTCGAGTACTTCTTTCGTAGATAAATTTATATTAGATAATCGCCAAATAGGATTTAAGCTATTACAGATATAAGTGGCATATAAATCTTTTTTATCTTGTTCATCATTAAATACACTCGATATATCAAATGCATACTCTCCATGTTCGTGAAGATGTTTCTGTAAAAATTCTTGAACTGCGTCATCCATTTTTTTTAAAATCTCAGCCCTTTTGAGGGTAATTTCCTTTTGGTATTTTCTTGCTTCAGTAGCTTTTACATCCTCACCTGATTTTGCCTTATCAAAAATTGTTTTCCGTTCCGAAATTCGTTCTTGTTCATTATTAAAAATAATTTGTAATCCTCGATTACAAACATCTCATCATTTTACATCGGGTTTTCTGAATCATAATTGGTAAAGTTATAAGGCATGTTATTACTACCGACTACATTAAAACCTGCCGTTTTAATGTCTAAAGGTTGAGGTCCACCAATTTCTACTTTTCCATCTTTGATGAGAATATAAGCACCGCCCGATACAAGCTTGATACCGTTTTGAGCCGCGATCACAATACTATTATCATTCGAGATCACTCTCAGCTCTTGTTTTGATGATAATTCCAACTCATTATTCTGAGCCTGAATCTTCATGCGTCCTTGGTTCGCTATCAAGTTGAGATCTTTTTCTACCGCGAGGATTGAGACATTTGTTTTTGCTGCCACTCTGAAATCCTTAAAGCTACTCATATCAATACTTTGATAACTGGTCAGCGCAATATTTTGACTGCTCGAAGCTTGAATGCTTTTGGGACTAGTTAGCGCAATGCCTTCCGGAGAGCTTAAGAGCATTCCCGGCAATTTGAGTTCTTGATAGACTCCTTTAAACTGAGATTCTTGATTATCTACATCTGTGCGATAGGTTTGAGACGTATCTGCTGCTCTTGCTAGCTCTCTCGCAAGCGCAAGCGCTTGTTCAAGTTGAACAATGGATTCCTCGAGATCAAGTTGCTTTTTCTCCGCCTTCTCTCTGATATCTGTGGAAATATATAAACCTTTGCCGGCACGAATAGCGCCCCACTCATCCGTTCTAAGTTCAAAGCCATCGCCACGGTGATCAGGATGTTTATCAACTCGGTGTTCTGATTTAATATAGCCGAGTGAAAGCTGGGATGCGCCGTGTGTAGAATGGAGCATCGCTTTTATCTTCGTATAGGTATCATCTAAGATTAATTCGTTATAACCACTACCTTTAACCTCTTTACTCTTAATGGTTGTCACTGTTTTATAACGCGGCATTTTATACGGAGTAGTTTGGAGATTATTATAAACTCGCCCTGTGATGATCGGTTGGTCTGGATCGCCATTTAAAAAAGTGACAATAACCTCTTGCCCGACTCGTGGCAATTGCATCGAACCCCATCCTGCACCGGCCCAATCTTGAGAGACTCGAATCCAGCAACTTAAACCAGAATCATTACTCGGCTCAGGTGTGGTATAGCGCTCACCGCTGATATCTTCTTTATAGCACCCGGGATAATCGCAATGAAAATAGATAGAATTTTGATAAATGAAATTACATCCAGTATCCCTCATTAGAGCATTATCCTATCTCTTAATCCACGCTAGGCATCTTATAGTTAGGATCTTCAATAACAGGTTTATATAGTTCGGGAATATCTTCGATATAGAACATCGTACTTTCTATACGGCGGATTTTATCACCATTTTTTAAAAATAAACGATGTCCGGTAAAATCGGCAGATAAATCTAATTGTAGTTGTAATTTCACATCAGGATCTAACGCTGACATTATTTCAAATGACTTCATAATTTCATCGTCATCAAACTTAAAACGAACTCTTTTTACAACTCCCGGGTTTGGCGATAGTTCTGTACCTTCAAGATAAACAGTCAAATGATTCGGCGGGGCATGACGATCTCGAAAAGTGTTTTTACCGTCTTGATAGATGTTATACATCTCCGCATTAGTGTAAACAGAATTAAAAGGACCTTTTATCTTGTAAAAAGAATTGCCGACAAGCTCCCAATCATATCGTTTCATCCGGCGTTCCCACTTCTCGGTACTAAATGAGAGAGTCCCGTCGTGATATGCTTTTTGAAATTCTTCTGTTTGATAAGAGAGTCGGCGATTAAATACCTCATCTCCTGTCTCATTGAGGCGT
This sequence comes from Ignatzschineria larvae DSM 13226, assembly GCF_038500265.1. NCBI lineage: Bacteria > Pseudomonadati > Pseudomonadota > Gammaproteobacteria > Cardiobacteriales > Ignatzschineriaceae > Ignatzschineria > Ignatzschineria larvae. Next base: position 979,233 of record NZ_CP150637.1, on the reverse strand, counting down.
GAGCCTAAAGTTATTTTGTAGCTCTCAAAATTAATATCTGTGGGTTCTGCTTGAAGCTCTCCAAGAAGATAAGTTTCTCCACCCCCTGACATATAAACGTAGGCTAGCCCACTGGGCATGGCATAAATATTGAACGAAAAATTTCCTAAAATATAATCTTGTCCAAAATTACGACGATCAACAATGCAATCATCCGCTCCATCATTAACATTTTTGAAACAATGATACTTGAGTTTTTCCATAAAGATGGGATCGAAGTCAAAACGTATTTTCCAGCCTTGTTTTTCAAACAATGAGTACCATTGCAGATAGATCCCCGTTGGGAATTCAGCTCTATTACTATTAGATGTCTTAGTACCGCCATTTCGCCAAAATCCTCCTTGGAAATCTCCTAAAGTCGGAAAAGAGGTCACTATTCTATCAATTTTCTCCCCAGTTTCTTGATTTTCCTCTGTCAAGTAGAGGTAACTATTATGCCCGCCGAACAAAAGATTAAATTCTTGAGGAGCACCCAATGTTACCGTATATCCAAAAATATCTACTTCTTGCTCTCTCTCTCTTTTATTATTCATATTACAACCCATTAAAAAATATACAAAAGCTATACAAAAAATAAATAGCCAATAATTAATTCTTAATTTTTTCATTTTTTTATTACCCACCCTTCACCGTAGGACGTGAAGGTATACCTGTCGCAGATTGATTCCTTCTTGTGGTTCCCTCATTCTCAACACCATGGATTGTCACTGACGGTGTCCTTAGACGTTCAACATATTTTTTTTCTGGTTGAATATCGTACTTTTCATAAGATAATTGCTGTTCGACATTTTCAAATTCGCCTTCAAAAAAGACAGGACTTACCTCATCTTTGTAAGTGGCTGATATTGGTTGAAGACTATTACAAATAAATGTGCCATATAAACATTTTTGGTCTTTGAGATCTGGAAGTTCCTTAGATAACTCAAATTCAAACTTACCATGGTCATTCATATGTTTAATCATTTTTGCTCGAATAGCTGCATCTACATTAGATAAAACCTTGGCTCTTTGATTAGAAATCTCTTTTTGATATTGAATAGCTTCTTGTTTATTCACATCCTGACCTCTTTTAGCCTGCTCAAAAATATACAGTCGTTCTTGCAATCTTTCTTGTTTCTCATTAAATTTCATCGTCCCAAATTTTTCTGCAGCCATTCGCATGGCTCCAAACGTGATATATTGATAATGATTACGAACACCGCGGTTTGCGACAAAATATGCAGAGACCAAACTTGGTACGAGATTAATACTAATACTCTTGTAGAGTTTTTTAGATAACTCTGATTTTAAATAATACCCCTTATTTACCCACCATTTCCAATGAATCGCCCCATCTTTTTCTCCAAAAAATGGGTGTGATACCAAAGATCCTGTTTTACTAATATAGTGATTTTCTTCTTTCCATACATCAGTATAGGCACCACCGAGATTAGAGTGTGCTCCGGGGAAACTTATTTCAAGGGCACTTCCACCTTTTGTAGGTTGGCTTTTTAAGGCTGCAGTAATAGGCGTTAATGGAAAATGATCTCGATATTCGTTTTGGGCAGTAAGGTGGACTATCTTATAAATATCTTGATCATCATTAGTAATCGCTAAAGGGAATTGATCACTATCGAATAGTGCTAGTGGGGACATTGATCTTGTACCTTCAGGATCACTGTAATGCTCTTTTCCATGAGATGAAACAGTATCATAGATACCTAACAATGATATGTTAAAAAGATCGGGAGGTGCATTTAAGTGTTGGTACCGTAGATTATGAGTATGCTCTTCACCTTCATTAGCTGACTCAGCTGCTTTCAACCATGCACAAAAAACACGGGCATAAAATGAACCGCGACTAAAACCAAAGACATTAACGGAATATCTTTGAGCTTTTATTATTTTTGTAATTTCCTGAATTTTTTTAAATGCTTCATTGATACGTACATAAACACCACTTTTTTCACCTGAGGCAAAACCTAAACCCTCAGTATCATCAACTTCATCCTTGGTTGTACCAGCACCCTCAATATAAATATTTTTACTGTTTTTTGAGAACTCATCTGATCCTAGATGAAGTAATGCAACGTTACTAAACTCATTACGATAACTGACGTTAGGCTCCTTTTGATAAGTACGATCTTTATACTTTTTCTTATCAATAAGATGATCCATTTCATTCTCAATATCAGAAATTCTTTTTTTCAGCTGCGCTTGCTCTTTAGCTAATCGCTGCTCCTCTTGGATACGTTCACGAAGATTTGGGCTTCTTTGTGTAATATAAGTTTTACCATTTCGTTCTGTGAGAACATTTATCTTAATATCTTGAGCCATGCTTTCTGCAAGCTCTTTTTTATAAAATTGTCTCTTCTTTTGAAGTGCATCATATTCTTCATCTAATAGTCTAAACTCTGTATTATGAACGTTGTTTCCCGTGCCATCAAAAAAGACATTAATAGTATAATTTTCTAAAACAATCTTTACCGATGAGCCTTCACGTCCATTAGTGCTACCAGGTCCCATTGGCATTTTTGAGCCTTGTCGGACATCTTGGTTTTTACTATAATCACCTTCATATGCCTCATAATTTTGATATCCTTGTTCATTAGACATTACCTACTCCTCCCAATCTCGGAATACTTCTATTTTCAAATTTTGATTGCCCGAACCTATCCTCATCGTTTCACCCTTATGATTTGTTCGACCACGAAAAACTTCGCCATCTTCTCTTTCGATCTTATATTTGAAGCCTGGAATCGGATTTCCTTCATCATCCTCGATTACAAACATCTCATCATTTAACATCGGGTTTTCTGAACCATAACTAGTAAAGTTATAAGGCATGTTATTACTACCGACTACATTAAAACCTGCCGTTTTAATGTCTAAAGGTTGAGGCCCACCAATTTCTACTTTTCCATCTTTGATGAGAATATAAGCTCCACCCGATACAAGTTTGATACCGTTTTGAGCCGCAATCACAATACTATTATCATTCGAGATCACTCTCAGCTCTTGTTTTGATGATAATTCCAACTCATTATTCTGAGCCTGAATCTTCATGCGTCCTTGGTTCGCTATCAAGTTGAGATCTTTTTCTACCGCGAGGATTGAGACATTTGTTTTTGCTGCCACTCTGAAATCCTTAAAGCTACTCATATCAATACTTTGATAACTGGTCAGCGTAATATTTTGACTGCTCGAAGTTTGAATGCTTTTGGGACTAGTTAGCGCAATGCCTTCCGGAGAGCTTAAGAGCATTCCCGGCAATTTGAGTTCTTGATAGACTCCTTTAAACTGAGATTCTTGATTATCTACATCTGTGCGATAGGTTTGAGACGTATCGGCAGCTCTTGCTAGCTCTCTCGCAAGCGCAAGCGCTTGTTCAAGTTGAACAATGGATTCCTCGAGATCAAGCTGTTTTTTCTCCGCCTTCTCTCTGATATCTGTGGAGATATATAAACCTTTGCCGGCACGAATAGCGCCCCACTCATCCGTTCTAAGTTCAAAGCCATCGCCACGGTGATCAGGATGTTTATCAACTCGGTGTTCTGATTTAATATAGCCGAGTGAAAGCTGGGATGCGCCGTGTGTCGAATGGAGCATCGCTTTTATCTTCGTATAGGTATCATCTAAGATTAATTCGTTATAACCACTGCCTTTAACCTCTTTACTCTTAATGGTTGTCACTGTCTTATAACGTGGCATTTTATAGGGAGTCGTTTGGAGATTATTATAAACTCGCCCTGTGATGATCGGTTGGTCTGGATCGCCATTTAAAAAAGTAACAATAACCTCTTGCCCGACTCGTGGCAATTGCATCGAACCCCATCCTGCACCGGCCCAATCTTGGGAGACTCGAATCCAACAACTTAAACCAGAATCATTACTCGGCTCAGGTGTTCTATAAATATCCCAAGGAAACTTTACCCGTACTCGCGCATATTCATCACAATAGATCTCTTCATTATCAGGACCAACAACGACTGCGATTTGCGAGCCATCAATCTGTGGTTTTGAGTTTCCCTCTGAGATCCATTCACTTTTTGCATCTATTAAAGTAGCTTGGTTATGATAGAGAGCAGTACCTTCAATTCCTTCCTCTTCTAAAACTTGATGCTGCGTTCCTTCATGAGTGATTTTAGCAACTAGCCAATCTCGATTTAAAGAATCATCAATATGATCATCTAAAGTTAAACGATACCCTGCTATTAATGACAATACATTACTACTAACTTCTGCTGTATTGAGGGATTTTCTCAGTTTTGCTAATCGTTTACGGGTATAGCGTTCACCGCTGATATCCTCTTTATAACGCCCGGGATAATCGTAGTAGAAATATTGTCTATTCTGACCGTGGCTACTAAGATCTGCTTGCGCATCATTACTGAGCGTGTAAGCTGATTTTTTGAAACAATAATCTGTGAGTTTTACATGTGAAAAACCAATCTCTTCTCGATAATAGAGGCTATAGATCGACTCGGCAGGTGCAGCACCCCCTTGCGGCAAGTGATAGGGAATCTTACGGTCTAACGAGCCTGTCCCCGTATATCGATCATAAACTACGAAAATATGTCGATCTTCTAAATGCTCAAAATAGTAACTCATACCTTCTTCAGCTAGGAGTCTATCGATAAAAGCTAGATCAGTTTCGCGGTATTGCACACAATATTCACGATAATCATATTTAGCTGTTAAACTCCAATTAAAGAAGAAAACACCGGATTCTTTGAGTAAAGTAGTGACGATTTTTTCTACACTTTGTTGCTGAAAGATCCGCACATTTTGACGCAAACCAAGTTTAAAAATACGTGGTTCAAGTGTCAGAGTGTAAAGATAGTAACGATTCTTTCGATCACCTTTGGCGATAGAGGTAATCACACCATGCAGATATCGCTGCACTTCACCATTACGATAGAATGTAAACAATCCGGTATGATCTAGAAATTGACTAAAATCTAAATGGTATGAGGTTGAAGCGACCACTATTGTCGCTTTAAAAGGCTGAGAGATCTCCTCGGAGAGTGAAAAGCTAACTACTCGCAAGTCATGATCATTATTAACTTGCAGAGTATAGAAATATTTTTGCTGGGAATCAAATAGATGAGTGATATTATGAGCTAACATTGAATCCACCCCCGGAAATCATTTCAACGAAAGCATTAGCCTCTGATGAAATCGTTGTAATCTTATTCATCTGTTGAGAATGAATAAGCGCATGTGAGCCAGACTTAAGATATAAAGCGCCTTCAGACAAACTCCCTTTTAAGGTTAATTTTCCATAATTATAGAGTGTCCCCACAATTGAGGCCGAGGCCTCTACATTAAGATAGCCATAATTAGTAATATCTCCTACCACTTTCCCTTTAATAACAAGGCTTCCCGTTTTATCCACCTGAATATCTCCTGTAATAGCAGTTTCGACAATAAGTTTTTTCAGTACGGTTGTATTTCCTGAATGACCACCTTGTTCTGTTGTATCTATAGATATAGTGCCCGGCAATGGTATTTCCTTAGTTAATAACATGGCATTTCCCCTAATTAGATTGAGCTTATAGCTTGCTTTTTACTACCTGTAATGATCTTAATAATTTATTATTTGACATTTGTTTTTGTTCTTCTTTTTTCACCATCTCTGTGAGAGGAGTAATCATGTGTTGATTACGTTGAACAGGTGTTGGATTAAATTCCTGCTCTACCTTCTGAATTGATAATTTTCGTTCATCATCATAAGGAAGATCTCCTTTGCCAAGCTCAGGATGCTCAGGAAGTGGACATGACCAGCGTATACCGGCTAAGGATTGATTGGATTGTAATAAGAATGCTTCGTTAAACCAGTGGAAACACATGGCAAGATCAGGATCTTTATCGTAACCATTTAATCCATCTCTAAATGTTGCACGCAAATATAAGAGGCTTTGAGGCGCGCCTTTCTCTGCAGCTTTTATATGGTTTTGTAATGATTTAGGATAATTTTCCTCAAATATTTCATACGCCTTCGCTAATGCTAGATCTGCACGAATGTTGTTTTGCTTTGCGGCGCATTCATAGACTTCTTTTCCCTTGAAATAATCACCCTCTACATACATATAATGATCGCCAAGCATTAACAGGCCATCGAGATCTCCAAGCATTGCGGCATGATAAGTATAATTGAGCGCTTTTATATCATCTTTATAGAGCAGCTTACCGTCCTTCTTTAGTTTTGCATAAGCACTAAATCCCTCTGGAAGGTTATACTCAATCAACATCTTATGATGAATATTGATAATTTCAGCCATATAGTCTTCATATTCAGAGCCTTCGGCCGCCTCCTTATTACTTGCAGCATATACTTCATACAGTACTAACATTCTACTTAAAGCCTTTGTCTCTCCCGATTCTAAGGCTTTCTCATATAACGCTACCTTTTCTTCGAGAGGGATATTTTGGCTAAAAGATTTTTCTGCTTTTTGAAATGCTTGTCTTGCTTGCCAAGAGACTTTTTTCTGCGTGACTACTTGACAGACAAAAGACTGGGTGATGTCATACCGCTTAATATCATAATCATGAAATAGATATTTCTCATTATCCCCCTTATAAATAGCACACGCTTGGATGACCATAAGCGTACCTATGACCCATAAGTATCGTAGAGAATGTTTAAAGATAATTAACAACATAGCCAAGCTATGCTCCACTTTTCTAAATATCATATGCATTGATGAATAGATCCTTTTTCGCTTATTTATACAAAGAAGGCGATAGATAAAAATTTCGTAATAAAGAGACAGTAAAGGGATTAATATCTCCAAAAGCTGTCAATTCATAACGCATAGGTATGCCGCTTAGATTATAAGTAATCGATAAAGTGTGACTATCAAGACTTGTAATCTGTCCATTATCTAACATTCTAAAAATTGCCCAAGGTCCTTGATAGGTAAGCGTTCTCTGACTCTGTCTGCCGCCGGTCATAGTTAACCTTACGACTGTCTCGTGAGAAGGTGTTGAGATTGTATTTGGCCAAACTAAAGAGTATCCATGTTTAGGCCCATGTGTATAAACAACATATTGTCCCTCGATATTTAAAACGCTTCGTTGCACCTGATGACCCATTGACACAGGGGCAATCATAAATTCAATACCTAATACTCCTTGCTGATTGAAAAAAGCTTGACGGATCTGCTCAGCCATTTCGAGCTGATTGCGTACGCTATCCTTAATCAAAGATTCATTACCATTATCAACCATTAATTGTTCATTTAAGAAAGGTGCTAAATCATTTTGATAAAACTGGGTAATAGTCCCCTCTTTACCAAAGAAATGAATAAATTCATCCAGAGAAACATCTATTTTTGCATCTTTGTTAAATGGATATTTATCAGCAAGTACCGTACTAAACTCATAATAAACCTTCTCATTCCATTTTTTATCTACTTCTGCCAAAGCTGCTTCTAAAATAACATTCCAAGATTCAGTCGCTAATCGACTGACAATATTATTCATTGGCGCCGGCAATTTTGATGCTACTCGACTTAAAGCATAAATAGGATCACTATCGTTTAAATTAATACGATTTTTTGCTGTAATTAATGCAAGCTGTCCGGAATTAGGGGCATCTTGAATTGCTTTTAGCTGTGAGTGAACATTTTGAATATGATCCATCACTTCCGTATTGAAAATGGGCGCGATACCATCTTCCTCGGTACTTGCGACGCTTTTAGTTAACATATTGAGCTTACTAAAATCTCGATTAACTTTTGAAGCAAGGGCATAAGAGTGCGACTTTTCTAACTCAGCACGCGCCTCATTATCTTCCGGCAAGTTTGCAAATAGATGTGTGTTTTCATTGATTGTAGACAACAAGCGCTGAAAAGGCTGACTTCCACCTAAAACGCTATCTAAAACAAGTACGCCATCACTAATATTTTCAAACTTCTTCACATGTAGAGCATTCAATGCTTGACGCCAATTGGCAACATAGTCAGCACCATAGTATTCTCTAATCTTTGTTTTAAACCATTCAAGATCCTCATTAGTATAAGAGACATCATCACGCTGCCCTATAATCCAATCATCCACTAATGCTAGTTCATATACCCTATCTGTTTGTACTGTGTAATATTGATCTAGCCCTTTTTTCGTGAAAATCATTGGTATTTCAGTAGTTCTATTATCTAGGTTAGTATCAAAAATAATATCAAATGCAGGTCCAATCTCTGTACGCAGATCTAGTGGAGTCTCATATCGTGCTAATCCATAATATTTAAAACTGCGATAAATACGCTGTTCCATAGGTATTTTTCTTAAATCAGCTTGTGTACTTTTGATTAAACTATCGTACGGCACCAATACATTTTCTGCCTCTTGTACATTTCGTGCTCTCTCTCCGCCAAGATCTGTATGTTGCAAGGAGTAATCTAAATGGTTCATTAAGCTTATTTGTGTCGTTGCATCTCCGGCATAAAAGCGCTGCCAATAATCAGCAAAGTAATTTTTGACAATGCCCGGCTGCCTCGCTTTTTTTTGCGTTAGCATATGAAAAACACGTAATAATTTTAGTTGCTCATCACTTTCTGGCTCTGCCAGTGTTAAAGCTTGGGCAATACCCGCCATTAAATGACGTAGATAACGATAATTTAATAGACGTAAATACGTTTCTTCAACCGCTTTTCCCACTTTTTTACTCTGATTAAGTCCTAGATCAGAATAAAATGTTTGCGTGTGATAATCCCCAAGCTCTAACGTGGCATCTCTGAGAATATTTAATTCAGGCAGCATCACTTTTCCTGTTGGATCTATCGCATCTGATGCATTTGCAATTTGACTATACTCTTCTACTTTTTTTGTCACTTTGGCTAGCGAACTTTTATTACTAAAATAGAAATAATTCACAAATAATAAGAAAATAGCAGCTATGGAGACGCCGGTCATTAAGCTTCTCTTTAAGATCCGCTGTTTTCTTGCTTGCTCTAAATGATTATCAGTTGCTAATCCCGATTCTTTTAAAATGACACTATGGAATAAATCCTTTATAAAATGGGGTTTAGAATAACGATTATCCTGCGCTCTAATTGCAAAATGATCAAGATTATAACGCTTAACAATTTCCTTAATAAAAATGTTACTTGGCGCGCCTTGTTGGTAGACACTTGTGAAATATACGCCCCGGATTAATGGCTGCATTGTATATTTATCACTGATCAATACTTCTTTCAAAAACTGATGCAGAATCTGCTCAATGCCTGCTAATTGCTGATAAAAGCTATATAGGGAAGCCCTCTCATTTTCATTGAAATTATCAATCATCGCCTTAGGGAGGCTCGCTTTTATACGTGTCATAAATAATTGATATTGAATCTCAAAATCTACTAACCATTGCTTAGAATCCTTTGAGGCTTCTATTGAAAATGTAAAGCCTAAAAGCTTTTCGCGATCCTCTTTTTTGAGATGTTTAAAAAACTCTTTAAAACCTTGTAGCTGATCCATTTTAGAGAACACAATATAGACCGGTAATTGGCTTGAGATCATCGCAATGACTTCTTGTATTCGCGCCCTCAAAGTTCCCGCCTGTGCTCGTCTATTAATAACTGTTGTATTAATAAGATCAGGCAAATCGACAACCATTACAATTCCATTAAGCGGTCTTTGCGGACGAGTATCACCAAGCCACTCAAGAAAATGTAGCCATAGGTGTCGTGCTAGTTGTGGGTCGCTATCAGTCTCTGCTAATTTTTTTAAAGCTCGTTGAGATAATAGTTCGCTATCTGGGTCAATAAATAATGCTTCATCCGTAAACCACCAATTGTAGCTATAAGGATTCTCACTCTTAAAATTAGAGGCATCTAACATTGATGTAAATAGAAACTCTTGCCCAGATGCTTGCAACAAACTTGTTTTTCCAGATTCGCCATAGCCTAAGACAAGATACCAAGGAAGATCATAAAGATGGTTTTCTCTTTGGTAATTTTCCTTAAAATGTACCATTAAGTCATCGAGCTCTTCTTTCTGCTTTCTGAGATATTTAGCTTTAATATCCGTATTTAAGAGCTCTTCTTTCTGTCTATCACGATAATATTGTCTCACTTCTTTTCGTTGTAAAAAGCCGACTACTATTGATACTAATAGTGTAAAAGCAATGGAAAAAAGGACTCGACTTGTAATCGTCGATAATGGCTTTTCCTCTGCTATCACAAAACTCGGCCCTTTCCACCAAACAAAGAGATGTACCGCAATAAAAAGCAGTAATAACAGCGCTGGTACCGCCGATTTTAAATAAGGGGCTATTAATCGCCAAAATTTTAAGATGGGATTTAAAAATTGTAATTCTCGAGAAAAAAATCTCCTCATTTCTACACTTCCTTTCTATTCTAAAATAATTTCTTTAGATGATGTGCCATGTTGCAAGAGCTCAAATATTTGAGGTTCCCATTCTTGTAAATCTATATGAGTAATTTGATATATTACGGCTTGACTATTGCGCTGAGCGAGCTCAGATAATCCTTCTCGATTATAGAGCTGAGAAAGCGCTAACTGCCATAAAACTTCTTCGCGTAAGTTTTCTGCCTTTTGGATTTTTTGTTGCACCCAATGCAGTGTTTGCGTAAAACCTTCCGCCTTATAATATTGATCTGTTTCTTGTAAGTAATTATTCCATAATTTAAGATCATAAAATCCCTGATCATTCACGATATTTTCACTCTCTACAGAGTGATTACTATTAGATAACAGAGTGTTATCTTCTTGAAGCCATTCAAGGGTCTCTTCACTGATATACTTCATACCATTACTAAAGGTGAGTTTTTTTAATGATGGCAAACGATCTAATAGCGTGTTTACACGTTGTTTAATCTCAATTTCATAGACTTTTGAAAATAAACTGCCCGCAACAAATGCGCTAATACGATGAGCATCTAACCAAAACGGGGCTTTCATTAATGAGTTCTCAAGTTGCAGCCACGAATCTAAAGAGAAGGTCTCGCTTGATAAGAGCTGTTGAGAGCGCCCTATCACTTCTTGAGAAGGCGCAGCAAGGGTTGTTTCGCCATTACTCTCATGCAGTGGGACTTCATGAATATCATCCCATAACGCAATTCTCCGCATAATCAATGCCAATAAGAACTCTTCATTCTTTTCAAGCTGACCTATAAGCTTATGAATAAATTTAATATCATTCTCAGCTTTAAAGAACGCAAAAATAGAATCATATATACCCGCGGAATTATGGCTACTGCCATGACTACTACCATGCCTTCCTGCTCTATCATTAACAGTGGATAGATTATTATCATGAGGATGATTGCCCGCTACTTCTAAGCTATCTGTTGCTTCTACTTGCTCGCTAATACGTATGAAATATTCAAGATCATCAATCTCAATCCCTTGTTTTTCAAAAATCAGCGCGATCTTATTCAATGTATTTAGTAATTCGCGCTTTTGTACTGTTGAAACAGTTGTTCGATATTCATCAAATCGCTGAATTGAGCGTTTAAGTAATGGGACTAGAAAACGTGTCCGATTAAGATCGACCCGTTTTCCTTCCTTTTCATAAGGAAAAGCTTGCCAATATCTCTCTAGAAATAGATGTAAAACTGTTATTGATTGTAGATAATACTTAAATTCTGGCTTCTGCTGCAAGGATTGAACCAAGAAAGAGAGGAGCCTATAATCTTTACTCTTCTCGGTTAATAACTTCCAAGATAGCTCCTTAATCTTATCCCACTCGATTGATTCATGCGCAAGTGATCCCACCTTCATTAGCTCTGTATCAAGCCATTCAAATTCGGCTGAATCACTAATATCTTCACCCATTAAGAGCGTCTCGGTAATGGGAAGCTGGATCTTTATTAAATCAATACTCATCCCTACCTCCAATGACACAAAGTTTGTAACGCTTTAATTTGCTGATCGAAACCTTTTAGCGAAAGCGTATATAATCGATCGTTGATAGCAAGACTAAATTGCGACTCCCCCATCAAGTTTCTTATCGTAGCAATCGCTGGAAGACCGTAACCTTCTCTTAAAATATACCCCGTGTTATCTAATAACCATTGATGCTCCTCTCTGTTCTTACCGATAATAGTAATAGGGATGGCACCTCCTTGAAGAGGTTTTTCTAGCATTATTTCCACTTGGCTTATATTATTCACACAACTTAAAACAATGATACCCAAGCCATCGACTGTTTGTGTTAAATGTAGCGTGTCATAAAGTTTCAGGTTTTTCTCTGTACTCCAAAAACCCTCACTCCCTGATGCTCTTTGCTTCTCCATGGTTTGTATTTCTAACCATTTTTGAGGATAGTTAGTTTGAATAGGAATTGAAGAAGTTTGAGGTGAAGAGAGTAGCGGGGTTTCAAAAAGTTCATCAAAACAAAATAAGCGATCTCGATCGCTCGTGATCTCTTTACAAGCTTCTAAAGCTTGATTATGGGGTATTGCGTCTGTCGAAAAGAGAGGCGTTAATAAAACGGCTAGTAATATCAAGAAGACTACTGTTACCATCCGGTTTTTTTTAAGATCGATCATAGCTGCTCCTCATGCGAGAGAATATCACGAAGATCATTGACAACCGCGCTGCTTGAATGACTTAATGCAAATGCGTAAATAAGGTAGATGACAAGTGTAACCCCTAAAATATAAAGCATCACTTTTTTGGGAGAAACGCTACTATCTAGGCTATATTTTTTAGATACAATATTCTCATAAGGGGAAACATAAGCATCTGTATCTACTTTGCGGTGTAATCTCAATTTCTCATATAGATTATGAACTATCTCCTCATGCTTCTTTTGCTCATGGTAAGCCATCACTTTAAATCGACCTTGAAAACCAAGACAAAGACAGAGAAAGACAAACTCTAATAAATTAAAGTATTTCTCAAAATCTTGCTCTAATCTAGTGATAATGAGATAAATTTTCTCTCCACCCCAAGACTCATTATGAAAATGGACTAAAAGAGATTTTGACATCCATGATGAGCTAGCTCCCCACTCTGTGCTCATAATTGCTTCATCTATAAACGTGCATAAGATATATCTGTAGGCAATCACCGTTGCATTCTCATGTCCGGCTTCTAAGAGTTCAAATTCAATATTTTTAATCTCATCAATACATTGTTGATAAAGGTGGCCTAAATCAGTAGGAGAATTTTTTTGCTTCTTCGCTCTAAGAATTAATCCGATTAACGGTGTTGCACAATCGATGAACAGATTATCTTTATTCGAACCTCTTAATTGAAACCAATAATCAGGATCTAAATTGAGTGGATGATCATCTTCTAATAAAACATGCTCGATGAATACGTCCCCATAAGGATCTAATTTAGAAGTATAACTATCCTCAGGATCGATACTCTGCGGTTGATTCGATGGTTGTCCAATAATAGTATTGTCTAATGATTTAGATTTTTCTTGTTGTTTACTCATCACTTAAGACCTCTAACGGAGATATAACTTGCCTTCAATACCATATAATGATCTACCCCCTAATTGCCCAAAATTGCATTTTAAGTTCAGGGAAGTTTTCAGGCGGAACATGGAAAGCAAATCCACTCGACCCTTTAAGCATCTGCCAAGAAGGATGGCCTTTATCAAGTTTGAAATAGAGATAATCCGCATGATAAGGAAGCTGCCTAGGTGTGACTAGTAGTGGAATCAATGGAATTGCTGATAATTGAACAGAAATGATCTCGCGTATATTTTCAATCGTTGCCACTTTAGCTTGCTGTAAGAAATATCGTTTTAGATCTTCCTGACTCATCTGAGCTTTAAGCGCAAGGATAAACTCAGCATCATCAATTAATGTCATATCATCAATCGGAGCAATACTAATGCCATGCTCTCGAGGTTTAATTTGAATCGGAATCGCTCGTAGATCAAACTCATAACTTAATGATTGACGTAATAGATACATTGACTCTTTAATAGCTTGCTCAGGATAAGCATGCTCATAAATTAAAAAGTTAGGTGGAAGACGATTTTCAGAGACAAAGGTTGAGAGCTCAGAACAATATCTCACCATAAACTGATAGAGATTTTCAGGATGTAAGTGATTGGTATTCAAGATACCTTTTAATTTTCCTTGCATTGCATTTAACAGTTGTAACATCATAAAATCAGAAACATCTGCAACACCACTTTGATTAGGGCTACCGACTCTTCTTGCGATATTTTCAGCGCGTGTACGAACTAATCCTTCTAATTCACTTAAATATGTACTGATTACTTGTATTTTTTTTGCATTGAGATGACATGGTATATAATCAGGGTAGAGTTTTATCTCACCAGAATCTGTTTTATTTTGAATCCGAGCTATTGCAATTGCACTGTGTGAGCTTTTATCTTCACTGCCTAGCATCAAATCGAGCTTAACGCGCGAAACATCAATCTCCTCTACCTTGCCTAATTCACTGTGGGTATCTCTAATTAGACTAGTTTCCTTCATGTATCGACCATTAGCATAAATACTCTTACTGATCTCATACTGACTATCATTTCTTTCAGAAACCACTAAATAGACAATCTCATTACCAGCTTGAGTCGATGATACTTCAAGAGAATGCGGTAGTAGATCTTCTACTGGATAATCAAAATAAGTGCCATCAGGCATAATTCCTGAAACGTAATCAAGAGTGATTTTGCCAAACTTTAAATGCTCTTCATTAATTTTCATATCTAATATGCCATAACGATTTGTGATTAAACTCTTCGTTCTAGCTTCGATTAAATATTCAATATTATTTTGCGCTTGTTGAAAGTGCTGGGGCTTTATAAATAGTCCTTCTGACCATATAACACGACTGTTCTTAGACATTTTGTTAATCCTTCATTCTTTCAAATCTAATTTCTCTCTCTTTTGCGAGAATTAATATTTTTGTATCATCACCCTCAGCTTTTATAGGTAATATTTTTTTCCATAACACATTATCTATATCGGAATAATGCGCAATTACGCCTAAAAAACGAGTTCTATCAGGCACTTCAATCTCTGATATATACTCATTTGTTGATGGCTCTATTAAATACTCTTCATGATCAAGATAGGCTTTACCCATCGCATCTTTAATGTCACCCATGGAAATACTGTCGTAATCTATCGCTAAGAATCTGGATTTATCACGTAAGTAGTAGAGATCAATAACAATCGGCGTAGGATCGCCATAGAAATTGCTATTAATAAAATCTTCCCCGACTAGGACAAAATCCACTACTGTTGGCTGCTTATCATTTTCCCCAACTTGTATATCTGGATTAGCAATAACCTTTGCAACTTTCCCAACCGCTGTACACCCATTCAACGAGACTGAAACAAGTAAGAATAGTCCTATGCGGATATAACTCATCATATTCACCACCACCTAACTCAATTGTTATTTCTGAAGCGTTCTAATTTCTTTATCGTAACTTTGCTCAAATATCTCCCAAAAGAGTCTATTAAACCCCGTTTGGCGGCTTGATGTTAGTTCTTGATAATAAGCTTGATACATCTGCCAAGCCCATGATTCTTTATCTTCTGCAGGTAGATTCCGTGCTGAACGGTAATAATTAAAACGCTCAGTCAACCTCTCTGGAGATAGAGCCTCCAGAATTTTTTCAAGTGCTATATTAACTGCTTTCTCAGTTGCTTTTTGATGATTAATAATTAAATCAAGACTCTCTTTTATAGCTGCAGGCGCGGCAAGATGAACAAGACTCGCTTTAGAGTCAAACATCAAATTAACCGTCTCTTCATAAGAAAGCCCCATTTTAAGGGGGTTATCGATTATTGGCTGAAATATGCGCTCTGTAGAGTTGTAGCTAATATTGCTCGCATTTTTATGAAGCTCTAAAATTCCTAAAATAACCTCTCTCAAAGATGCTCCAACTTCTTCTGCGATGTACTGTATCTCATTCGCATCTAAATCCGTATCTAACTTTACGCCTAATCCGTTAATGATAGGCGATAATATGAAATGAGAGTTTGTCTGACCATTAGTATTATTTCGTCCTTCAGAGTGGTAGAAATACTCCCCATTATTAAAATCAGTCGCTTTTGAGCCTATAACAGAATCTAAATGATGAGCTGAATTAGAAGGAGTACTTCTGCTTTGGCGTTGTTGAATATCTAGTGCTGATATGGGATCAACTTCATCACTGGAACCCTCTGGAATAATCTCATCCCCAAGTTCAGCTGCAAATATGCTATTCAGGCTCTGTTTGTGAAATAGGAGCGGATCATTTTCTCGGTTAGAACAGGTTTGGAATTTAATATGATATCCACCAATGGTGACCATATCCTCTTCCCCCAACGCTATTGGTTGATCTATTGTTATAGGCGCGTGGGAATAGTTAACGAAAACTTTACCTGAATGATCAATTAAACAAAATTGTTGGTCAATCATATCGATGGAACAATGTTTCTCTAAAATCTTATCTTTGTCAGAAACTAATTGCCAATCTGCATGCGAACCTGAACCAATAACCCCTCCCTTACTGCTAAAAATATGTTCAGGATTAATTCCAATCTTTAATCCCTGGCTATTAGTAATAATACAATGTAGTTTTTTATCATTCATATTTGTTCCTATCATTTTTTTCCCCTATCTCATATTTAGTTTCATCTCGTTAAGTTATTCCATTAAATCCAATTAGATAAATCTTTTTTTTAGCATGTTAAGACTCCATTTGTATACCTACATTTCTAGGAATATCTGTTTTACCTAAAAAAGTTGTCCACCCTAAAAAACTGCCAGAAGTACGATTTAAATTTAAAGCGTCTATTTCATTCGCTCTTATTTCGAGATTAATGTCATAGGCCATTTGCGTTCGTAGCATGAGTTGAACAACCTTTTTCAAAACTAAATGTTCTTTGCCAAATGGTAAGAAATCCATGAATCTGGCCACATCTAAATCATAGATTGTAATTATAAATTTACTGGAGCGATCTTGAATTTGAGCACCTAATAGCGTTGTTTCTCCCAGCTTACAATTTTGAATCCCTAAACCTGTTTGTTGCTCTTTAGCAATATCTACATATCGTAAGGCCCACTCTTCGATACTTGTATTCACAGAGAAATAATGAGAAACAACTGCGTTCAATACCTCTTGTGAGCGGCTTCTGCCTGTAATTAAACCAATATAGGCAAGCATCTTGCACCAATTGAGCTCACTCTCTTGCCTTAAGGTGTCCGAACCTAATCCAATAAGTGAGAAAAAACAGTGTGAGATCTTATCCTTAGCGCCGGGTAGATAAGCTTCGTGATACCGATATTTTTTCCAACCATCGTAGAGAATCGATAGTGCACGATGATTAAACAATCCTAAAAAATCCTTACTAACTGACCGATCATCATTAATAACAAGTTCATCTAAAAAAAAGTTAGGGAGTGGCGATTGAGAACCTATGAGTCCTAAAAAGGTAGATTCTAATTCTAGATGGTCTTCGTGCACGGTAAAGCCACTAACATCCGTCGCAGCAAATCCCATGCTGGGCGAAGAGGTAAATAATAATTTTTGAGCAGAGATATTGGCTAAATCAGATTGTTCTTTTTGTACTAACTCCACTATCTTAGTAATCTGATAAAAGCTATATGACTGGGCTTTAGCTGCTAAAAATTCAAGTTTTTCACTCATATTAGTGGTTGCTCCCCAATTCTTGCAGGAAATTCATATCGCTCATTATTTGTCACATTTATCACCGTTAAATCATGGAACGAATTTATACTGGCATATAATCCAAAGAAATAACTTAAGACTTTACTAAATAAAAATAAATCGCCCTCACAAGAAAAGGCATCTTGATCTAATTTCATAACAGAATGAATGCCTCTTACCGGCAAGCCTCTATAAACACGATCAATCGTTGCTGTCTCAATAGATAAAACACCTTTATTAATCTTTTTTTGAGTGATTTTTTCAGATTGTCTATCATGAAATGATTTAAAATCATATGCCTTAACAATAGTCTGCAAGCTCTCTTTTGAGAGCAAAGACGTATAGTTAAGAGATAGATTTGATATCAGCATCCACAATAGCTTCTCATCAATAATCGGATGTAATGGCACACTTGGCTCTGTTATGTTTCTGATCTTCACAAATGAAGGATCGGTATCCTTCATCTCTTTTAGATCCCCTTTTCCTAATTCAAGGGGAATAAATCGATTAGTGCAGATCATATCGATGGATACCGTTTCCCCTTTAGATATTTGATTTACCTCATCACTGCGAGAGAAAGAGATATAATGGTCTAATCCCCCATGGTAAATATTCTCTTTAATTCGAGTACGATAATAATAAGCTTTTCCTTTTCGATCTCGCTCTTCCTCATGTTGAAAGGTTTCAAAAGGATAGTAGATGCGATCATAATCTCGTGCTATTTCCACTTTTTTAGCCGCCTGTTGTGTTGCTCCTTTATCATTTTCATTCTCTTTCCAGCCAACGACATTGATAAAACTAAATGCTTCATAATAATCCGGCGTTAATCTTGAGGGGATTGCCAGATATTCCTCTTCAAACCCCGTCAATAAAATAGGCTCTGCAGAGTGACGAAAGAGATTAACCGCCGGTACACAAAAAATTTGTAAGTGCCGATCATTAATACGAATATCTGAGGGAAAAGAGCGTAAGAAATGAAATTTAATCTCAAAACTATCTTCAGGATTATTCACAAAATACTCCTGAAGACCTGATAGTTTCATAGATAATAAGCTTTCAGGATAAACAAGGTATTCGTGTAAAATACGGTATCCTTGGTACACATTTTTGGGATAAGGTAAGATACCCTCCCCTTTAGAAAATCCTTCTGCATTTAACAATTCTTTAGGTAATCGAAAACGCTGCTCACCAACCACAATCTCAATGTAATCTAAGAAATGGTGAAACCATAAATAGAGGGTATTGGATTCATATGAAGATTCCCCTAAAAAAAAGGAGAGTTCACTTAAATCAATTCCCCCTAAGGTATAATTATTTTGTGTTTCAAACTGCAAGTTAACAACTGTTTTATCTCTTGATTGTTCAACATTAATTCCTGTTCTTACAATTGGATAAACCGTTAAACCTCGGCATGTTCTAAACTCACATTCGATCTCTCTTTGAGGCGGGGTCCCGGCAATTTTAACGCCAGACTCTATTATTTGTTGGCTAGAGAGCGCATCACTAATAGGGTAAAACTGGGCGATTGTGGCACTCGGAAATGGCCTGAGATAATTTGGCCACAACATGTTAATCATCGAGTGTGATAATTCTGGAAAGTCATCATCAAGCTTCTCTCGAAGACGACTTGTTAAAAAAGCAAATCCTTCGAGTAATCTCTCGACATCGGGATCTGTATTTTTACCATCTAAAAAGGCAGCTAAATGAGGCTTTATTTCAGAGTATAATCGACCCTCTTCTCTTAAAAAGGTTAGCTCTTCTCTAAAATATCTATCAAAACTCATATTCTTTCCTCTTATTACTCAATGCAATAACGCTTATCACGATCGTAAGTAATATTAATAACAACACCCTTTAGGCTCTCTTGATTTGGATGTAAATTCACTTCAGCAATCACACTAATTTTAAGACTCGCGGGGTCATTTAAATCTGATAAAAGCTTAATGCTTACCCCTACAATCCGAGGCTCATAGGCTAAAATGGTTTTTTGAATCTCTTTCTCTATCTCAGAAAAAACATCTCCATCCGTATTACTGGCATCATTTAAATCCAATAATCCAAGATCTTTCGCACTGAGTGCATGCCCTTGCCGAGCATTTAAAACCCTGTGTAAATTGTTCTTAATGGAGATAATAGCGTGTTTCGGGTTAATTTCCCGATACCTCGTTCTTGTGCTCGGTTCGCCATTAGAAAGTCTATCGAAAAAAGAATACCCTTCAGCGCCAATGTTACGAATGCTCTTCATAAATAACTTTTTCCTTTCATCAATAATAAGAAGTGTTAATTTGCTTAACTAACACTTCTTAAATCATCTTAATATTCGATAAACTATAGATCTTCTTTATCGAGTCGACCTACTAGAGATAACTCAAAGCTTGCTCCCATATATTTAAAATGCGGTCTGACTGCCATCGATACTCTGTACCAACCCGGCTCGCCTTCCACGTCATGCACTGTAATTTTTGCAGCTCTAAGAGGTCTACTACTACGAACGCCTGCAGGTGGATTTTCTTGGTCAGCAATGTATTGTCTAATCCACTCATTTAATTCGCGTTCTAAATCCTGTCTCTCTTTCCACGCGCCAATCTGTTCGCGTTGTAGCACTTTAATATAATGCGCAAGTCTATTGATAATCATCATATAAGGAAGTTGAGTGCCTAACTTGTAGTTAGTTTCAGCTTCTTTACCCTCTTTTGTATTAGGGTAGCGCTTTGGTTTTTGCACAGAGTTTGCAGAAAAGAATGCCGCATTATCACTACCTTTACGCATCGTAAGGCTAATAAAGCCCTCTTCTGCCAATTCATATTCTCTTCGATCTGTAATAAGAATTTCAGTAGGTATCTTCGCTTCTATTTGTCCCAATGACTCATAGAGATGAACCGGTAAATTATCTACTGCTCCGCCACTTTGCGGCCCTATAATATTGGGGCACCAGCGATAATTAGCAAAACTTTCTGTAAAACGCGTCGCTAAAGCAAAGGCCGTATTTCCCCATAGATACTCTTCATGAGATTTCCTAACATTCTCTTTATAAGCAAAGCTTCTTACGGGATTTTCTAACGGATCATAAGGGGTTCTTAACAAGAAACGTGCTGTTGTTAATCCAAGATATCTAGAATCTTCCGACTCTCTTAATGAGCGCCATCTTGTATATCGAGCTCCTTCAAAAATAGATTTAATATCTTTTAAATTAGGAAGATCCTGATAACTTCCGATACCAAAAAACTCAGGACTAACCGATGATAAAAATGGAGCATGAGCCATTGCACCTACAGATGAAACAAATTGTAGAAGCTTTATATCTGGTGCTGCAGGCGTAAAACTATAGTTCCCTACAACAAGACCGATTGGCTCTCCACCAAATTGTGCATATTCACTAGAGTAAACGTGCTTATAGAGTCCTGACTGCGTAATTTCAGGTGCGAATTCAAAATCTTCTAACAATTCTTCTTTTTTAACATTTAAGATCTCAATCTTAATATTTTCTCTAAAGTCTGTATTGTCAACTAAGAATTTAAGATTTCGCCATGAGGATTCCATTTCTTTAAACTCTTGAGAATGAAGAACTTCATCCATTTGAGCCCCAATCTTTCTATCAAGTTCAACAAGCATTCTATCTACGAATGTTTTATTAATTGGATTTTCTGCGCTATCACTGACCAAAATATTTTCTATAAGAGCTGTGATACCTTTTTTTGCAACATCATACCCCTCATCAGTCGGCTTCATTCGAGTCTGTGCCAAGATTTCATCTAGTAAACCTTCTCTTTTCTCTCCTTGAGAGGAAACCATTTTTTGTAATTCTGTCTTCATTACGTCCCCTTTGTCTATTCTAATTATGATCTTTATCAGTGATGATATTGAGCTCCTCCAATAATTTTTCCCGAGCCTCCTCATTAGCTAATAACTCTTGAAGTTTATTTCTAAATGCGGGGATATTACCAAGAGGACCTTTAAGTGCTACTAAAGCTTCTCTGAGTTCTACTAATTTTTTTAATTCTGGAATCTGACGTGCTACAGCATCAGGGGAAAAATCTTGTATTGAGCTAATGCTTAAATTCACTGGAATATTGAGATTATCATCTTCAACCAGATAGTTTTTGACAGATGTTTCAATCCTTAAGTTGCTCTCTTTCAAAACAGATTCAAAATTATTTTTGTTAACAGAGATCCTCTGGCGTTCTTCAATTGACTCTTCTTCATTCAGACCTTTAAAATCTCCTACCACAAGTAATTTTAAAGGTAATTCGACTTCTTCAGAAACATCACTATTTGAAGGTACAAATTTAATATTTATCCTTTCTTTTGGCGCAACTGAGCCTGTTTTATTACTACTCATTTTTCTCTCCTATTTAAGAATTAAAGACCATATTTCTGACATTTATAAGCTAATGTTCTTAAAGGTAACTTTAATTTACCAGCTACTAATTGCCGTTTACCTTCATTTTGTTCAAGTTTCTTTTTTAAAATAGAACTTTCAATTTGAGTTAAAGTATCTTTTAATATTAATTGTTCATCTTCTAAAAGCTCTTGAACAAAACTTTCTATCAATATTTCTCTTTTAAACTGTGGATCATTTCCATAGATGTATTCACAAGTCTTCAGTATTCCGTCATCAGATTGATTAAATTTAGTTTCTAAATGTGTTTGCAATTCATGCAAATTTTCCTCCCAATCAAAACTGAGCGCTTCTTTTAGAAACTGATCGGTATAACCAATAATTTTTTTATGAGAGAGGTTTTTAGCATTAAATTGTTCAATAAATTTATCAACGAAAAATTTAAGATCGTTCTTTCGTTCTTTCAGACTCGGCAATAAAAATGTCATTTGGCTGATCTGAGCAAAAAAATCAGGCCGTAAAAATTTTCTTTTTAAAAGATCAAAATAATGTACTTTGGTTGTGGTTATTACTCGTCCACAGTATTCGTGTCGAATATCTGATTCAAACTCTATATAAAACCCATTCAAAAAAACAGGTACTAACAAGACTTGGATTGTTTCAGGTAAAAAGGAAATATTTTCTAATAACAATGTCCCATTTTTAGATTGCGCCAAGAAACCGTTAGATTTAAAAAAATCCTTTTCGCTATATTCTGATAGTTTTTCACAATCCACAATAACAAAAGCTTCTTTTTTACGAAACGAATGCTCATTTAACATCTGGGCTAAATAAGTTTTTCCGGTACCAGTTCCCCCAGAAAATAAAATAGAAACCTTACTATTAATAATCTGTGCCATCTTACTTACAAGAGATTCCATTACCGGAGTATATGCAATAATAGATTTCTGGAGTTCAAGTTTTTTAATATAATCTAAATAGGTTTTCTCGGATCTAGCAATTGATCTTGTGAGATAAACTCCCTCATTCTCTTTTAAACGAAAATCCTCTATATTTTTTAAATGCTGCGCAGCAATTTTTAAAAAAAAATCCAATAATTTTTTATTAAAATCATTTTTTCGGTAATCTATTAAACTCATTACAATACACCCTCTCACATATTCATTTTCATAAAAAAGAGGTATAATGATAAGCCCATTCCCTAAATTTTCTGTCGTAATGAGTTGTTCAAATTCTTGTGATTGCTTCTGCCACGACCATAAATCTTGCACTTCTATCTCTTTTTCTTTTCTTTCATAAATTACCTGAGAAAAAGGGTGTTTAAAGTTGTCTAAAGCAAACATTATTTTATTAAAAGAAACAGAACCTTGATCAAGGGTAATGTAGCTCAAATACCGATTGTCCGAAGTTGTTGGCAAATAAAATACTGATGGAAAACCAAATGTCTCAGCGATGCAATGCACCATTGACCTAATTACGTTATTTTTGTCTTTGATACTTAAAAAGACTAAGATCTTTTGATAAACCTGTTTTTCAATGGTATCCATTAGACTAGGAAACCTCGCTCGTGAAAGATCCATCGCCTTTCACATTTAATGTAATATTAGAAATCTGTTCCGATCTAGAAAGTTTTTGCAAAATTTTTAACGACAATGATGGTAATAACTTCCCTTCTATAATAGCCTCTATCATTCTCGCACCATTTTTAACACATGTAATTTTCTCTAAAATGGAGGGTACTAACAGATCAGATAACACAACTTGTGCGTTATATCTTTCTCTAAGGGATTCTTTTAACTGGTTTAACTTATAAACGACAATTTCTTTCATTGTAGTATTTGAAAGAGGTAAATATGGCACAATTTCTACGCGAGCTAGTAATGCAGGTTGAAAAAACATCTCAAGCTCTTGGTATAAATAATTATGGAGTTTTTTAGAATCTTTATGATGCTCTACAATAGTTTTGTATCCTAGATTTGAGGTCATAAAAAAGAGAATGTTCTGACAATCAATCAGCCTTCCTTCACCATCAAGAATTTCTCCTTTATCAAATACTTGATAAAAGATATTGAGTATTTCGGGGTGACCTTTTTCAACTTCATCAAGTAAAACAATTGAATAAGGTTTTTGTCGTATTGCTTCAGTTAATACACCACCTTCACCATAGCCAACATAACCAGGAGGAGAACCAATTAAACGAGAAATTGTATGCTTCTCTTGATATTCAGACATATTAATTGTTGTTAAAAACTGTCGCCCACCATAGAGAAGGTTCGCAATTTGTAATGCTGTTTCCGTTTTACCAACTCCACTTGGCCCGACTAGAAGAAATGCCCCTTGCGGACGGCCTTGCTTGTGCAAATCAGCTCTTGCTG
Source organism: Ignatzschineria larvae DSM 13226 (assembly GCF_038500265.1). Lineage (NCBI taxonomy): Bacteria > Pseudomonadati > Pseudomonadota > Gammaproteobacteria > Cardiobacteriales > Ignatzschineriaceae > Ignatzschineria > Ignatzschineria larvae. Next base: position 954,887 of record NZ_CP150637.1, on the reverse strand, counting down.
TTAATAATCTTTGATGGATTTTGTGAATCCCCGCTGACTGCCCTTTAATACTCTCCTCTAAATAAGAAGGTAGTTCCGTTAGTCTTACTAAATCATTTGCCTTCATTTTACTAATGGGAATACCCGTCCAATCTGAAATAACTGCTGAGATTTGAGTTTCATCAACAACGGAATGCACTAAAATATCCTCAGTATCTAAAGAATTAATCTGTGTATTTTTCGATTCTAAAAGAGCTGCGATCTTGGCTTTCTCAGTATCGTTCTTAGAAAGAATGACTTTTTCTCGCAAGTCCATCAATTCTTTAGCTAATATCTTTTGATCCCTCCAAGAGTTCTTTAAAGTCTCGATTTCGGCAGTGAGCAGATTCTCTTCTTGTAATAATTCCTCATAGCGTTCTTGTTGTTTATTTCCAAAAAGTATTTCTCGTGAAATTAATATTTTTTCCAGATTTAACTGACTTAATTTATTCTTTAATTTCGTCAAAACTAAAGGTGGGACATTAAAATTAATCGCGACTCTTGCACAAGCTGTATCCAAAATATCAATAGCTTTGTCGGGCAATTGTCTACCCGTAAGATATCGATCCGATAAGATGGCAGCTGTCCTCAAAGCCTTGTCAGAAATGATGACATTATGGGACTTCTCATAAGTTGTACGTAATCCTCTTAGGATATTTATTGTATTGTCAACTGAAGGTTCATTTACCATCACCATCTGAAATCGTCTAGAAAGAGCGGGATCTTTTTCAAAATATTTCTTATACTCTCGCCAAGTAGTTGCCCCAATAGTCCTCAATTCTCCTCGTGCTAAGGCTGGTTTTAATAGATTTGCAGCATCCGCTCCTCCCTCATTATTTCCAGCACCTATCAGAGTATGAACCTCATCGACAAATAAAATAATTGGTTTTTCAGAAGTCTGAACTTCATCAATTATTCCTTTTAGTCTCTTCTCAAACTCTCCTTTGATAGAAGCACCTGCTTGTAGTAAGCCCAAATCAAGCATTAATAAACGCACGTCTCGCAGGGTGTCAGGGACATTGCCACAGGCAATTTTTTGAGCAAGTCCCTCTATTAAGGCGCTTTTACCAACACCAGCATCCCCCACGACAATTGGGTTATTTTTTCTTCTTCGCGATAAAATATCGATCATTAAATAGATCTCTTCATCTCTTGCAAAAACTGGATCTAACTTTCCATCTATAGCTTGTTGGGTAAGGTCTATAGTGTACTTATATAGGTTGGATTCAGAGGTAAGGAGTGGAGATTTATTATTTTTATTGGATGAAATAATATTTTTGTCATTTTCCGCACTATTCGCTAATAAAGACGTAAAGTTTTGCCTAAAATTTTCTCTGTTAATATTTGAAAAAATTACTTTAAATTCAATAGGCAGATATCGGTCGATTTGTAGTAAAATTGCTAAAAAAAATGCACCTGATCTCAATTGTGTTTGAGCCAATTCTGTTGTTGATAGTAGCCATGCATCCTGCAGTGCATCAATCAAAAGCGGAGAGAATGTAGGATAAACGTCTCTCTCATCGTCTGTTGTTGGAATATGTCGCGCAATTTTTAATCGAATATTTTCAATATCAAAACCAAGATCTTCCATTAGAACTCGGCAGTCGTTTAAAGGGGACTCTAAAAGAGAATACAGTAGATGTAAAACACCTACTTCACTATTTTGTCTTTCAATACACAAAGTTGATGCGTTTTCTAAAGAAACTTTATGTATATCTCCCAATTTACTAAGAATAATCGATAAATCTACGCGTATCAAAAGTGTATTCCTATTTAATAGTTTTAGCTCATGTGAACTCAGAATAAAAACGTATATTCTACATAAAATACAAAATTATCCATTATAAATCAACTATATTTAATTTAAATCAACTACAAAGATATGGGTAATGAGTAACCCCCAAAGTTGAACACAACTTTGGGGGTTTTTATAGGTCTAAGTATTTTTAAATTACAAGTAATGATATTTATCTAGATAGGATTTTATCTAGATAGGAATGATCACAAATCAAGCTACAAATCATTTTAATATTATGTAATCCTTACAAAAAAACGCCCGAAGGCGGCTTTTTCAACTCAAATAACTACTCAACTAGAACCAAGCCATCCCAATCTCACCATCGATAAAGGTGAATATAGGATTGTAAACTCTCGTAGTCCCTCTCACACTATTTTCCCAACGTAACGGTGAAATCAATGTATATCCTTTTCTATTCAATCTGAACAACTTACCTCCAGCATAAATTTCTAAATCATAATCATCTATTGTTAATGGATTTGCTTCATAAACATCTGGATTCAGATTAAAGTAGTGTGCAAAAGTATCTGCAAAAGAAAACTCAAACTGCCCTTCTGCATTACTATCCCCATAATACTTCGCCATATCAGTGACACCTGGCTCTACCAATTGACGAACTGCTTTCTTATCCTTCTCTGCAACGGCCTTTAAGATCTCTTGGTATTTATCCCAAAGCATTTTTTTATTTTCGGGAGTATTCTCAAAAGGTGTGGAGTCATTGACCCAGCTAAAAGGTTGGTAATTATTCACAACAAATGATCGTGATGCCAAAGTTTTTTGAGCTGGCTCTTTATTCCCATCGTAAATATACGGTAATTGTTTTAACTCTATCTCATTCGAAGATAAACGTTCATCTAAATTAATATTCGACTCGCTCACAGAAAGTAAGTAAGGAAAAATAAGCTTAGAATCCTTCGGTTTATCTTCATATGAATACCGAATATTACTCACTATTTTACTCTCCATATCACCTGTAGTAGGATTTTTTACAGTTGCTAAAATATCAACCTCACAATAACTTTGTTCAATTCTCTTAGAGTTGATGTATTCTGCCAAATTAGTAGCTTCGATTGAAAGCATATTCTGACCTTGATCTAAATATTGGGTAATATCTTGACCAAAACTAATTTGTCCGGGGATCGCATTTCCAGTATCTCGTGTATTATAAACGAATACATCATTGATACGTACAAGACAGGGGATATTGTTTACTCTAAAACGCAGTTGATATTTTACTTGAGGGTTGTTTTTTTCCATTGCTATACTCATTCCTGTCATCATTAATACTAAAAATAGTGAATAGTGTAATGTTTTTATTAAGCCTGCTTTCATACCTTTTATTCCTTATCTATCGTTTCTGGCTAATCTTTTTTGAGCTCATTTTTTAATTCCTTTCTCTCTGCTATCGTTAAACTTCTTGCACCAAAGAGATGAGAAGAAAACAGAGACTCACGATTAATATCATTAATATCTTGAACAGCCTTGATCTCATTCTCTAAACGTTTTGATTCTTGCTGTGCAAATTTGGCACGATCTGACTTTGATTTTAAAAACTCCTCTTTTTTAGCTCGTGTCTCTGGATCATTATCGTTACGAAATAACGCATATTCATTATTGATTCCTTTTAACTTATCATCCCAATTTTGTTTTTGTCGTTGCAAATGCCCAATATATTCTTGCCTTGCGTCATATTCATCAGAAGTACTCCACAAATAATAGTTCCCCGGGGGAAGCTTAATGTCATAATCCACCATTCCTGTTTGTACCTGCATTGTTAAGCGATATTTTTTCTCTAGAATCCTAATTCTCTCATTAGCATCCATTGTGCAAGATAACTCAAAATTAAGACGTTGAATCTCTTCTATAATATGCCGATTTTGATTATAAAAGTTTAATTGCTTATCCAACTGCTCATACTGAGCGTTGCCTGGATATTTTTGATTTGCGGCATATCTAGCTCCCGAACCATCTCCTCTAGCTAATAATGGTCCTTGATCCCATTTCTGTTTTTTCCTCTCATTTTCGATATAGTCTAAATAAGCTTCACGATCCTTTTGAAAAGAATCTCGCTCTTGAGCCGCTTTTTTAGGATCAAAATACTTTTCTTCTTCTCTATTATTGAATTCATTTCTATCTTTATTTTTTATTAGTTCATCGATATCATCTTTATGCTCTGTTTCTACCATGTCATAATCTGTACCTCCATAGACTTCCACCTTCCATGTTGCCGTTAAGCCATTAAAGTATAGAAAATCAATATACTTCTGATATTCTTCACCATTCGCCTTTTTACGTGAGTACCCTTTTAAGCCATAACTCAGTGCCGTACTAATCTCAAATCCCGCATCTAGCCCTCCATAAAAACGGTGAATACGTCCTCTAACTGCAACACCAGCAGAAAACTCAAGACCGATCTCAACCATTTTTATCATATCAGGTGTGTATTTGGTTTCATTTAACTCACTATTCTCAATCTTAATCGCAAGATTAATCGCTGGTTTTATTAAAAACTCGGCATATACAACCAAACTCCCTTCTACTAACGCATTTACTCGTTCTGCTTTATCTGCCGCACTAAACTCATCTCTAAAATTCTTATCGGTCGTAACATCTAACCGGACTTTATCTGTAAATCTATTAACACCATCAGCTAATGCCTTTAATCCAGCATAAGCACCACTCAATATCCCTGTCTTTTGAATAATTAAAGAAGCAAGATTAAATTTCAAAGTCCCTTGTGCAAAAGGATTCGCTGCTAATTTAACGTCTTCCCGTTCAATCTTAGGTTTTCCTTCTTCTAGTTTTAGTGTTGATTTTCCACTCAAACTAATTTTTGGCAATTCTATTTCAAAAGTAACAATGTCATCAAATAACGCTTTATTACTAGCCTCTACCTTATCTGTATCAAGTTTAGGGAAATTCTCTTCAAAAAATGTTGGAGCCCCATCTAGAATATCAACCAAAATTGAAATCATTGCATAGTCTTGGATGAAAACTTGTTTAAATATTTCTATAGGATCTTTAATAACCAAGTTAGCTTTAGCACCATCAACGCCATTAAACCTCTCCTCCATATTTAATGTGAAGTCTATATTTTTTAAGGCTTTTAATAGTTTTTCAACAGTAAAAGATCCCGATATGTCCCCAAAATTAATAGAAAAACTATGTGCCAGTTCATAATTAGGAGCTACATAAGTAGTTGCAACTGCATTATCAAAAAAATTATATGACTGAGGTTTCTCCTTATCTAAAACAGACATATCTCCACATTCACAATTCATCACTGCAACATGAAATGCACTTGCCGGCATGTAATCTAATTTACTTAAGATTCCAAAGCTTAAAGCTCGTCTTAAAAATTTAGTTAAAGCATTCCCTTCTAGAGTATTAATGATTTGGCTTGAAAGTATTATGGGTGTAGCAACAGTTTCCATTGGCAGTGTCGCCTCACCTTTTTGCACAGTAAAAGTAAACTCTTTTAAATAAAGTGGCTCCCCTTTCGTATCAATCTCAAATAGTACCCCTTCATTAGTATCCGAACCTTCATCTTCATCAATTTGTTTAGCCACTAAATAGTGAGGAATCAATTCCTTATCTTTATCTAAATAATCGGCATTAAACTTTAATTGAAGAAGCTCTGTTTGTGATTTTTGCTCAAGCTTCCCCATAACTTGAGGCTCTTCACTAGTATCTTTTTCATAAAAATAGATATTAGTACATCGATCAGGGAAAGGGCCTTTTTTACCAACACACTTAGAATCTTCAACAAGACAATTTAATTCAAAAGGATCATACGAATCACCTTCGCCTTGAAATCCGATAATCTGTAGCTTAGAGTCCTTGGCAAGATCACCACTACCAGCTTTCCATTCATATTTTTTTGAATCCTGTTTATTTTCAAATTCAACATGAACGAGGCACTTCAATGCTTTTTCACATGGCTCACATGTACTTGTTGTATCTTGAGAATCACAATTACTAAAATCAGGCTCCTGACCACGTTTACTCCCCGGTAAATTATTATTGCTCATTACACCAACTCCTCTTCATTTTCTTTTAAAGCTTTTTTCAACATACCTGATAAACGCCTAGCTCGATACTTTCCTATCTCGTCATCCTTCTTATCCCGTAATCTATCTCTCCATTCTTGAGGAATATCTTCAAATTCAAAAATATCGTGTTCCGTAATCAACCAAGCCAGTTCTTTTAAAGAGCGATCATCCTTAATCCCTTCACCTACACAAAACTGATGAAAGTCTTTGGCTAGCTGATAAACCGCCTCTCGCATCTCTTCAATGGTTCTTGGCAGATACTTTCCTGTTTCTGGGTCTCGTTTCTTCTCTGAAAAGACCTTTTCAAGGAGCTTTAGATCTTCAGGATGCGTAATCTCAACGCCTTTCACATCTCGCTGATGTCTTAACATGGCCGCATGCGCTTCTTCGGGATCTTCCCAAACTCTCATTAAGTGATTAGGGTCTACGTAATCCCACATATGATCTGCGAGCTCTTGAATGTACTTATCTTGCTTTTTACCATTAAGCGCAGCTTCTTGTGCAGCTGTTAACGTTAAAAACATTCCCCGCATTTTGGCATTTTTAGGATAATTTCTACGTCTCTCTTCAAAATGATCTTGCTTTAACTCACCATAATGACTTGCTACTATTTCAATAGGCCCGAGCATGGCGTGGAGATTCCAATCATCAATCACTTCCGCAAAATCCCAAAATACTCTCGGATCATAAAACCGAAACAGTACCGGCACTTCTTCACTCGGGATTTTGGCGTAAGTATAACGTCGTAAGTGCTGACGAAGCGCATTAAAAGTTACCTCTTTTTGTGTCAACAGATACAGACCCCACGGCGTTGTTTGTTCTGCAAGCCACGGTTTAAAACTTTCTGTTACTTCCACTAAAAATGGGGCATTGCGAAAAGTGTTAGGGTCTATCGGCTCGTTATAGAGGCAAGATGCCGGCGGATCAAAGGTTGCTAAAGCATCCTGCAATCCTTCGGCAGATCCATTACAGATTACGGCATAAATCTTCATAATATGGTTATCCTTCTCTGATTAAGATCTTGCATGAGGATTAAATTCCGGTGTTGCTAATGATGAAGCTCCGACATTGTTGGATAGCCTCGTATGACTTCCATCGCTATTTTCTCCCAAAATCCCTAAGAGCCCTGCTAAATTTTCAGGATTATCCTTAAGTGTTTTTGCTAAATCGATCATACCTAGAGAATCAGTTAAAACTCGATTAGCTAGGTTTGCGGTATTTGCTAAAGATTTTAATTCGGTAGCACCGGTTAATTGCCCCGCAAGTCCTAATACACTACTCGGATTCTTCGCTAAATTCGCTAAAGAACTAGCCGTATTTGTCGCTCCTCTCAAATTAGCATTGGCTCCGCCCTCCCCATTTTCTATACCCATAGATTCTAAAAGTGCTGCAAAATCAGCACTCTTATTTGCGGTATCTTGTAAAGGACAACTTGCCACAAAAGCACTTCCTTCCCCAACTGCTGTATCCAAGATTGTCGGTACTTGTGGCACTACCGTATCTCCCGGTGTTCCGCCAGAATTTACCGTGACAATTGGACCCTTAATATAAACACCGCTCGAATCAATCACCACAAAGTTTCCGCCAACTTTTAAAGTAAGGCGGCTCTTGGATTCTAATGTAAGATCCCCATCAACTCGCAGACCATGTGTGCCGGCAACTTTCTCAATCAGATCACCTTTAATCTCTAAGCTAGAATCCGCTTCTCTCAGTTCAATATGCGCACCTTTTGTTGTGTAATGCTGCTCACCTTCAACGGTGATCGTACGATCATTAGCGATATCTATTCGTTCATCATTCCCAATACTCACTTGATGATCGAAGTCGATTCGCTCATTTTTGACGTTCTTCACTTTAAGATCGTAATCTTTCTCGGCATGAATGCGTACCAGCTGTTTTTCATTCTCATCATCAAAATAGAGTTCGTTATACCCCTCTCCCCGATGAGTTTTCGTGCGAATGCCGGTGATCGTTTTATGTTTTGGCATCGAATAGGGATGGCGATTATGCGAGTGATACGTTCGTCCTGTAATAATCGGCTGATCAGGATCTCCTTCTAAAAAGCTCACTAATACCTCATCTCCAACCCGTGGAAGTGCAATCATTCCTCTACCGGCACCAGCCCAACCATCTGATACACGGAGCCAGCAAGTACGCTCACTATCATTACTCGGCTCTGGCGTTTGCTTGCGATCCCATTTAAAACGTACCTTTACACGTCCATATTCATCCACATAGATCTCTTCTCCCGGCGGGCCTGTTACTACGGCAACGTGCGGGCCGCCTACTTGAGGTTTAGGATCAGGGGTTGAGCTCCAAGGAATATCTTTTGGCATCACCGAGAAATCATTATAATAAGTAGCCGCTCCCTCAGAGCTACGCTCTTCTAAGGATTGCGGCTGCGTTCCTCTATGGCGAACATGGGTTAAGATCCAAGTTCTGTTATAAGCCTCTAAATATTGCTCTTTTAACTCAAAGTAGAATCCTGGTATAAATTCTGCAATATTGCCCTTACCAAGTGCTGTTATTGCATCTCGGCGTAGATAGTTAATCCGCGCTTTTGTAAACAGACGCCCGATATTATTATCCCCAAAACTATAGCGGCTCGGATAATCATAATGCTCATAATCCCCATTTTGGCTCTCCATCTCATAACCAATCTCTTGGTTTGACAGTGTAAAACGGGGCGATCTAAAGTGATAATCTTGTAAAACGGCCTTTGTTGGTTTAATCTCGTTTTGCAGGAGAAATTGACGAATATAAGGGTGCTCCGGCATCGCGCTAGCACTCGGGTCATAGAGAATCTCTACGCCCACATTATTCGCTCTTGGCGTATAATCATTAAATATAATCGTATGTTTATCTTCGCTATATTCGAAGAAGTAAGAGATCCCTTCCTCTGCTAAAATTCGATGCAAAAAAGCTAAATCCGACTCCCGATATTGGACACAATAATCACGAGGGGCATGTGTATTCATCATTCTTAAGGAGTAGTGGCTAATTCGCATCTCTTTCAACATGACTTCTAAAATATTAACCACAGATTTATGCTGAAAAATACGAGACTCATGCCGCAGAGAAAAGCGAGCAAATGCCGGCACAATCGTTAAGTTATAACGTGTTTCATGCCCTGTATCATCACCTTTTTCAAAGCGTTGAATAATGCCGCTAAAGAGACGTGTTAAGGTTTTATTTTGATAGATTTTTAATGTGCAAGTCTTATTGAGCATATCTTCGGCATGAATAAACCGCTGCTTATTAGATAACTTAAACTCGCCACAAAAAGGGGTTGAGAATCCTTCGTCAATCGTGAAATCAATCACATTAAATTGATGGCCGCCAGCCGTCAATTCAAAACGAACTTCATTAAAAATCTTTGGGCTTCTCATAAATCACCTCTAACTATCACCATTGCGGCATGAGTATTTTTCTGAATAACTTCATGGCTCACCGCAATCGGGAAGGCATCTTTTGCTGTAATAATCTCTGCCATAACACGCTCACTCTTTAAAATTTAGCTAATACTAACTTCATTAATACCCATAGAGGAAAGCCTAAACTAGGCTTTCCAACAAAGGTTTTAATAAGTTAATAACGGTGTAAATATCGTCTATATCTGAGCTTATGCTTGACGTGGATTTCTCCAGTCATCATAACCCTTCGTACCCGCTGATTCGTGATCCCACTCGATTTTACGATAGGCAAATGAGATATCAATTAATTGACGATAAGGCTTATTTTCTGGATTGATCGCATTTGGAAGCACTTGGTTGATCTCAGTCACAATCGCATCGGTTAATGTCGTTGTGAAGAAATGCTCTTGCTGCCCCGTACTAGAAGTACGGTACCATTTCACTTCTATTTTCGGTAATTGCTCTCCTGAGACTAATGCGTTATAAAGTAGTGGAATGGCTTTGTTTAAATCCACCGTAATAATAAATGGACGGTGAACACGTTGACCTGATGGCTGACCTGACTGAGGATCTGTTGGCACTGTTACAACGTGCTTAACTTCTTGCACAAGCATCTGATCTTCGTGACCCTCTACATAGATATCTCCCACTGATTCAGCGGTGAATGCACCAGCGGTAATATTTCCTTGGGTTAAACCTTCGATCGACACATAACATGGTGTGGACATATTTAATTTCCTTTCATTGATTGACAGATAAAATGGAACATTCATAAATAAATTATCAATGTAACCTCTTGTAATATAACCATTTAAAAAATGAAAGAGAAACCTTAATATCACTATTGATCACTTTATTGAAAAATGTCAAAAAGGGGCTGAAATCGCTAGCAATAAGTTGCCAATTAGCAGTTTCTTGCCAGAAATAAATTATTGGAATGACTGAAAATCTCTTTTTCAAAAGAATGGGAACCATTGAACTTTAGAGCTCAAAATAAAAAAGAAAGCATTGATTGCATAATCGCTTGCCTAAGAATGAATTGAGGATATGCACTAGTCGTTACCCCTTAGTTTTTAAGGTATTTTGAGTAGCTATTAAAGTTGCCCCGCACGTGGTTTTCATTCCTTCAAGAGCAGGTTTTCTACCACCTAAAGAGTAATTACTAATACCCTCAGCAATTACATATACTCCCAAGCAGAGAGGGCATGATACTTGATGCCCCTTACAAGCGATCGGCTGTCCTTCAATAACACATTCTTCCAGACCTTCTAACACCACTCCCCCATGAGATGTCTTATCGCCCTTCCTAATAACTGATCTGCTATTCATAGTATTCCTTAATAACTTAATGCTTAAATTAGATCTGAAACTTGTCCCAAGCCTCAATCAGCTCTGGATTATATTTTCTTAAGGCGCCGAGGTAATCATCAAGTAATGGATCTTCTATAGACATATGATCAATTGCGGGACTAGTGATTTGCGCATAGGGGGTTAAGAGTAGAGGATGTGTGAGTTCTGGATTCTGCAACCCTAATCGCTCCCTTAAACGTAAAACGCCTAAAATTTCTGCAGGATATACGGCCTCAAATGGAGAGGCAAACTCATATTCTCCAGAATCATACTCTTTCTGTGTCAGACCGATACGCTCGATATGAACATCGCAAGCTTCATTTAATATCTCAGCAAACAGTTCAACATTCTCTTCACGCCAATGATTAGCATATTTCATCCAGACAGGATCTTTGGGTAATGCTAATTTCTTTAAATCGGGCGGAGGAAGATTTAACCAATCATTAAAAATTGTCATTGCCATAGCTGAATAGCGGAGTGATTCTGTCATAAAATTAGTATGTCCATTAGTAATAATATCCCCTGTACCTAGCTCTTTCATCATAAATCGATAGAATTTTTGGGCTAAATTTGGTAGCCCTGAGGCTAACGCTAAAAATACAACATTATTTACTTCATCTAGATCAATAGCAGCTGATCGTTGATACTTTCTTGCTAATATTAAATCTAAAATTAAATAATTAACATAACGTTTGCTGTTGATTTGCATAAAAATAATAGCTTCTGAAGGATTTCCTTCTTTAGCTAGCAATAAGGACTCACCTACCCCAACAAAAATCACATGGCCTAAGGCAGCTAATGCCGCTGTCGACTTTTCACCAGTATCAATATAATCTCTTAATCCATAACCATCTTCACAATAATCATTTCCCAAAGATATTGAATCTTCCGCCCATTTTTTAACTTGTAACAAAGACTTATCTAACTTATCTAGCTTATCTAATTTTATATTTTTTTTCATATAACATATTTCCTTTTATACAACTGACTGCTAGAAACAATTAAATTTAATACTAAAACCACAAATTCAACTGGAAGCCAGAACCATTACCTACTGAGGTTCTCAGTGCTCCGGATTGCTCTAAAAATATTTGTGAATGAAGATATATTAAACTCCTTCCCGCATTATGGATCATTAGCATTAGACTTTTTTGAGCATCAGACGTCTGAAACTGTCCATTTGCTCTCGCCCCATCTATTTCAAAGCGATGATACCACGTATTTTTATCTAAAGAGGGCCGAGTAATTGCTTTATAAGGCCCTCTAGTAAACTCTATTTGAGGAGAGTAAGTTAATCCTTTTTGGGCAACTTTATTAGCGTTAGCTGCATCTTTGCTAATTTCGTACATCTGCCCAACATCTTTTGACGAAGGAATTACAGACGCCCTTCCCTCAACTCTGGCAAAACGCTTGATCTGCTTCCAACGCCGAGGATTTAAAGAGGCAGGAGAGGCTAAGAGTAGTAGATTCATTGCCATAAAGGCTTGTTGGCCCCGCTCCTCCCCATTACTTGGTTTAGCGTACTTTCCGATTGCTTTAAATAGCATTAAGAAGGGGAGGATTACAATGGCAATACAGCCATTAAACACTGTTTTTTGACCATAACCGATGACTTTAGGCTGTTATTTCGGTAGCATTACCCTTAAGTAAAAATATTATTAAATAGTTCAAGAAGCGTACATCCTCTTTAGGTTATTTTACGATGTCGTAGAAATTACGCTCTATTCTTGAGCTTTAGCATTTGGAGATCAATATGACTAATGTAACGGATGATGCACGTTTAGCACTCTCATTAATGGATTTAACAACGCTTAACCACGATGATACCGATGAGAAAATCATCGCACTCTGCCAACAGGCAAAAAGCCCTGCCGGCAATACCGCGGCGATCTGTATCTATCCTCGCTTTATTCCCCTTGCCCGCAAAACCTTACGAGCGCAAGGAACCCCGGAAATTCGCATTGCTACGGTCACCAACTTCCCTCACGGTAATGATGATCTTGAAATTGCCCTTGCTGAAACCAATGCAGCGCTCGCTTATGGCGCAGATGAAGTGGATGTTGTCTTCCCTTATAGAGCGCTTATGGCCGGCAATGAAACCATTGGATTTGAAATGGTCAAGGCGTGCAAAGAAGCCTGTGCCTCAAAAGGTGCACTATTAAAAGTGATTATCGAAACAGGGGAATTGAAAGAACCTGCGTTAATTCGTAAAGCCTCTGAAATTGCCATCAAAGCTGGTGCTGATTTTATCAAAACCTCAACCGGAAAAGTCCCGGTCAATGCCACACTTGAGAGTGCGAAATTGATGCTTGAAGTGATTCGTGATCTAAATGTCGGTGACAGTGTCGGCTTTAAACCTGCGGGCGGTGTTCGTACTGCGGAAGAGGCCTCTGAATATCTCACTCTAGCGCGTACAATTATGGGCGATCAATGGCTTGATGCCCGTCATTTCCGCTTTGGTGCTTCTAGCCTACTTGGCAATTTATTAGCCACATTAAATGGCCAAAGCGTGACCGCAGATCCGACTGTTTATTAATCGCATCAGCCGATTTTATAGGAGTTTTAATAGTGAAACGAATTTATATTATGGTACTTGATTCCCTTGGGATTGGTGCCGCGCACGATGCGCACAAATTTGGGGATGAAGGCGCGAATACTTTAGGTCATATCGCTAAAGCATTCGCCGAGGGGAAAGCAGATAATGAAACACGCAAAGGCCCCTTAAATATTCCGAATTTATCTAGCCTTGGATTAGGTAAAGCCGCGGAAGAATCTTGTGGTGAATTTCCGGCGGGTTTAGATCCCAATACGCCGATTATTGGTGCTTATGCTTACGCAAGTGAGCTCTCATCCGGTAAAGATACCCCGTCAGGTCATTGGGAAATTGCCGGTGTGCCGGTGCTATTTGATTGGGGCTATTTTAGTGATCTTGAGAATACCTTTCCGCAAGCACTATTAGATAAATTAGTAGAACGCGCGAATCTTCCGGGATACCTCGGCAATTACCACGCTTCAGGAACTGCGATTCTAGAAGAACTCGGCGAAGAGCATATGAAAACAGGCAAACCGATTTTTTATACTTCTGCTGATTCTGTTTTCCAGATTGCTTGCCACGAAGAGACTTTTGGTTTAGATCGCCTCTATGAGCTCTGTGAAATCGCTCGAGATGAGCTCAACAAAGGGGATTACAATATCGGTCGAGTCATTGCCCGCCCTTTTATCGGAACAGATGCAAGTAACTTTACCCGTACCGGTAATCGCCACGATCTTGCAGTGGAACCCCCCGCACCCACCGTATTACAGAAGCTCGTGGAAGAGAAACAAGGGGAAGTGGTGTCGATCGGTAAAATTGCCGATATCTATGCCCACGTAGGCATCACTCAAAAAGTGAAAGCGACCGGCATTAATGAATTATTTGATGCCACCATTGCCGAGATGAAAAAGGCCGGCGATCAGACGATTGTCTTCACCAACTTTGTCGATTTCGATTCTGCCTATGGGCATCGCCGGGATGTGGTGGGTTATGGCGAAGCACTTGAACTGTTTGATCGCCGTCTACCTGAATTAATGGAACTCGTCACAGGTGATGATATCCTTATTATTACAGCGGATCACGGTTGTGATCCAACGTGGGAGGGCACTGATCATACTCGGGAACATATCCCGGTATTGCTCTATGGACCAACAGTGAAACCCGGCTCTCTAGGCCATCGCAAAACCTTTGCCGATATTGGTCAAACGATTGCACGCTACTTCTCACTCACGCCCGGTGAATATGGCGAACCGATGCTATAATCACGGCTATAATCACGCATTCACCGATTAATCATTCGATCGCGTTATGAGACTTCTATAGAGGCTTTCTATAAAGACTTCACAATAAACCCGATAGACCTTCATCTATCGGGTTTCTGCTATTTTATTTTTCAAATTTTGTCTTCAATCTTTTGTTTCAATTTTTGTTTTGATACGTTGCTGATCGTAATCTGATCGCCTTTGCACATCAATCAAAACTGACTAGATCGCCTTTTTCCGCCATCTTAAATTTGCTAACACAATGGCAAAGAGAATCACCAGAACGCCCATCCATTGTAGGAAGCTAATCTGTTCTTCAAGGTAGAAATAAGATGAGAGCATTGCCACCGGTAATTCTACCGCTGATAAAATAGCACTAATAGAGATTCCCACTTTCGGAATGCCCACTGCAAAGAGAAAAGGTGGAATCACTGTCCCCAATAGCGCAAGAATCAAGCCATAGCGATAAAGTGGCTCTTGTAGAACATTAAAGTACTTCGTAAAACTAGGGTTCTGTAGATCAAAATATTGAATGAAACTCGGCAAGAAAATCAATGCCGTAACAATAAAGGCACCGGTAATCATCAACGCACTCTTCTCTAAAGTAGGAAGTGATAACCCTACCCGATTGCTCGTAATAATAAAGAAGCAATAAGAGAACGCGGCCGCTAGCCCGTAGAGATAACCTTTAAGATTAAACGAGATCGATTCATTCAGTACACCTGCTGCCACAATACTACCGGCAATAATGAGAATCACCGCCACAACTTGAATCAAGCTCGGGCGATGTTTAAAGAAAATAAAGTCAATCAATACACTGATCCAGAGATATTGCATTAATAAAATAATCGCAATGGAGGCCGGAATTAATTGCACGCTCTGATAGTAGAGAATCCCCACCAATCCCGGGAAGATCCCTGAAGCAATGACTGTTAGATAATGATCACGTTTTGAACGCTCTGCCTTATTATGTGCCCCTTTATCATTGTGATACGCGTTATGATGAACAGTGCTCATAATAACTTTGGTAATGAGATAGAGAATCCATAAAATCGCCATCCCCAAAAAACTCTGTACCGATGTAATCTGCCCTAAGGTATAACCGGCATCATAAGCTGTCTTTACAATGGAAGAGAGAATCCCAAAGCTCGCTGCGCCAATAAAGACGAGTAAGCCACCTATAAACTTGTCTTTCATTTTTGATAAAATCCTTTTTGATTATTCATTAATGGTCATTTTAGAACTTTCATTGAAAATGATAAGCCGTTAATGATATCGAATAATTAAAAATAATGATAAATATATTCCCTAAAAGAGAGCGATATAATAACCAACTTTGATCTATATCGATCTATGCAGTGACTTCGCTCTTCAGTCATATATAGTAAATTTGGTTTAAGAAAAATGGTTTTTAAACCGCTACTGCGGGATTTTAAAAGAACATAAAACCGCACTAAACAACACTTGCAAGATGCCGGATAGAACAGCTTCCTTGTTTTTCACAGTCGATGCGCCGGCATTTGAATCAATTTATTTTGAACCGATCTGACTATAAAATAACCGCCATCCTCTACAAGATGACGGTTCATAGCGCAACTGATGATTAAGCGACATTGCGATTACTCTATGCGGTCGCCTCTGCGCTTCTATCTTGCTTATAATTAAAGGTAAAATAGAATACAATTGCGAGAATCAACGCATAGCCGGCGAAGACGAGCCAGATTGAATGCCAATCCCGTAGCCCATCGATCGTATAGTAATCGACCACATAGCCACTCAGTTTTGAGCCTAAATATGAGCCAACCCCATTAACCATCATCATAAAGAGCCCTTGCGCACTTGCTCGAATATCGGCATTCACCTCTTTTTCAATAAAGATTGAACCTGAGATATTGAAGAAATCAAAGGCACAACCATAGACAATCATCGAAAGAAGTAGGAACCAGAAGCCAATCGGAGACGGATCACCATAAGCAAAGAGTCCAAAGCGTAATACCCAAGCGAACATACTGATCAGCATTACATTTTTAATCCCAAAGCGTTTCAGTGCAAAAGGAATCGCCAAGATAAAGACCACTTCAGCAATCTGAGAAATTGAGAGTAAGATCGACGGATATTGCACCACAAAGCTATCGGCAAATTCAGGATAGTGGGCAAAGTCCCGTAAGAATGGATTACCGAAGATATTGGTAATTTGTAGCACTGCCCCTAATAGCATCGCAAAAAGGAAAAAGACCGCCATAATTGGTTTTTTAAAGAGCACAAATGCATCTAAGCCCAATATTGCACTTAAAGAGCGATTCATTTTCTGTTTTGCCTTAGGAATGTAGGGTAAGGTCAATGAATAAACAACTAAGATTACGGAAGCAATGCCGGCAATCATTAATTGCCAATGACTCACTTCAAAGCCTGAAAGGCTGATCATCCACATTGCCACAATAAAACCGATTGTCCCAAAGATCCGAAGTTTTGGGAATGTCACCGCCGCATCGAGATTATGCTGTGAAAGACAGTAATAACTGATCGCATTAGAGAGCGACAACGTTGGCATATAAGCAAATAAGCTGATAAACATCATCCAATAGAGTGGATTAAAATCGGTCACAATGGATGCATAAAAGAGTGCGCCAGCACTGACTAAATGACAGAGCATATAGACATATTTTGAGGAGAGATATTTATCAGCAATAATTCCGACAATAACCGGCATAATGAGGGAAGCTAATCCTTTTGAACTGAAGATATCTCCCACTTGTGCGCCATTCATATCAAGCGTATTGATAAGATAGCTTCCCAAAGTAGTCAGCCAACAGCCCCAAATAAAATATTGCAAAAAGAGCATTACCCGCAGGCGATTTTGAATACTCATTACATTCATTGTCTCTATTCCTTTAGATGATTAGAATTGGGCAATCGATTCTGTTACGAGTTTTAAGAAGGTCTCTTTAACCAGCTCCGCAGTTTCGATCACTTCTTCGTGACCTAGCGGTTGATCTAAAATGCCACACGCCATATTGGTTAAACAAGAGATACCGACTGTCTCAATCCCTGAATGACGAGCAATAATCGCCTCCGGCACCGTTGACATCCCCACCGCATCTGCCCCTAATGTGCGAATCATCCGCACTTCTGCCGGCGTTTCATAAGTCGGGCCGGACCACCAAGCGTAAACGCCATTTTGTAATGTAATACCCATCTTCTCGGCAACGCCGGCCACAACGCCCCGCAGTTTTTTACTGTACACTTCGCTGACATCTAAAAAGCGAACACCTAATTCAGCATTATTCGGCCCCATTAATGGATTATTACCAGTTAAATTAATATGATCGGTAATGAGCATTAAATCACCAGGCTTAAAGTTAGTATTTACAGCACCACAAGCATTGGTAATAATCAATTTTTCAATGCCGAGCATCTTCATCACACGCACAGGAAATGTCACTTGATCTAAGGAATAACCCTCATAATAGTGAAACCGCCCCTTCATCGCTACAACGACTTTACCGGCAATCTCCCCTATCACTAATTCATTTGCGTGCCCTACCGCTTCTGATCTTGCAAAATGCGGAATCTCATTATAAGAGATTCGTGTAGCGTTCTCTAATGTATCAGCAAAAGGGCCTAAACCTGAGCCTAAAATAATGCCGATTGTGGGTTTTTGATCACATTTGCTTTGAATAAATGTAACAGCTTCTTGAATCTCAGCAGTAATATGCATAAATTTTTCCTCTATTGAATAAATTGATAGATAGCAATCAACTCATTGAAATGAATGATCAATACAACAGTAAAACAATAAATTGACCTACCAGTTACCACAAATAATAACAAGTAAATGTGATCATTTTTAGCGATTATAGGGGAGATCAAATTTGATGTAAATTGCAATAAACAGCCATTATCCTGATATCCAACAAGATTTGAAACAATATTTGAAATAATATTCGTATATTTCGTTGAGAGATATGAGCCTGTCATTGTTTGAGTTTTAAACGCCCAGCTAATCGTGGAATCTGCGTCAGATCGACCGCATAATGTTTCGGATTTTGAGGATCAATCCATACAGGAATAGAATCCCCCTTGGGAATATAAGGGCTTGGATCGAAAGGAACGGCTTCACTTTTAAAGCGATATACAAGATTGGCAACCGGATCATACCATTGGCTCAAGATAATATAAGGCCGATAATTATTGATCGAATACTCCGCCATTCTCACCTTTAAAAATCGCGCTTTGATAAGCGTCCCTCTCGCTTTTACCCGCTTTTTAATCGCATATTGACGTAGAGGAATCCCGATCATTAAAACCGGTATCACGAGTATACTTAAGCCTATTAAAGTCAGATAAAGCGCCTGATCTCGAATGCCAAAAATCGTGAGTGGCAATCCAAAAATTGCGAATATCACTGCAAAGAAAATTAAGGTAAACCACGCTTGTTTCGGCATTTGAGAACTCTATTTTGTAGATATTTAAATAGTATATTGATATACCTATTAGGAGCATTTTAAATTGGAGAAGAATGCTATTCCGATCTTTTTCTTTTAGAAATCTTACCAAAATAACTACTCACAATCGGAGCAACACCAAATCCCAATATTCCGTATGAAAGTACATCCCATCCCATATACATTCCAAATAATGCTGCACCCACTAATATGATTGATGTATAAAAACCATATTTTTGCGCATTTGAATCAAATTTTGTCCCTCGATCAACAATAATCGATTCCATCTCTCTTCTATGAGCTCCTTGTTTTTCAAACTCCTTAAAAACCGTCTCAGCTGCATTGGGATATAATTTATTGAATCGTTCTAAATGGTCTGGATGAGGAAAAGGGCTATCATAATTCTCTTGTCGATGTTGAATGGCAACTTGAATAGCTCTAATAGCATCGGGATTTTCATTAAGCACTTTGAGCATTTCATCATCTAAAGCACCCTGCTTTTTAAGCTCTTGCATCAAGGATTCTGAAATTTCACTATTTTCACTTGATTGAGAATATTTTTTATTATCTGATTTCATAATAACTATCACACAGTAATATTGTTATTTTTGATATTTATTCATCTCTACATCAATATCATTTTCTGCTATAAAATTTTGTATAGCCCGCTTAAAATCAGAAGAAACTGTCTTCATATCTTCAAAAGAGGCTTCTTTAAATCCTTTTTGCGCAATTTTTTGATAATCATAAGTATTAGATTTTTGGATAAATATACTCGCAACAGCTTGCATAAAGCCTTTTCGTTCATATAGCATCGTCATTTCCTCCGTTAATTCTAAATGGCATTTTTACAATCATTCATCTTTTACTTAGATACCAGTAGTATAGTATATGAATATTGAAAAGTCTGTTTTCAATCTTACTTATCACCTAAAAACCATTCCTTATCTCTATGCCAACTTGGGTAAAAATGAGAGATCAACAAGATAGAGTTTATAATTGCGCCGGCTAATTTTCACCGGGATCGCCCTTTTAAGCAGAAATTCCGTAGGATCATATTCCACATAATCGCTTTTAAAATAGTATTTCACATCTGTTTCAGGATCGGTCCAAACAGTATGCACCACAAAATAGCGACCATCATTACTCTCGACCCGATCTAATCGGCTCTCAATTAAGACAAAATCCCGTAATATCAAACGCTTTTTACGATGCTGTAAAACCTGATAAACAATCAGAGCAATGAGAAGAAGCGCAAAAACCGCACCCATTCCAAAGGCAACCCCAAAGCCCCCTATCTCTCCTTTCTGCCCCAATATGAAAGCTACACTCCATAGCCCAAATATAATGGCTAATAAAATAAGATATCCTACCGCTTGTCTCATCGCTTCTCTTCTTAGATTGTGATCCTTAGAATCTGTTTCTTAGGGTGTTATAGTTCATTGGGTTGAAGAAAAATGGTTTTAACAGCTATTGTTGTGAGGCTTTAACAGAAGATAAAACCTGACTCACCAACAGTTGCAAGATGCCGGATAGAACAGTTTTCTTACCTCGATCAGCTGATGCGCCGGCATTTGAAACAACTTATTTTGAACCGATCTGACTATAATCTTCAATCACGATTATTCAATGAGGCTATCATAAAGGATTATTTGCAAATGAATACAAATAGAGTAGATCTAGTTAAAAAAAGAGTTTGAAGCAGTGAGTATGGAATTTTAAAAAGAGATGCACCGGCATTTCAATAATGCTTATTTTGAGCCACGCTTACGATCACTCTCTGGCAGATTATCGCTTTCAACGGTCAAAAGCGTTAAATGCTAATTACACAAAAAGCACTCGTAATGAGTGCTTTTGATCTGAAATAATGAAGCAATAATCAGAGGATAGCTGTCAATTACTGCTGATGACGCGCTTGTAAAACCTGTAACACATCAGCCCAACTAAGAGATTGATCGCGAAGGAGCACTGTTGCGTGATAGAGGAGATCTGCCATCTCATTTGTCAATTCTTCTCGATCATTAACTGTGCCGGCTAATGCCACTTCAACACCCTCTTCCCCAACTTTTTGCGCAATGCGTTTAGTACCAGAAGCGTAGAGAGAAGCGGTATAAGAGCTTTCCGGATCATCTTGTTTACGAGCTTCAATCAACTGCTCTAAACGGGCGAAAAAGGGCCAAAGCGCTTGTTGTGAAACCGATTCAAAACAGCTGACCGTTCCTAAATGGCAAGTTTCACCCACAGGATTGACCAACAGTAATAAAGTATCCTGATCACAATCCATCGCATAATCCACCAACATTAAGAAATTCCCCGAGCTCTCCCCTTTTGTCCAAAGACGAGATTTGGTTCTAGAGAAAAAAGTCACTTTGCCACTTTTGAATGTTTGCGCCAAAGCTTCTTCATTCATATAGCCGAGCATCAATACTTCAGCACTCTGATAATCCTGAATAATCACCGGCAATAAGTGATCCACTTTATCCCAGTCGATCTTCATTGCTTCAATCATTGTGGTAGGATCAGCTACAGGTTGATATCCATTATTACTTTTCAATTGCACGCCCATTTTATGCTTCCTCTTTATCTCTCATCATTATTTCGTTATTAAATTCTTCTTACAGCTCATCCACAGCGGGATAGAATGGTTGCTAATCCAGACAGATCACGCACCCGCAGTAGGAAAATTCATTGATCGATTAATAACCGGCTACTTCTAATCCTGCTTTGGCAAGATATTCTTTCAGCTCGGCAATATCGACAATGCCTTTGTGGAAAGCTGAGGCGCTCAAAGTACCATCTACTTGGGCTTCTTGATAGGCTTCTAAAAAGTGTGGTAATGCCCCAGCGCCCCCGGAAGCGACTAAAGCACCATCGTAGATCGCTCGGATTTTCTGTAATTGGGGAATATCATAACCATCACGCACTCCATCTTGGTTCATCATATTCACAACAATCTCTTTAACTCCTTTCTCCTTAAGGGCTTTGACCCAATCTAAAGTGCGCCATTTTGTCTCTTGAGTTGTCGCTTCATCACCAGTTAAGGTATAGACGAAATAATCATTCCGCACATCATCAAAGTAAGAATCGATACCTACCACAATTTTATCAGCGCCAAAACGGGCAATTAATTGATCCACTAAATCAGGACTTGCAAGCGCCGGCGAATTGAGGGAAATTTTATCTGCACCACTTGCAAAAAGCTTCTCCGCCGATTCAATCGAAGCAATACCACCGGCGACACAAAGCGGTACATCAATCACCGCTTTAATAGATTGAATCCATTCAGGATCAACAGTCTCTCCTTTAGAAGAGGCGGTAATATCATAAATGACTAACTCATCTGTGCCTGCTTCTGAATAACGTTTCGCTAAAGCAAGCGCATCTCCCATAATTTCGTGCTCCCGAAATTTCGTGCCTTTAACAACGATTTTATCTTTTACATCTAAACAAGCGATTATTTTCGCGCGCATAATATTGCCTCCTTGGCGGTAAATTTTTCTTCTAATAGTGCCCTACCCACAATAATGCCGGCAACGCCTGTTGTTTTGAGCGCTTTAATATCCATCAAAGTACCAATCCCGCCAGAAGCTTGAAATGCAATATTGGGATATTGCTGACAAATCTCCTGATAAAGCGCTACATTTGAACCGGTTAACATCCCATCTCGAGTGATATCTGTCGATAAGACGTGGCACAATCCATACGGTTGGTACTGTTCAATCACAGCTTCTAAAGTTAAATCACTTAACGATTGCCAGCCGTGAATCGCAATTCGTTTTGCACCATTCTCCACTACAAGATCGAGCGCCAATACGATTTTATCTGCGCCAAATCGCTCAAACCAAGCCACCACAATATCGGGATCGGTAACCGCTTTTGACCCCACCACGACACGCTGAATGCCGATATTGAGTAGATTTTCGATATCCGCTTCTGTTCGAATACCACCGCCCACTTGAATCGGTGTACTGACCGATCGAACAATGTCGGCAATAACGGATAATTGCCGGCGTGCCGGATCTTTTGCCCCATCTAAATCCACAAGATGTAGATAAGAAGCCCCCTCACTCTCATAATGTTGTAACTGCGCAATGGGGGAATAATCAAAGGTAGTCTGCCTTGCATAATCTCCTTGAGCAAGGCGCACAACTTGGCCATCAATCAGGTCAATTGCCGGTATAATCTCCATTTATAATACTCCCTTTGAACTCGGTAATTGATCGCCCTCAATCCGGATGGCTTGGCGCAATGTCCGGCCGAAGACTTTAAAGAGCGACTCCACCTTATGGTGAGTATTCTCTCCCTCTGCACTCAAATGAAGCGTACAACCGAGCGCATAGCTGAGTGAGCGGAAGAAGTGGCCGGTCATCTCTGTGCTAAAGGTACCAATCATCTCTCGATTAAAAGTGGCCGAAAAATCTAAATATGGTCTGCCCGAAAGATCAAGCGTACAAAAAGCTCGACACTCATCCATCGGCAGAACAAAGCCAAATCGAGCAATCCCACGCTTATCGCCTAACGCCATTTTAAGCGCTTCTCCCAATGCAAGCCCCGTATCCTCCACGGTATGATGATCATCAATCTCAAGATCTCCTTGGACATCAACCACCATTTTAAATCCCCCGTGGGTAGCGATTTGATCTAACATATGATCAAAAAAGGGAATGCCGGTACTGATCGTACTTGCCCCTGTTTCATCGAGAAAGAGCTCAATAGTAATCTCTGTCTCTTTCGTATTACGAGTCACTAATGCGCTACGCGCCACACGATTATCTGGAATGATCACTTGATTGCTTAACCGTTCAACGATGAGAGGCCAATTGAGCTTCTCCGGATTATAACGAATGCCGGTAATGCCCATATTGTCCGCTAGTTGTAGATCTGTTTCTCGATCGCCAATCACAAAGCTTTGCGCCCGATCGATCCGCCCCGGCGTTAAATATTCATTCACGAGCCCCGTTTGAGGCTTACGGCATTCACACTGATCAGTTGGTAGATGAGGACAGATCAATACATCATCAAATATAATTCCTTGTGAGGCAAATAGTGCCAGCATTTGCTGATGTGGTTTCTCAAAATCAGCCTTAGGGAAACTATCCGTTCCAAGCCCATCCTGATTCGAGACCATAACCAAACGATAACCCGCTTTCTGTAGCTGTAATAGCGCAGGAATCACATTGGGTTCGAACATCAATTTCTCCAAACTATCCACTTGGAAATCTTCCGGCGGTTCGGTAATCAATGTGCCATCTCGGTCAATAAAGAGTATTTTTTGCATTGTCTATTCCATTTCTATCATTCTATTTTTTAATCTGATTCTGATTAATCGATTTTGAGCAATCCGATTCTGATTGAATCAATTCTAGGTCAATCGACTCTAGTAGCCATTCTAATAACCATCCTCGTTAAACTGATTCTAGCGATTGCCGATCAGGCTCTATGACAAGCCGGCTAATACCGCTACTAACGCCTCATTCTCTTCAGGTAACCCCACCGAAATTCGAACACACTGATTCAATTGCGCTGAGGATTGTTGCCGTACAAAGATTCCCTGATCAGTTAAAGCATTGATCGCTTTCGTTACATCTCGTAATTGCACTAAGATAAAGTTAGTATCACTTGGGTAGACTCTGATCACTTCATTACAGGCGGATAATGCTTCGATGAGCACTTTTTTATTCGCTAAAATAGTAGCTCGATCTTGTTGCATTTGCGCAATACCCTCATCGCTGAGAGCCATCTCCGCCATCGCAATGACCGGCACCGGAATCGGATAAGGACTCATTACCCGGCGAAGTAGTGCAATTACAGGCTGATTTGCCACCACAAAACCACAACGAATCCCCGCTAAACCAAAGGCTTTAGAGAGCGTTCTAATGATCGCTAAGTGCGGATAATCTTTCAATTTTGGGGTAAACGATTCTGCTTCACTCAATTCAATATAAGCTTCATCCACCACTACAATCGCGCGATCTCGTGCCTTTTCTAAAATTTGTATCATCTCCTGCGCATTCATCTTATTAGCCGTAGGATTATTAGGGCTACAGAGGAAGAGCATTTTGATTTTCTGATCTGAAAGCGCCGTTAAAATTGCCGGTAAATCCAAAGAAAAATCATCTTGCAAAGGAACAGCTACCGTCTCAACGCCGTAGAGATCACAGGTCACCTGATACATTCCAAAAGTGGGGGGACAGTAGAGCAATCGATCTTGCCCCGGCTCACAAAAAGCTTTAATCAAAAGATCAATCCCGGTATCTCCCCCTAATGTGACCAATATCTCACTCGGATCAACTTGTAAGAATTTTGCATAACGATTGATGAGTGTTGTAGGTTGCGGTTCCGGATAGCGATTAGCCTCTAAGGTTAGAGAGTAACGCCGACCATAAGGATTCTCATTGGCATCTAGATAGATTGCGCCCGACACTCTCGGTGCTGTGATATAAGGTTCACTGTTCAAGATACTGCGCCGAGCAAGTGTGTCAATGTTCGCCTGATTTTGAGCATCTTTGTTATTATCCCTTTTATCAGCTTCTTTCTTCTCATTTTGGTTCTCACTTACCCGCTCCATTACTCCCCCTTCTTAAGACTTTTCAATCTCATATTATTTCTATAATGATTGTTATTCTATAATTCTTGATCTTGCTGATGTGATTGATTTGTTTGGTATGATTTGTTTGGTATGGTTTATCCCATTAGATTAACTATCTAATTGGACGGATTATTCCCGGCATCTGCTAACGCTTGTAGTCGAACTGCCACTGCTAATTTATGGGCATCGAGTTGTTCTCTCTCCGCTAACAGTGCCACCGTAGGTCCGAGCGCTTCAAAACCTTTTTGAGTTAAGGTCTGCACTGTCATTCGCTTGCTAAAATCGGCCAATCCCAAACTTGAGTAGGTCTTAGCATACCCATAAGTGGGTAATACGTGATTCGTGCCCGAGGCATAATCGCCCATCGATTCAGGGGAATACGCGCCTAAAAATACGGAACCTGCGTGACGAATAGCCGGTAATAAGGCTCGTGGATTTGCTGTCTGAATAATCAGATGTTCGGGCGCATAAGCATTACTCACCGTAACCGCTTCGCTTAAATCGGACACAATAATCGCGCGACTTTGCGACAGGGATTTCTGCGCCGTTTCAGCTCT
Source organism: Ignatzschineria larvae DSM 13226 (assembly GCF_038500265.1). Taxonomy (NCBI): domain Bacteria; kingdom Pseudomonadati; phylum Pseudomonadota; class Gammaproteobacteria; order Cardiobacteriales; family Ignatzschineriaceae; genus Ignatzschineria; species Ignatzschineria larvae. The sequence goes on along the minus strand of NZ_CP150637.1, from coordinate 928,870 downwards.
CGAGAGCTGTTGTAATTGGACTTTGATCGCTTCCATTACGCGCGGAATCAAGGCCTCATCCGGCGTAACTAAAATCACTTGTGAATCCGCGCCGTGCTCTGCTTGGGATAGAAGATCTGAGGCGACAAAATCGGGATTAGCTTCTTGATCGGCAATCACTAACACCTCTGACGGACCTGCCGGCATATCAATAGACGCGCCACCGGCCATCATACTCACCTGCTTCTTCGCTTCTGTAACAAAGCTATTTCCCGGCCCAAATATCTTATCGACTTTAGGGATAGACTCCGTACCTAATCCCAAGGCAAAAATTGCCTGCGCACCACCCATCTGATAAATTTTTGTCACGCCACAGCGCTTTGCAGTATAGAGAATCTCATCGGCAATCGGCGGGGGCGATGCAAGTACAATCTCCCGGCAACCGGCAATCTGCGCCGGAATCGCTAACATCATCACGGTTGAGAAAAGCGGTGCTGAACCACCCGGAATATAGAGCCCCACAGAATCGATCGCCCTTGTGGTGACTTCACAGGTAATTCCCGGCATTGTCTCCACCACAATATCATTCACTTGTTGTGCTAGATGAAAGCGCTCAATATTTTGATACGCTTGCTCAATGGCCTCTTTAAAATCGGGACCGAGCCTTGCTTCAGCCTCTGAAATTTGAGCCTCGCTGACTAAGAGTTGGGATAATCGTACACCATCAAATCGCTCAGTGAGCGCCAAAATCGCTTGATCCCCTTTCCCGGCAATCTCCTTGCCAATTTCGGCCACAATTTGTTGAATATTCTCACCGGCTTTCTGTGCCGGACGCTCTAACGCTTCCCGCCGTTCCTCTTCACTTAAATCTTGCCAAATCAGACAATCCATCTCACCTTTCACGATCCTTACCTCATTCTTTGCCGAACTGTTTTATACTTCTATTCCATCACTCTACAAGCGTGTTCCCTATTCCCTGTTCCCTCTTCCCTATACTCTATTCCGGCACTGAATCTCAAGCCATCATCTTCTCAATTGGTAATACGAGAATAGAGCTTGCCCCTTTCCCTTTGAGCGCCTCCATCGTCTCCCAAAAGAGCGTTTCACTACTCACAACGTGAATCGCCACACGAGAGGCATCGGTCGCAAGCGGTAAAATAGTAGGATTTTCAGCGCCCGGTAGTAGTGCGGTAATCTCATCTAACCGATCTTTCGGCGCGTGCAGCATAATATATTTCGACTCTTCGGCTTGAATAACACTCTGAATACGAGGCATTATCTTATTAATGAGAGCTTGTTTCTCTGAGTCTAAAGGTGTAGTTGTTTGAATTAAACACGCTTTTGATTGAAAGATCACTTCCACCTCTTTAAGACCATTGGCCTCTAAAGTTGCGCCCGAAGAGACTAAATCACAGATCGCATCGGCTAATCCTGCCCGAGGTGCTACTTCCACAGAACCGGTCAAAAGTGAGCTTTTAAAACGAATCCCCTGTTCTTTCAAATAGCGGGCTAAAAGATTCGGAAATGAAGTGGCAATCCGCATATCAGTAAAATCGGCAACACCTTGATATTGCCAATTTTGAGGGACTGCTAATGAAAGCCGGCAACCACCAAAGGGTAGAATCTGTAAGACTTTATAGAGCGAATCAATAGAAGTCTTTCGCCCGAGTGCTGTCTCTTCTAGAACATTTTGTCCGACAACGCCTAAATCCACCACACCATCAAAGACTAATCCCGGAATATCGTCATCCCGCACTCGTAGAATATCAATCGGCATATTTTCAACGTGAGCGATTAATTTATCTTTAGTCACATTGATTTTTAACCCACTCTGCGCGAGTAGTGCTAATGATGCATCACTTAAACGCCCTGATTTCTGAATGGCTATTTTCAAGCGCTGATTTTTCATATTCCTCGATCCTTTCCTTGGTCATTATTCTTTTTTGTACTACTGAGATAGTACAGTATTACAAATTAACGATGAACGCAAACAAAAAATCAATTATTTACCCAAAAAATGAAAATCCATAGCAAGAATCAGGGACTGATAATCTATTATTAATTCATTAGGTTACCTTGCTGTAGAAAACTCTATATCGAATATTTCAGAGATATAGTAATGTCGGTTCAAAATAAGCTTATTTAAATGCCGGCGCATCAGTTGTAACAAGTAAGGAAGCTATTCTATCCGGCATCTTGCAAGTGTTGTTTAGTACACTTTTATGTTCTTTTAAAACCCCATAATAGCTGCTTAAAAGCCATTTTTCTTAAACCAAATTTACTATAGTTCATTAGGTTATCTTGCTATAGAAAACTCTATAGCGAATATTTCAGAGATCCATTTTGCAAAGATCGAATCAAAAAGCCACAAAAAACGCCTTATCGATTTTGCTATAAAAATCAATAAGGCACGGATATTATAATCTCCTTGCAGAGTGATATTTCAATTACTGAGAATCATCAATTAAGGCAATGAAACCTCTAGGTTATCCAATAATCTTGGTTTACCCAATTTAGCAGCGGCTAAGATCACTAATTCTCGGTCATTCTCTTGTGCTTCCTCAAGTCGATCTTGAGTGCGAATCGTTAGATAATCCACCTCAAAGCCTGCGCCATTGAGTTTTGCAGACATTCTCTTCTCTAAATCTCGATAGTAGATTCCGCTAATACGATCTGCTTGAGCTGTCTCTTTGATCTCTTGTGCCATCGTTTGTAATGTCTGCGAGAGCTTTACCGCTTCGCGCTTCTCTGCTTCGGTTAGATAGCCATTGCGACTTGATAATGCTAAGCCTGAAGCTTCCCGCTCAATCGCAACGGGAATAATCTGAATATTAAAATTGAGCGCTTTCACCATCGCTTCAATCACTTTTAATTGCTGATAATCCTTGCGACCAAAGCAAGCATAAGTGGGTTCGACAATATTGAAAAACTTACTCACCACTGTCGCTACGCCCTCAAAATGACCCGGACGGCTTTTACCACAAAGATCTTGAATCAATGATTTAGGCGGTACCACTAAGAAAGGCTCATCATCATAGAGCATCGATTCTGTCGGTAAGAAAAGTGCAGAAACCCCCTCTGCTTCCAATTTTGCTTGATCTTCTGCTAATGTACGAGGATAACTCTCTAAATCTTCCCCCGGACCAAATTGTAAGGGATTCACAAAAATCGAAACGATCACATTCTCTGAATGCTTCTTCGCTTCTTGCACAAGTGAAATATGGCCTGCGTGCAGATTCCCCATTGTCGGAACAAAAGCCACTGTGGCTTGCTTTTGTCGCCATTCCCGTACCGCTTCAATACTCCGTAAAATTTCCATAGTGCTTTACTCTCTTTAGATCTTTTTGAGTCTTTTTATTTTTTAATTTTTGAATCTTTTCTGTTCTTTCCTACGCTTCATACAATCGTTAACGAGGTAATATCGTTTGAAGTCGTTGAAAGCAATTTAAAATCGTTTAAACCTATTATTTATGAAAAACTGTGAACTTCATCTGGGAAAGCCCCTGATTTTACTTCACGAATATATTGGCTAAAAGCCCCGTGAATAGAGCCATTACCGGCTTCAATAGCCACGGCTAAGAAGTTTTTGACAAACTTCGGTGTCACTTCGCTACTCAATCCAAGCATATCGTGCATCACTAATACTTGCCCATCGGTCATATTACCGGCACCAATGCCTATCACCGGAATACAGAGCGCTGTTGCTAATGCCTCACCCACTTCAGCCGGCACACATTCTACAACCAATAGTTGCGCTCCCGCATTTTGATGCGCTCTTGCTTCTTCGATAAGCTGTGCGGCCATCTGCAACTCCCGGCCTTGAACCTTATAACCGCCCATAATATTCACCGCTTGCGGTCTTAAACCAATATGCGCACAAACCGGAATCCCTCGCTCTGTCAGAAATGCGGTAATCACTGCAACCTCTACACCGCCCTCGATTTTAACCATTTCCGCACCGGCTTTCATCAATTCAGAGGCAGCGTGAAATGCTTCTCGTTTAGAAGCTTCATAGGTACCAAATGGAAGATCTGCCACGATAAACGCGCGCTCATTAGCACGAACCACATTTTCAGTATGATAAACCATCTCATCTAATGTGACCGGCAATGTCGAAGCGTGTCCCTGTACCACCATTCCTAGCGAATCACCGATTAAAATTGTATCAATCCCTGCTCGATTCATCTCTTTAGTAAAAGTCGCATCGTAACAAGTTAACATCGTAATTTTCTCACCTTGATCTTTCATTTTTTGTAGATCAGTGATTCTTAATTTACGCATCGTTTTTCTCTCCATTTTTAATTTGGAATTTAACAAAATGTGGTTATCATATAAGATCTTCCTAACAAAATCATAGAATGATCTTCATTCAACTCAGGTATTATACTCCCTCAATAAGATTAATTTGATTATTATACCCTTTCTCTCGTTTATTAAAAGGATTTTTATGGCTCGTTATCGCTATCTCAATGCCATTCACCCGATTATTGAGCGTCATTTACACGCATTAATTACGCCTACTTCTCGAGTCATTGATGCAACACTCGGCAATGGTTTTGATACTGAAAAAATTATCGAACGACTAGGCCCTAAAGGTGCTATTTATGCTTTTGATATTCAACAAGAAGCGGTCGAGCGTAGTCGGGATCGTCTGCAACCGATTTTTAACCGCCCACAAGAAGATCGCCCCGAAATAACCCTGATCTGCGATAGCCATACACAATTTGCACGCTATATTACCGAGCCCATTAATTTTATTATCTATAATCTCGGCTATCTGCCCAAAGGGGATAAAACGATTACCACACAAGCTCATACAACCTTAGAGAGCATTAAAGTGGGATTACAATTATTAGCCCCGAATGGCACAATGCTGATTGCTCTCTATCCCGGTCATCCTGCGGGAAAGGTTGAAAAATATCATTTAGAGAAATATCTCTCGCAATTAGATCAACGGCAATTTCACGTCTTACAAGAGCAATTTATCAATCAACAGAATCATCCCCCGCTGATATATCTTATCGAAAAGGCAAAAGTATCGTAAAATAATCACTTTATTGAAATAAAACATTTAGTTACTTTTCACTACATTGCGCTCGACACTTATTCTTCTACATTTCGGTCATCCATCACAACTATGTTTAAAAGCTATCGCCCTTACCTTATTGCACTGCTGCTCGTGTTGCTACTACACGGCGGTATCGGCTATCTGCTCTTAAAAGATGAGAAAACACGTGTCGATACTTATCTCACTGAAGCTGAAACCATTCAAGTGAGCTTTCTCCCGGCACAGTTTGAGGAAACACAAGCAGTGGAAGAGTCGATAGAAGAGCCTATCGATAAGACTTTAGAAATGGACAGTACTCTTCCGGAAGAAGCGAGTGAAGATCAGCCTAGTGATGAAACCGACGAAGAAATGACAGAAGCATCACCTGAGGCAATAGAAGAGGAAGATTCTGAAGAGATAGCAGAAAATGAAGATTCTGATGATCAAGAGGAAGCGGAAGAAACCTCTGAAGAGAGTGGCGAAGAGCCTGCTGAAACAGAAGAAGAATCAGAACCTCAAGCACCGAGTTATCGACAAAATCTGACCGAAAGCGCCAATATGATTCGTGATAATATTCTCCCACCTCGCAAAGAGGGGGAATATCGCCGAACCATTACGACAGAGGAAGATCCTTACCAAAAAATGGTCGAGAATGCCGTAGCGCTGTTAGCCGATACGCCGTTTTTAGATAAAGAGTGGAAAGATGCGCCGGCTGATGAAGAAACGCCCACCTACTACTCTCCTGAGTTTTTTGAGTATTTGCAAAAATATAACCCTGCCGAACCTGAGCAACCAGAAGTTGTCGAAGAAGAGATTGCCGAAGCAGAAGCCTCTCCTGAAGAAGCAATCATCGATAAAGAGGCTCAATTTACCAATGATCAACCTGTCACATTGATCGCAACCTTTATCGATCCTCCTATTGATGAGGCAATCTTAGAGCAAGAAGCGAAACAGAAAGAGGAGACAAAAGCCCGAGCAATGAGCACTAATATTCTCAATGCGGCTACGAATCAACTTCGCCGGCAGGAATATAATATCTCACTTGCTTCTAATGAGTGTTATGAGCGCTATATTAAAGGAAAGAACTTCCCTATTACAGTGGCTGTAATGATCTTTGAATCCCCATTACGAGTGGGCGTTTACCGCAGTAGTGGCAATGATGCACTCGATCAATGTGTCGTCAATATGGTGCAACAAGTCGTTCAAGTCCCCTCTGAAATGGAACGTATCAGAGAATACGCGCCCCGCTTAGGAAAAAGCTATCTCCTCAATGCCTCATTTAATGGCAGATAATGCGCTTGATTACTCTTAATCAAAGCTAATTCCCCGCGGGGGAGAATGCTTGCAAATCCAGATCAATCTCGCGCCCGCGGTTGAGGCTCTCAAAGTGCTTCACAGTTGATAAAACCATATTAATCCCTCGCAATAACAGATGTGTAATAGTAATCTTCCGTCATAGGGAAATGCCACAACTGCCGGCGCACGATTGTGATTAAAGCGGGATCATTCGCCCCGGCGATGCGATACATTGTCTTATTATTCCTAATCAAAGCTGATTCCCGGCGGGAGAGAACGCTTGCAAATCCAGATCAATCTCGCGCCCGCAGTTAAGTTGCTCAAAGTGCTTCCCAGTTGATAAAACTCTATTAATTCCTCGCAATAACAGATGTGTAATAGTAATCTTCTGGTATTGAAGAAACGCTTTAATAGCCGGCGCACGATTATGATTAAAGCGGGATCATTCTCCCCGTCGATGCGATACATTGTCTTATTATTCCTAATCAAAGCTGATTCCCGGCGGGAGAGAACGCTTGCAAATCCAGATCAATCTCGCGCCCGCGGTTGAGGCTCTCAAAGTGCTTCACAGTTGATAAAACTCTATTAATTCCTCGCAATAACAGATATGCAATATTAATCTTCCGTCATAGGGAAATGCCACAACTGCCAGCGCACGATTATGATTAAAACGGGATCATTCCCCCGACGATGCGATACATTGTCTTAGTCACTCACAATAAAAAACTCGAAATACTGTTCCTAGTACTTCGAGTTTATAGTCTATTGTCTCTATAATCTTACTAGCTCTACAAAAAGAGATTATGAGCGCTTAACTATTGCGTACACGCATATGTGGGAATAAGAGTACATCCCGAATTGACGGCGCATTAGTGAAGATCATCACAAGACGATCTATCCCGATACCTTCACCCGCTGTTGGTGGCATACCGAATTCAAGAGCGGTCACGAAGTCTTTATCATAATGCATTGCTTCATCATCGCCGGCATCTTTATCTTCAACTTGTGTCATAAAGCGTTGATGCTGATCTTCAGCATCGTTTAACTCCGAATAACCATTCCCGACTTCTCGACCACCGATGAAGTATTCAAAGCGATCGGTAATTAATGGATTCTCATCATTTTGACGCGCTAATGGCGATACCGCTAAGGGATAACCTGTAATAAAGGTGGGTTGTAAGAGCTTTTCTTCGACTTGATCATCAAAGATCTCCATTAAGATTTTGCCCCAACAATCATTCTCTTTATCATATTTGATATGTAGATGATCTGCGAGCGCAGCAACACCCTCACGAGTATTGAGGTCGTAATCTTTTGCCACATCACAATATTTAAGAATCGATTCTTGTACCGTCATACGCGCCGCAGGAATTGCGAAATCGATCTCATAATCTTGATATTGAACTTTGGTTGAACCCTCATTCACGCGAAGAGCGATCTCTTTCATCATCGCATCGGTCATATCCATCATATCTTGATAATCGGCAAAGGCCCAATACCATTCCATCATCGTAAATTCTGGGTTATGGCGGGTTGAAACCCCTTCATTACGGAAGTTACGGTTAATCTCATATACCCGCTCCATTCCACCTACGATCAGACGTTTGAGGTAGAGCTCTGGCGCAATACGTAAGTAGAACTCCATATCAAGCGCATTATGATGTGTAATAAAAGGTTTTGCATTCGCACCGCCGGGAATTGAATGCATCATCGGTGTTTCCACCTCTTCAAAACCGCGGGCATCCATAAAACTTCGAATTGTACGAACGATGAGATTCCGTTTACGGAAAGTCTCTCTTGATTCCATATTGGTAATCAGATCGAGATAACGTTGACGATAACGCGCTTCTACATCTGTTAAACCGTGGAATTTATCCGGCAACGGGCGAAGTGATTTGGTTAACAGAATCAGTTGGTTCGCGCGAACGGTTAATTCCCCTTTATCAGAGCGAGAAACTTCACCTTCCACACCGATAATATCACCCACATCCCAAGTCGTGAAATCTGCAAAGGCATCTGCGCCAATAAGACCAGTATTCACAAATACTTGGATATCACCGGTTTGATCCCGTAGACTAATAAATCCACCTTTACCAAAAAGACGTTTAGCAACGATACGACCGGCCATCTTGACGATCTTACCCTTCTCTTTCAACGCATCACGATCAAGGCCTTCCATCTCTTTATGAAGCGCTTTAGCGTGTGTATCTTTACGGAAATGATTAGGGAAAGCCACCGACCGCTCTTCACGAATCTTCGCAAGTTTCTCACGGCGCTCTGTAATAAGATGATTTTCAGTTTGATCGTGATCGTTCACTACAGTCTCTTTTGTCATTATAAATTTCTACTTTCAATAATGGTTAAACATTGATTTAGAGTTTAGTGGTGTACCACCCCTCTAACCTTATTTATTCTTACTTTAAAAGCCTATACGAATGCTATTCGTATGTCTTAAATGTTGGTAATGTCTATCTATCTTGGATTTTGACCGATTAATAGCGCAATCTCTCTATAATAATCTGAATCAAACACCATTGCATAAAAAAATATTACCTACGTCATTACAATGTTCGTCAATATATCATAAAAGCCTAACTTAGGCAGGTACATACTCTATCCACTTCAAAGAATAAGTATCTTTTACAATATCTGAGAAACTGCGAGCATATCTCATGCGGGCGCAAGATTGATCTGGACTTGCAAGCGTTCTCTCCCGCCAGGAATTAGCCTTGATTAAAAATCACTAAGACAATTATCCGCATCGCCGGGGCGAATGATCCCGCTTTGATAATAATCCCGCGCCGGCAGTTGGGGCATTTATCAATGCCGGAAGATGAATATTGTTTTACTCAATTAAAGAAACTTTAAGCCTCTCATGCGGGCGCAAGATTAATCTGGACTTGCAAGCGTTCTCTCCCGCCGGGAATTAGCCTTGATTAAAAATCACTAAGACAATTATCCGCATCGCCGGGGCGAATGATCCCGCTTTGATAATAATCCCGCGCCGGCAGTTGGGGCATTTATCAATGCCGGAAGATTAATATTACACCTTTGTTATTCCGAGACATTAATATTGTTTTACTCAATTGAAGAAACTTTGAGCCTCTCACGCGGGCGCGAGATTGATCTGGACTTGCAAGCGTTCTCTCCCGCCGAGAATTAGCTTTTATTTAAAACAGATTTATCTCAAATCAAAAAACAAAAATCTCGAGAGTAGAACTCCCGAGATGTTTAAATGGATTTTTATTACGAAACCTTATATTCAGCTAATGCGATTAACGTGAATAGTTAGGTGCTTCTTTAGTAATAGTCACATCGTGTACGTGTGATTCACTCATACCGGCACTTGTGATCTCTACAAAGCGTGGTTTAGTGTTCATTTCAGCAATTGTGCCACAACCCACATACCCCATTCCTGCGCGGATACCGCCCATTAATTGATGTACGATAGGGGCTACTGAACCTTTATAAGCAACGCGTCCTTCGATTCCTTCTGGTACCAGCTTATCCGCACTTGAACCTTCTTGGAAATAACGATCTGAAGAACCGGCATTCATCGCACCGATAGACCCCATACCGCGGTATGATTTGTAAGCACGACCTTGATAGAATTCAATTTCACCGGGTGATTCATCAGTACCTGCTAAAATTGAACCGACCATAATCGAGTTTGCGCCTGCGGCTAATGCTTTCGCCATATCACCTGAATAACGAATACCCCCATCGGCAATCACAGGAACACCTGTACCACGAAGCGCTTCAGCTACGTTAGCAATAGCACTAATTTGTGGGAAACCAATACCGGCCACAATACGAGTTGTACAGATAGAACCAGGACCAATCCCGACTTTCACACCATCTGTTCCCGCTGCTAATAATGCTTTCGCTGCTTCGCCTGTTGCAATGTTACCGCTGATTACTTGTAGATCAGGATAAGTCTGCTTCACCCAACGAACACGATCAATCACACCTTTTGAATGACCGTGTGCAGTATCCACAATAATCAAATCAACACCTACATCCACTAATTGTTCAATACGTTCTTCTGTTCCGGCACCTGCACCCACAGCCGCTCCACAGATTAGACGATCTTGATCATCAGTCACCGCATTAGGATGCGTATCCGTTAATGAGAGATCTTTAACTGTAATTAAGCCACGTAGTTCATTATTGTCATTCACAACCACTAGACGCTCAAGACGATTAGCACGGAGTTTTTCGATAATCTCTTCTTTGGTCGCGCCCTCGTGGATAGTAATAAGGCGATCACGGTTCGTCATCGCCTCTGTAATATTTAAAGATAGATCCGTTTGGAATCGTAAGTCGCGGGTCGTGATAATGCCGGCAACCTTTTTATCAAGTGTTAAAACCGGCACACTTGAAATATTGCGGTGACGCATAATATTGCGCACCTCTTCTAAAGTGCAATCAGTGGTAACGGTAATCGGATCTGTTAATACACCGCTTTCAAAGTTTTTTACTTTACGTACTTGACGCGCTTGCTCTGCCGGCGTTAAGTTCTTATGGATAATACCAATGCCGCCTAATTGTGCTAAAGCAATCGCCATTTTACTCTCAGTTACAGTATCCATCGCAGCTGAAAGAAGAGGAATGTTTAACGATATTTTCTGAGTCAATTGCGTCTTGAGTGACACATCTCGCGGAAGCACTTCAGAGTAATCAGGGACTAATAATACATCATCAAAAGTTAAACCTTTCTCCATTATTCTAAGCATATATCTCTCTCCAAGAACGCAATTTAAAAGAGCTGTATTTTATCACAATTATTTTCTGAAAGTAGGGATTTTATCAGCCCTTTCAGAGTGTGGAAAATTTTGCTACAATAATCGACGGCGCTTACAAAAACCTTGAGGAGTTGACAAAAGTATGAATCTTCCAAGCCTTATCACTTGGGCACGCGTAGTTGCGATCCCGGTGTTTATTCTCTGTTACTTTTTCCCTACACCTCATAAGCATCTGGTGCTAGCTATTCTCTTTATGGCTGCCGCCGCAACCGATTGGTTAGATGGCTATCTTGCTCGAAAGTGGAATCAAACTTCGAGTTTTGGGGCATTTTTAGACCCCGTTGCCGATAAGCTCCTTGTGGCTGTGGCACTTATCGCCATTGTCGATAATGATCCTCACAAATGGTATTTGACCTTATCGGTAATGATTATTATCAGCCGAGAAATCACCATTTCTGCCCTACGGGAATGGATGGCAAGTATGGGTGAGCGCGGTGTTGTCGCCGTCTCTTGGATTGGTAAATGGAAAACGACCTTTCAAATGGCGGCTATTACCCTTCTACTCTATGGTGAGAAGTTATTGGGTATCCCGCTTTATGAAGTGGGGCTAATCTTTATGCTGATAGCTACCGTTTTAACCCTTTGGTCAATGGTGCAGTATCTCTACTCCACATGGAAAGTATTGAGTGTAAAAGAGAATTTGTAAAACAAGGTAATAAGATATAGTAATATCGGTTCAAAATAAGCTTATTGAAATGCCGGCGCATCGGTTGATCGAAGCAAGACAACTGCTCTATCCGACATATTGCAAGCGTTGTTTAGTAAAATTGATCATCTTTTATAGTAATGTCGGTTCAAAATAAGCTTGTGTAAATGCCGGCGCATCGGTTGTAATAAGTAAGGAAGCCGTTCTATCCGGCATCTTGCAAGTGTTGTTTAAAATCATTTTTCTTAAACCAAATTGACTATATAATAATCGCAATACTTAATCCCCTAATCTAATAAGCCCTTAGACTAAGCTTCAGTCTAAGGACTTTCTCTTGTCACTACATAATCAGGAAAGTCACTCAATCACGATTGCAATTACATTTTGGCTTTTATAGTGACTTTGATAATAGCTTCTATAGTGACTTTCACCATAATAACTCACTTCTCGAGTGCCTGCCTACATCATTCCTAACCAAGTAGGTAATCCTAATGAGATCGCCGGGATATAGGTGATAAGCAATAAGAAGAAGAGCAAAATCATCAACCAAGGTAGCGCCGCTTTAATCGTCTTCGTAATCGGCATTCCTGTTACCGCTGAAGCTACGAAGAGATTAAGCCCTACAGGCGGTGTAATTAAACCAATTTCCATGTTCACCACCATAATAATCCCTAGATGAATCGGATCAATTCCAAGCTCCATCGCAATGGGGAAAAAGATCGGTGCTAAGATCAGAATCACCGCCGATGGCTCCATAAAGCTGCCGGCAATCAGTAAGACAATATTCACTACAATGAGGAACATCCAAGGGGAAAAGCCCATCTCGGTTACCCAACTAGCAATTGTTTGCGGAATCTGCTCCGTCGTTAACACATGGGCAAAAAGCATCGCATTGGCAATGATGAACATCAGCATCACCGTCATCTTTCCTGATTCTAACATTACTTTTGGGTAATCTTTTAAAGGCATATCTCGATAGACAAAGAGGGCTACAAACATTGAATAGACTGCTGCAACTGCGGCAGCCTCTGTAGGCGTATACATTCCTGAATAGATTCCACCCAGGATAATCACCATCAGTAATAATCCCCATAAAGCTTTACGGAAAGTAGTAAACCACTCTTTCACTGTTGCCCTTGGCTGTGCGGGTAACTTTTTAACGCGCGCGACAATGTAAATTGCCACCATTAAAGCAACGCCTAAAAGTGCGCCAGGAACTACGCCCGCCATAAACATCTTTCCCACCGATTGTTCGGTCGCAGCGGCATAGACAACCATAACAATTGATGGGGGAATCAAAATCCCTAAGGTTCCGGCATTACAGATAATTCCTGTACCAAAGGATTGGCTATAACCTGAGCGCACCATGCCGGCAATCGCAATCGAACCAACTGCTGCGACTGTTGCCGGGCTTGAACCTGAGAGCGCAGCAAAGAGCATACAAGCAAGTACTGAGCCAATCGCTAAACCGCCGCGAATATGACCTACACAGACATTAGCAAAATCAATCAAACGGCGCGCAACTCCGCCTGTTGTCATAAATGCCCCGGCAATGAGGAAAAATGGAATAGCCAGTAATGTTGTATGTTCTGATGTTTCAAACATCTTAATCGCCAAACTCCGAGGAGAATCTGGACTAAATAGAATGATGGTTAAAGCACTCGACAAGCCGAGTGAGATCGCAACCGGAATCCCGATCAACATTAAAATAAAGAGTAATAGAAATAAAAATAGTATGGTCATGATCAATCCTTTAGGCTGACTTTATACTGATTATGGGAATCAATATCTGATCTCTCTCCATAATCATTGATGACATTTTCAATAGATATTCAGTAGGTTTAACATTTGAGCAATCTGCCCTAAATAAGTAGTCAATGAGTTAGTCATCACCCCTTTCACTTATTTATCGGCGACTTTAATGTGCTCTGCGGTTGCAATCTCATCGATTGCATCTTTCGCCTCATCGGCAAGCCCGAGTGTATCCTGCTGATGCGTCCAAATGCGGTAACCTACTTCTAAATAACGGATAATGACGAGTAGAAAGCCTAAAGGAACAATCATCGTAATATGCCAACGACGAATGCCAAAGCGATCTAAATCTTCAGCATAAGTCCCTAGTTTATAAAAGTTGAGTACCCAATCTAAGCTGGCAAACAGCATAATGCCACCATAGAGCAGACAAGCACCTAAGCCAATGTAAGCTAAAGTTCGTTGCATCTTTTGATTGAATAACTTCACTAATGCATCCACACCGATATGACCGCTGATACGAACGCCATAGGACATACAGAAAAAGATTAGCCAAGCAAAACATGCAGCCGTAAAACGATTAGACCAATTCATTGAAGTGGCTAAATCCATCATCCAATCACCAATATTAAGGAAGAGATCCTCCCAAAATCCCGGTTCCTCGCCGGCAACCCAATCGGCTAAATGATAAAATGGCGTATAGAGATTATTGAGCATCGTATAGATAAAAGTGACAAAGGTCATCGCTGATAGAATCACAACTGTCACAACAATCTCGGTTTTTTGCCAAGCATTATCGAACCATTGATATGTGCGTAAAAACATAGTTTCCTCTCAATTGCACAATCTCAAGCCCTGCCTCTCATCGAGGCAAAGCTGAGTGAATTATAAAAATCGTCTAATTATTACTAAGCGATTGAAAGCATTTTGATTACTACTTAATCAGCTTTAATCTGCTTTAATTCATCTTAAGCCTAGCAAGCTTTACTCAGTATTACTTTACTCAGTATCAGGGTTATTCGCTTGAAGAGCTGCTTCAATGAGATCCGCCCCGACTTGACCTTGGAATTTCTCCCAAACCGGTTGTACCGCTTTTCGCCACGCATCGCGTTCTTCCGGCGTTAAATAGATAATCTCAGTAGTGCCTGCATCGAGGATACTCTGCTTATCTCGCTCATTCAGTGCATTGGCCTGATTATTCACTTCAACCGTCACCTCAGCGATGATATCGGTCAAAGTATCTCGCACATGCTCAGGTAAACCATTCCAGAAATCAGTATTCGTAATCAACATATAATCAAGAACACCATGGTTCGATTCAGTAATATAATCTTGCACCTCATGAATTTTTTGCGAATAGATATTGGTGTAAGGATTTTCTGCACCATTCACGACGCCGGTCTGTAAACCTTGATACATCTCTGAGAATGCCATTTTACGAGGATTCGCTCTAAGCGCTTTAAATTGCTCATCTAATACCGCTGAGTTTTGCACTCGGAATTTAAGGCCTCGAGCATCTCTTGGGGTTTTAAGCGCTTTATTGGCAGAGAGCTGTTTTAAACCATTGTGCCAATAACCTAAGCCGGTAATCCCTTTATCTTCCATACTGGTTAATAACGATTTGCCGGCATCACTCTGTTGGAAGCGATCCACCGCCGCCATATCATCAAAAAGGAATGGTAGGTCAAATAATTGAATTTTCTTTTGGAAATGCTCAAATTTAGCAAGCGATGGCGCAAGAATATGCACATCTCCTACTAATAGAGCATCCATCTCTTGTCCATCCCCATAAAGAGATGAGTTAGGATAGACTTCCACTTGTACTTCACCAGGAAGACGCTCTTCTGCTAATTGTTTAAAGAGTAGCGCCCCTTGTCCTTTCGGTGTTGTATCAGCGACCACATGGGAAAACTTAATCACAATAGGATCTGCCCATGCATGAACAAAGATAGAACTTCCCACAATCAGTGCTGACATACAGACACGTTGCCATAATTTACGCATTACTTTTCTCCTTTGATTTTAATATGTTGATAACGTTTCATCACCGTTATCGACTCCTCATATCGCTAGTTGTTTGAAATTTCTTGAGGTTTTTGTCCCTTACTTCATTACAACCCGCAATTTTGCTACCATAGATCATCACTATGTGATCCGTTGTTATTCTGTAGTTTTATTACGTTTACTATTACATCCGACTTATTACATCTGTTCTTGTTCAATTTAGATATCACGATTTTGATTCTCATAATTAATCACTAAAATTATGATCTTAAAATCAGCACTACTCCGTTTAAATCAAACATCATGAACTGTACTACCTGAACATATCACGAAATAGATATTTTTTCTTAAAATATAAAGTATTTTGATTTTATTTTGTATAAATTTACAATTTAACAAAAACAAACATATTATGGATAAATATTGTTATACCTTTCAAAATCGGCTTCAACACAATTTCAAGCAATGTTCTCTGTTATACCCATTAATGCCCATTAATGCTCATTCCAATTTATTCCCCGGCAACACCATCATCTGAAGAAATATACACACATAAAAAGAGCATCTGATCTCTCAAATGCTCTCTCTATTTATTTGATTTTTAAAAATATTCTCGACTTAACAATCCGATTATTTTAATTTTCAGTCAGTTATATAGAAATCTAACTAACTCAACGGATTTTATCGCCCCGAGGATTTGGGTTTTGTCACCCGTTTTTTAATCCGAAAACCGATATAGAGTACTAAAATCCAGATCGGCATCACCATCACTGCATATTTCATATTGCCAGATTGAGTCATCATGATTAACAGTAGAATTAAAAAACCAAGGGCAAAAAAGTTACTAAAAGGATAGAAAGGAACTTTAAAACTTAAGCTTTTCGCATCTACTTGTTTTCTAAAACGATACTGCACAATCACAATCAAGCCCCAGGTAATGGTTGCAGCGGCAACGGCTAAGGACATAATGCGCATAAATGCCCCCTCCGGTACTAAGAAATTAATGACAACTGCCACTAAAGTACAGAGTGATGAGAAGAGAATTGCCATAAAGGGCGCGGCATTACGATTGAGCTTCAAGAAGACTTTAGGCGCATTTCCCTGCTCAGCTAAACCATAGAGCATCCGACCATTGCTATAAATTCCGCTGTTATAGACAGAGATCGCTGCCGATAAAACCACTACATTGAAAAATGTTGCCGGAATATTGAGCGGTCCACAAGGAGTATTGACGATACCAAATCCCATCTCTTGGAAGATAATTACAAATGGGCTACCCTCTACTCCGATCTCATTCCAAGGATGCAGAATCATCAAAATCGCAATGGAGAGAATATAGAAAAGTAGAATCCGCCAGATAACTTGTTTAATCGCTTTTGGAATCGATTTTTGAGGATCATCTGCTTCTGCCGCAGTGATTCCAATCAATTCTGTGCCTCCGAAAGAGAACATCACTACAACTAACGAGAGCAGAAATTCTTTAATCCCAAAAGGAAAGAAGCCATCGTATTGCCAGAGATTACTAATCGTTGCGCCATCAACTCCCCAAATAATAAGATAGAGACCTAATGCAATGAGCAGAATAATGGCCATCACTTTGACAAAGGCAAACCAAAATTCAAATTCTCCGTAAATCCGGATTGAAAAGAGATTGAGAATGGTAATCACAATCAATACAAACAGGGATGAAACCCACATCGGGATCTCAGGGAACCAAAATTGGACATAAATTCCGATCGCCGATAGCTCGGCCATACTCACTAAAACGTAGAGAAACCAGTAATTCCAGCCCGCTAAAAATCCCGGAAATTCACCCCAATATTTATACGAGAAGTGACTAAAAGCGCCGGCAACAGGTTCATGGGTAGACATCTCCCCCATCATCGTCATAATTAAATAGATGACAAAGCCCCCTAAAAGATAGGAGAGCAAAATCGCAGGCCCGACTAATGCAATGGATTCTGCCGAGCCATAAAAGAGCCCTGTTCCAATGGCACCGCCGAGTGCAATCATCTGTATATGGCGATTTTTTAATCCCCGTTTGAGTTTTAATACTTTTCCCTTTTCCACCGACATCGCCCTTTCCTACGAATATTTTTCTATTGCCTAAACCTTGCTCAAAATGCAGTAGCACAGTATAACAAGTTTCCCTAATTCTGTGGGAATAAGATGATAGTCGTCAAGTAAAATTCCAGCCTAATAACGCCTAATATAGTAAATTTGGTTTAAGAAAACTGATTTTAAACAACACTTGCAAAATGCCGGATAGAATGGCTTCCTTACTTATTACAGCCGATTCGCCGGCATTTAAATAAGCTTATTTTTAACCGACATTACTATACTTAAGATGCTGGATAAAAATTGCTTGAATCAAGAACCGATCAATCTGATAAAGTAACAATCAAAGTAATAAATCATTAACGATGATTGGCAATATAAAATAGAGGAAATAAGATGGTAGGGATTATCGGGATTATTGGTGCAATGAAGCAAGAAGTCGCTTTAATGGCTTCACTGATTAAAAATCGAAAAGAACAGACTATTGCCGGTGTTCATTTTATTAGCGGTGAGCTGCAAGGTCATTCGGTTGTGCTGCTTCGCTCCGGCGTTGGTAAAGTACAAGCGGCGATGGCGACCACGCTACTTCACGAATATTATCATCCAACCGCTATTATCAATATCGGTTCTGCCGGCGGGCTCGTAAACGGCATGGACATTGGCGATATTATTATCTCCAATGAAACAGCTCACCACGATGTGGATCTCTCTCCTATTGGGCTTGAAGCAGGAAAATTACCCGATCTTCCCCGCACATTCCCCTCTGATCCAGCGCTTGTGACCTTAGTCGCCACTGTTTTAACAGAGCTAGAGATGAATCATAAAATCGGTTTAATTGGTACAGGGGATGCTTTTATTGCCGATCAAAATCGAGTAGAGATCATCAAAAATTGCTTTCCTGATATTTTAGCTGTGGAGATGGAAGCTGCTGCTATTGCCCAGGTTGCCTATCTCTACCAAACTCCTTTTATCGTCATCCGTGCCCTTTCCGATCTTCCTGATAAAGAGATGCCGATGAGTTTTGTGGAATATTTAGATTTAGCGGCTAAAAATTCTGCTGAAATCGTGTTACAAGTTTTGGCCAAAATCGATCAAGTTACACTTACCTAATCACTACATGTTCTCTACTTGCAAGAAGCATTATTGGGGGCAGATGTTGAAAGTAGACTTGAATTCTAAGGGTTTATCCCCATCCATTATATTACGACCTCATATTACGACCCCCATACATAATGGGGGTTATTGTGAAATCAATGAATTTAATTTAACAGCTCAATTAGCAATCAAAATTGTACAACAATAAACAGAGCTGTCTATAATGAAAATTCATTCAACATTTAGGAGTATATAATTATGGCTTTTGTTACTACAAATCCTTATACCAATGAAGTTCTCAAAACTTTTGATAATGCCACTGAAGCAGAGATCTTAGCAGCGATTGATAAAGCAGATAAAGCATTCCATAGCTGGAAAGAACTCCCTGTTAAAGAACGCGTTGGCTATCTACAGAAAGCGGCTGACTTAATGCGTAAAAATAGCGATGAATATGCAAAACTCATCACGCTTGAAATGGGTAAAATCTTTGCCGAAGCCAAAGGTGAAGTAGAACTTTCAGCACAAATTCTTGAATACTATGTTAAAAATGCCGAAGCGCAACTTCAACCACGTAAATTACCCGTAATGGATCCTGCGGAAGGAGATGCGGAATTAGTCTATGAACCGCTTGGTGTTTTACTTGCAATTGAACCTTGGAACTTCCCTTTCTATCAAGTAGCGCGTATCTTAGCCCCACAACTTTCAGCGGGTAACACGCTAATCCTCAAACATGCATCAAATCTGCCACAATGTGCGATGGCATTTGAAAAATTGATGCACGATGCGGGGCTCCCTGATGGTGTATTTATTAATCTTTTCGTCGGTCATAGCGATGTCGAAACCATTCTTAAAGACCCACGCGTTTGTGGGGTTGCATTAACCGGCTCTGAAGTTGCTGGTTCTGCGGTTGCGCAAACTGCCGGTAAGCACCTTAAAAAATCAATCATGGAACTAGGTGGCGCGGATGCATTTGTTGTTCTTGATGATGCAGATATTGAGAAAACTGCAAAATGGGGCGTATTCGGTCGTCATTGGAATGCGGGCCAAGTCTGTGTCTCTTCAAAACGTATGATCGTTGATGCAAAAGTCTATGATGAATATTTAGAGAAATATACAGCAGGCGTTGCCGCACTTAAAGCAGGCGATCCGATGGATCCTGCAACACAACTAGCCCCACTCTCTTCACAAAGAGCGAAAGAAGGTCTTCTTAAACAGATCGAAGAAGCAGTTAAACACGGTGCAACAGCAACAGAAGTTGGCCCAAAAGTACCAGAACAAGGTTGCTTTGTTCAGCCAACAATTTTGACTAACGTTACACCAGATAACCCAGCATACTATCAAGAGTTCTTCGGTCCTGTATCGATGATCTTCAAAGCAAAAGATGAAGCAGATGCAATCCGTATTGCAAACGATTCACCGTTTGGTCTTGGTGGTTCTGTATTTACCAGCGATAATGAGCGCGGTCGTCGTGTAGCGTCTAAAATCTCAACCGGTATGATCTTCGTAAATCACCCAACAATGGTCAAAGCAGATCTTCCATTCGGTGGTATCCGTCGCTCTGGTTTCGGCCGTGAATTAATCGATTTAGGCTTAAAAGAGTTCGTTAATATCAAGCTTGTTGACGTTGTCGATATCGATGCACCTTTCTAAGAGTTGATGATTAGAATCGATTCATGATAGGTACTATTAGATAGTATCAAGCAGCGCCCATCTTCGGATGGGCGTTTTTGTTGTTCATGGAAAACTACTTAAACAGGATTTAGATTATGCTAAATTAATAAATACATTGAGTTGAAAATGCATAAATTTGTTCTTGATTTTGATAATCAGCGACTTGGATATTATTATCTTTCATATCCTGTAATACACATTTCAAAGCTCGTTCTTGGCTTTTATTAAGTTCCTGAGGTTTTTCAAATGCAAAGAGAATATTAGTTGTATTTTTTAAAAAATTTAACCGTTTCAATCGAACAATTTTACCCATCCAACTATCAGATTTCTCATATATTTGTTTACTCTCCGGCCCAAGATAAAGCGGTTTAATAATTTTATGAGGCTCCCGATTATCATCTCTTTGTATTAAAGGAAAAGAAATTTTAAAATCTTCATTACCAATTTCCCCTCTATGAAAAGGGTGATCTAATTCAAAAGATTTAACGAGGGCTGTAACACGATCCGTCAAACGTTGTTCATTATTTTCTTCAACAAAATTATGGTTTACATAATAATCAAATAATTGATTAAGCGCTTGTGCCTCATTCGCTACCATTCGAACACTAATATTGCTTGTCCGGACAATCGCCTCACGATCTCGGGTCAATGTATCAAAAATACTCCTTGCCACTTCTGCGGGCATTCTTTCATTAGCAAATAAATTTTTGATATTTAATAATTCTTGTTCAAAAAATTTTAGACTAGCCTTGCATTGCTGTGCTTTTAGCTCTCTAAAAAACTTCGTCAAACGCTGATATTTTGTGATTAGCTTATAATCAAAATATCCTGTATTAGGACAAACTGCCACTACCCCAACATTAGCGAATTCCCTAGTTTCAATATAAGGCATAAATTGAATAACAGCATAACGTAATGCGACTTTCTGATTCATTTCATCCCCCATAATTCTCCAGTAATATTGAGTCGTTCAAGCGTATTTCGTACAAATTGAAAATCATAATTGACAGGTATATCTTCTTCTTGATTACCCCAATGCCAAGCTTTTGGCAGATTATTATATATCTCCTCAAAATGCATCAAAGCTTCATTAAAACTTTCTTCCATCTTAGCTCTATTTACCATATCGTCGAACAGTGAGAAAGCATCTCTAAAGATGTGGCTTTCTAAGAATAGATCAATATCAAATGACTGATCAAATGCATTGTTATGATCAATAATTATAAGTTTTTGTTGCTCTGCTTGATATAACAAATTAGGATTCGCTACACAACGATCCATATTTTTGATCCATAAATCAAATGCAATGACCTTGCACTGCAAGCTTTCAGGTATAGAGCCCGCATTAAACTTTTCAACCCAATTGACTCCAGATACTTTTTTAGAGCCAAAAGCAATTCCATAACCAATTTCATTTAAAGGAAATGGTAACTCCTCCCATAGTTCATAAGGAATTTCTACTAAACTAAAGTCGGCAATTGGTAATCCTATTAGCTTAGCTAAGTGACCACATATCCACTCAGATATTTGACTTTTTCTAGTAGATACCATTCCCTTAACTATATATTCATCACCATTATCCGACCTACATAAAAATGGTTTAGAAAAACCTTGTTTCATCTCTTGAATAACTTCTTCGATTTGAATAATAGTTGTATTCAAAAAAACATCCTAAATGCTCAATCTTAAAGACAATATAAAAATATAAAAGTTCATTAAGTTTGTTGTTTTTTTTGAATGATGTCAAATAATGATTCTATAATATCCATAATATTTTATAGTAAATCCCTTTACCCCCAAACAACCCAAGCTAATACCGCTGCGAGTAATAGGCGATAGATCGCAAATGGCATTAATTTGATACGAGAGATAAGGCTTAAGAAGAATTTGATAGCTAACAATGCAAAGATAAAGGCGCTTATAAAACCAACGATATAGAAATTAAGATGTGAAAGAGAGAGCTCGTGCCAATTACTCATAACCGATACTAAGCTTGCGCCGAGCATAATGGGAACTGCCATAATAAAAGTAAAATCAGCTGCTGTACGATAATTTAGCCCTAATAATACTCCGCCGGAGATTGTAGCGCCGGAACGAGAGAAACCTGGCCATAAGGAGAAACATTGAATTAGGCAACTGAAAATGCTTGTTTATAGGTGATCTCATCTAATGAAGTGGCTTTTGGAATCTTCGGCGCAAAACGATCAGTCACCATCATCAATATCGCTCCGGCAATCAATGCAAAGATAACGGTTTTCGTCCCGAAGAGATAGATATCAATCAGATTTTTGAGCGCAAAACCAATCACAACTGCGGGTAACATTCCGACAATAACGTGAAGCAGATTAAAGCGTTTAAGTACTTTCTCACCATCTTGTCGGTAGAATCCCAAAAGACTCCAAATGCGTTTCCAAAAAATAACCACCACCGCAAGAATAGAGCCAAGTTGAATCACGATTTTGAAGGTATTTGCCGAGCTTTGCCCAAGAAATGCTGTGGATTTGAGCCATAAATCATCCACGATAATCAAATGCCCCGTTGATGAAACAGGTGCAAACTCTGTAAGTCCCTCTGTAATCCTAGAATAAAAGCTTTCAATAATTCTATCGTTTCAATGCTCATTACTCATTGTCCTATCATCAATTGTCAGTTATCGGTCGTCTGACTATCTTAAACTTATAAATCTAAATTTAACAAAAATTATCGAAATATTTGTAAAATAATACAGAATAACATTTGTATCATAATCCTACTTTATGATAAGACTGTAACAATAGTTTTTAATAAAAATTTGAATCTATTATTGCTACTTACTCACTTCCACTGGAATAACTCCAATCTGTCGTAAAATATCTGGTGTAATTTTGACATTCACGCCACGCTTCCCGCCATTAATAAAGAGCGATTCCATCTCAAAAATAGTGCGTTCAGCGTAAATAGGAATATTCGCCTTAATGCCGAAGGGGGAAGTTCCGCCAAATTCATAGCCGGTCCATTTGTGGGCATAATCATAAGGCGCCGCTCGAACACTCTTCACCCCTAAAATTTTGCGTAGCACTTTGGTATCAATCGTTTGATCACCGTGTTGAAGCACCATATAACCGTGATATTTCTCATCCATAAAGACAATACTTTTAATCACCTCATAACAAGGTACCCCTAAAAAATTTGCCATAAACTCTGCAGTACCCTCTATTTCTCCGGTGCATTCATAAATCTCATAAGGAAAATGATGTTGATCGAGAAATCGAGTGGCCGGTGTTTTGATACTATTTTTCTTTGATGGTCGCATAGGTTATAAATCATGATGAATGATAAAATTAAAGTGAATTTAAGAATTATAACGCTAATCGTAGATTACTACTCAAATAGATTTTCTATGCGCTTTCTAAAATTATTTCCAAAACGTGCACTATGTAAGCACAATATTCGCTACAATAAGGTAATCTGCACCGAAAATGATATCTCGTCAATATTCACTACAAGAGGAATGATATAATGAAAAAACTATGTATTTTAGTGCTTGCCTCAACGATGCTAACGGCTTGTGCTTCCGGCGTTGATGCAGTGGAACGCTTAGGAAGATGTGTGATTAAAGGCAACGTCAATGATAACTGTACTTTCTCTACTTTAGAGGGCGATCCTGAGATCAAAACAGAAGCGACAATTCGCGCGAATCAATAAATACAAAATTATCCCTACAATCAATAAGGCCACAAGTTAAGTATCATAACCTGTGGCCTCTTTTATCCCGTTTATGACTCAATCTCTATAGATCGTCAATGATAACCCGAAATATCTTAACGACCTTGCATAATTTGGTTCTCTGCTAAAGTTCCCATCTCAATACCGGCCATTGGTGCGCCGAGATTTTTAGAGAGTTTCGCAAGCAGTGAGAAATCATCATAATGTTGAGTTGCTTGAACAATCGCACTTGCAAATTTTTCAGGATTTTCTGATTTAAAGATCCCTGATCCGACAAAAATCCCATCCGCGCCTAGAAGCATCATCAATACGGCATCTGCAGGCGTTGCAACACCGCCGGCAGCAAAGTTCATCACCGGTAAACGTCCTAACTGTTTAACCTCTTTCACGAGTTCATACGGCGCTTGAATATCGCGGGCGAATACCATTAATTCATCATCCGATTTATTCTGTAGCATCCGAATATCATCGTTGACTTGACGCATATGACGTACCGCTTCCACGATATTACCGGTGCCGGGCTCCCCTTTTGTACGAAGCATTTTTGCCCCTTCTCCTAAGCGCCGTAGTGCCTCCCCTAAGTTCCGGCAACCACAAACAAACGGTACACTGTAATCGCTCTTTAAGAGATGAAATACCTCATCTGCCGGCGTTAATACTTCGCTCTCATCGATATAATCGATCTTCATTGCTTCCAAAATACGGGCTTCGGCGATATGGCCAATACGAGATTTTGCCATTACAGGAATCGACACTGTATTTTGGATCTCTTCGATTAAGGCAGGATCTGTCATACGCGCAACGCCACCGGCTTTACGAATATCAGAGGGAACTCGCTCAAGCGCCATTACTGCACAAGCGCCGGCATTCTCGGCAATCTTAGCTTCTTTGGCATTCACAACATCCATAATGACGCCACGTTTTGGCATCTCTAAAAATTGACTCATCTGTAATTTCCTCATTGTATTACTGTTATTGGTACTAATGTTATTTGTACTAATGTTATTTGTATTAATGTGATCTGTACTAATAACGATATTGATTGTGGAATAGATCGATTATTAGACTGTCATAGCTCCAATAGATCATCGATTGACCACTTCAAATGGGTTGGATCTTCACAATACACTCTGTTATGATTTGTCAAAAGAGCCATTTGGATGATTAAAGACCCATCCATTTAAAACGCTTTGATCAGACAGAGGATTTTGTCCTATTCAATCACTCTTGAATTTCTCCGGGAAACAGATGCGTACTATTTTAGATAAAATGAGTCCTAAGCCGCTCTATCAGCAGATCGTAGAATGGGTGGAAAATGCATTAATGACAGGAACGATGAAACCCGGCGAGAAATTACCCTCGGAGCGGGATCTCAGTCGCTATTTTGCCGTCAATCGCTCTACCATTGTACGCGCAATGGAGATTCTGCACGATCGTAATATTATTATTCGCCGAGTGGGTTCAGGTACTTATATCAACCCGCAAAAATGGGGACGTTATTTAGCCCCCCAGATCAGTTGGAATCAAGAATCAAAGCAATCCCACTTCCATCAAGATTATCGCTTAGACTTAGGCAATGGGGATCTGCCGGCAATGCTCTATCCTGATCTTCATCTCCCTGAAGTCGATTGGCAATTATTGATTCGGGAAGAACAAGCAGATTCTGCCCATAAACTCGGGACGATAACACTTCGCCGAGCTGTACAATCTTATCTAAGAACACGTTTTGACTGGCAAGTCGATTTAAATCATATCCTCATTACCGCAGGGACTCAGCAGGCGATCTCCCTAATTACCTTAGGATTACTCAAAACCGGCGATGCAATTGCCATTGAGAATCCCTCCTATTTCTATTCGCTCTCCATTTTTCAAGCCTTGGGAATTCGTATCTATGGCATTCCTATGGATTCAAATGGGATTGTGATCGAAAAACTAGATGAACTCGTAGATCGTTATGCGATTAAAATGATGTTTATCAATCCTATTTTTCACAACCCCACCGGCATTGTAATGTCGCAGCAGCGAAAAGATGCACTACTTGCCTATGCAACACGCAAGCAACTCTTAATTATTGAAGATGATGCCTATTCACAGCTCGCATTTTCACCTCAAATAGAGACTTCCCCCCTTAAAAAACAGGCAAAAATAGAGCAGATTCTCTATCTAGGCTCCCTTTCTAAATATCTCGGAAAGTCGATCCGTATAGGTTGGATGATTGCGCCCCCCGCCATCGTGGAACATCTTGCTACCATTCGGCAACATCTCGACTCAGGGCTCAGCTCCCTACCTCAATTTATGGCAGAGATCTATCTTGAACAATACGCGCTTCATCACGAGATGCATCTACAGACAAAACTGCAACAGAAATGTAACGCTTTTATTCATTGGCTAGAATCGAATTTCCCGGGTACATTTCAGTATCAAATTCCTACCGGGGGATTTCATCTCTATGCCAACCTTCGGCAACCGCTGCAGCTAAAAATCATTGAAAAAGAGCTACAATCGCTCAATATTAGCTATCGCCGAAGTGATTTCTTTGGTGCAGATCTCCCGGGATTACGCTTCTCTTTTGCCCACTTTCCGCTCTCTAAAGAGCAGAATCACGATAAAGCTTAACGGTAAAATAAAGAGCGTGGGACTGCTATAAGGATGTAGTGATGTTAATCCTAAAATTTTGACCCAAACGGTATTACTAGAAATAATAAAAAGAAGGCTTCCGATAGCGCCCACTAAAAGTCCATAAAAAGCGCCCTTTTCACTAAATCCCGGTAGGTAAAATCGACAAAACATTACTGGAAAATGGGCGCTAGCAACCCACGCAAAAGCGATTCCAAAGAGAAATGCAAGGTTCATTCCCTGAAAGAGATAGGCAAGGATCATTCCCATTAAGAAAATAACCACAACAGAGAGGCGAGCCACTAACAGGCTATCTTGCTTTTGTGGCCAAATAATGGGAATAATATCGCGGGTTAAGCTTGCACTCGCCGCCATGACTAACCCGGCAATCACCGCTAAAACCGTAATAAATACTAGAATTGCTAAAATCCATTTAAAACCTGATCCACCAAGCTGCGACGCTAAATGCAGTAATGCCATATTACTACCGCCAGCAAGCGTTTCGCCATTGAGTAACACATACGCTGAAAAACCGATAATCAGATTGAGAATAAAGAAGAGCGCGATCAATAAGGTCGTGCCGGCAGCGGAATAGAGGGCTGTTCGACTATCTTTCACTGTGAAAAAACGCATTAAAACGTGCGGCAAACCTAATAATCCCAGCACTAATCCCATAATAAGTGAGATTTGCTCAATACCGGAACTAATAGCGCTACTTGGCATTAACGCTTCAAAACTAGAGAGACTTGCCACCCGCAAGAAGAGATGAGTAGGAGAGAAATGAAATTCTTTAAGGGCTAAAAAAGCCATTGTGCCGGCAAAAATAAAGAGCAAAAGCGCCTTAATACTCTGCACTAATGTGGTGGCTTTCATGCCGCCCAATAAAACTAAACCGCCTGTAAGTAATCCGATACAGACAAGTGAGATTGTGTAATTAAGATCGAAGAGAAGTGATAGCAGTGCACCTGCTCCCATCAGTTGTACTAATAGATAGAAGAGCGAGATCAAAATACTCGTCATTGCACTCAATACACGAAGCCGAGCGCTATTAAATGATTGATTAATGACATCTGAAAAGGTGTAAGCAGCTGTTGCCCGAAGCTTCTCTGAGAAGAGAATCAGCAAAAGAGTCCAACCTATTAAGGTCGCAACTGCATAGAAGAGTGAATCCATCCCTTGGCTAAAATACATTGCAATAGAACCGAGAAATGCTGCTGCAGAGAGATAATCACCGGCTAATGCAAAAGCATTTTGTAAGCTCCCAACCGATCTTCCTGCTAAAAAGTAATCAGAACTGCCTTGCTCAATTTTTGCCATCTTTACGCTTTTCTGATTAAAGTCACCACTGCTATCATTCTTCATCTTACTGCTTCTTTCCCTGGTATTATTGTTATTATTGCTGTTCTCATTCATCTATCAATAGCGCTTATTAATATTCGCTATACTCTACCATTTCCATCGTGTTATTTGCGCTCATTCAGCTCTGAGTGAGGCTGACGCACTGCATATAGCACATACACGAAAGCCATCAAGACGCCCCAAAGCATCACGATAATGCCCCAAAAGATCGATTCCGGCATTCCCATCATAAAATGGGTTGCCATTGATTGCGGCGTAAAACTCAATTTAAGGTAGTAGATGATCATCGGCAATAAGGTTACCAAAATCATCAATCCACGAATGTACATAACCTCTCCTTTTCTCTTCTTCATTGCTTCACTGTAGGCGAAAACATCCGATTATACCCAATGATCAATCACTATGCCTATCTACTAATGCGCCCGTTGTATCTGATCCCATAATGCATATAAATCAGGGTAATTTTTACGCGTAGCTTCATCAACCTTTTGGAACGTAAAATGGGTACGTTGTTGTGGCAATTTACGCATTTCAAGGGCAATATGTGCTGTTGAGAGATTATAAGGCGCACCTTCATCATTTCCTAATAGGTAGTAAACCTCTCGAATACCAGACATATAGATCGCAGCTTGGCACATCGGACAAGGTTCGCCGGTTGCATATACAATAGCCCCTGTGAGATCAATACTCTTCAGGGCTTTTGCTGCTTTTCTAATAGCGGACATCTCTGCGTGTGCAGTGGGATCACAATCATCAAGCATACTATTCACAGCTCGCGCAACCACCTTCCCCTCTTTCACAATGACAGCACCGAAAGGCCTTCCCCCATTGTGAATATTTTCAAGTGTGATATCGACAGCTTCTGTAAAAAATTGTTCTGAATTATTCATATCCATAATCTCCTTTCAAAATCCCTTGTAAAAAAATAGTCGATTAATGATTTTGGTTTTAAATACTGAGTTTTTAGATACTGAGTTTTTAAATACTAAACTTTCAAATTAATCCCTATTCTAATCATCTACTATATTACGTTACCCCTGCCTATCATAATCATAAGCAGAAAAACGTAAAGTTATCATATAGCATTAAGATATCTTGATCATCTCCTTGCAGATTTAGATAATCTTCGCGGATTATTCGCCTCAATTATTGCCTGAACAATCATCAATAATTCGCAGCGCTAGCCTCTTCATAGCCCTATTTAAAAAGCAGGTTTTAAAAGTAAATTTTAAAGAATATTTAGATCGCTATCCTGCGGAAGTCTATTTTAAGTCAATCAATGCTTGGATAAATCTAAAAATACACTACAATTATTACAATAATGCAATTCAATTTAATGCTATTATATAATTTATCCAATCATCACAAATCACAAAGTTATGGATCTCTCGATTTTAAAGATCACGATTCATTACGACTGTGTATCTATTGATTGCTTCAAAATTGCCATAATCAATTCACCTTATCGAATAAAGAGGGGATAATGAAAGACTTAACACAAGTACGATCTGCGAATCTTAAACGTTGGATCGACGATTATTTTCAAGGTAAACAAGCACTTTTTATCGAAAAAACAGGGATTAACCAAGGCGAACTCTCGGCACTCTTAAATCTAAAACGCCCATTTGGTGAACGTAAAGCCCGTAGTATCGAATCCTCTGCCGATATGCCTTTTATGTACTTAGATCAATATCATGAAGCTGGCATTATACAGGAATCTATGTCAGTTCAAGGAATGATTCCTGTGATCTCTTGGGTCGCAGCCGGCGCTTGGGTTTCTGTTGCCGATCCTACGGAAGCTGAGAAATGGCTTCCTTGCCCTGTTAAACATAGTGATAGCACCTTTGCCCTCTCAGTACGAGGTATCAGCATGTTCAATCCCGGCGGCAAGCCCTCATTTGAAGACGGTGATATTATCTTCGTGGATCCACAAGTAAAGCCTGAAAATAAAGACTGTGTCGTTGTCCATATTAGTGGCAGTGAAGAAGCGACTTTCAAGCAGATCATCTATGAAAATAGTGAAACTTACCTCCGGCCTTTGAATCCTGATTGGCCTGAAAAAATCATCCGAGCTACGGATGCGGCGATTATTTGCGGTACCGTCATTGGTAAATGGGTTTCATTATGATGATTTGTCATAATAGACGAGTCATTTGAGATCGAATCTCCCACAAAAGGATCTATAACAATCAAATAGTTTGGAAAAACTCTCCCAAAATCCCAAAAATCCTACTATGTAATATAAAATTTTTACAATTAGAAAAACGATCTCTTTAGGTAGTTAATTCAATATATTCAATAAGATAACAATTTTTCATCAAAGCCACCTTCGGGTGGTTTTTTGTTAAAAAGACCTAGGAAATTACATTTTTGTATTGCTTTTATTTTGCATTGTTGTAATATCTACCTATCGAGATTATTACATTTTAGCAATATTAAGGAGTTCCTTATGTTACCTACTCAACTCGTTAGATCGCTACTTACAAAATATCAGATACACAAAGAGCGTCGTCTCTACAACCATTGGTTACGTCAACAAGAAGATGAAACTCATGCCAGAATGTTAGAACAAGCGACAATCATGCAAAATCGTGTACCAGCAAAACGTCCCCACGATCACGCTACAACTTCCTTTCGATCATTAGAATCTATGGCTTCCTTGCAAAAGTATAATGCCTCACCTGAGGCAAAATATTACCGGCAAGCGGCTTAGTACCAAGTATCCTTTCATGCCTCAACCTTGGACTAACCTTCCTGTTTGAAATGATTAAGATGGGAAGTGTGTCGTGCTAGGGATCTATCGTGATAAGCAATAGAGAACTGCAAAAGATGATAGGAAAATAGAGGAGCGGCACATTTCTCTTCAATGTCACCTGAGCGCATGAGATACAATAACACCTATTCTCACAATCGTGGGAATAGGTGTTTCTTTGTGATCCAAGTTTTATAGTAACATCGGTTCAAAATAAGCTTACTTAAATGCCGGCGCATCGGCTGGTCGAGGCAAGGACGCTCTTCTATCCGACATCTTGCAACTGTTATTGAGTACGGTTTTATGTTCTTTTAAAATCCCACACTAGCTACTTAAAAGCTACTTTTCTTAAACCAAATTCACTATATATGTTTATAAGCTATTTGCTAATCTCAACAGAATGCATAAAAGCACGGTCACCTAAAT
Source organism: Ignatzschineria larvae DSM 13226 (assembly GCF_038500265.1). Lineage (NCBI taxonomy): Bacteria > Pseudomonadati > Pseudomonadota > Gammaproteobacteria > Cardiobacteriales > Ignatzschineriaceae > Ignatzschineria > Ignatzschineria larvae. Next base: position 897,659 of record NZ_CP150637.1, on the reverse strand, counting down.
GACGGTTACGATAAGCTTCGGCGGCTTGCATACAAGGTGTCGATGTTCGAATCGCTTTCTCTTTTTCGATCTTTTCACGACGTAAGCTTGAAGAATCATCAATCTCGACAATCTCTTGATAGCAACGATTATAGGTTGTACTAAAAGCTGCATCATTATTACTGAGGTAAGCGGTTAACTCTGCGCTTTTATCTTGCCATACATTATTCCAAATTTGGCAAAGTGTACTTGTCTTATTCTGACAAAATGTAGTGTATTGTGCTTCAACACCAAAGACATCTAAATCAAGTAGTGTTAATTTTCCTTTCTCATCGCGCATATCTTGCCATAATTCACAGCTTGAACCTTTCACCGGTTTAGAAGAAGCACTTTCTTGACAATATTGTGCGGCATCGCCCAATAACTCTGAAAAACTCTGTTCCCAAAGTTGTTCTCGACCTTGCGCCATTGCTTCATGATAATGGTCTTTTAATGCTACACATTCAGCTGTTGGGTATCCGGTTGCATGCGCACAATCAGACTCAATATAACGATTCATAACCGCTTGCCAATCGTTACCATGTTCGGCATAGAGTCGCTCTTTATGTTCCGTCACAGCTCGTAAGTGCTCAGCCTCACGATCTTCTTGCGCTTCATTTATCGATGAAGATGGATGAACGCCTGCTACTTGTGGCATAGAGTTCTCTGTAATGGCAATTTCCGGCGCAACCATTTCAGCCATCTCTTCTCTCATCTCAGATTGAGGTTTAACCTCTTGAGGCTTAACTGCTTCTACATTACCGACATCTTGATCAACAACATTTTCCTCTAATTTTTCTTCATCACGATTATGCACTTTAGGCGAAGATTGATCAGAATGATGTGCTAAGGCAGCAAGGCGCTCCCCTTCACTATGCGCTTGGAAAATTTGATCTTGTTGCATCAATCGCTCTGAAATTTGTGGCGCTTCTTCTACTAATTTTTGCGCTTCTAGCATCACTTCCTGCTCAGCTTTGCTCATAAGAGATGGCGTATCGGCTAATTGCGCTGCCTGTTTTGCTTTTTCTGAGGATTTCGCAACTACAGTTTGATCACCATTATCATGATCATCGATTACAGGCTCCGTTGTAGACGCAGGTTTAGAAGGGGCATTCGTGAGAGATGTTGCCGGAGTCGCCACCTTTTGGCTTGATTTTGTCTCAGTCATTGCCTCACGCTCCATCTGACGTAGTTCATGTAGAACTTTTCCGGCGGCACGGCATTTCGCATCTTTTTCAATAGCGATAATGGCTTTACTATCTTGCTTATCCATCGCTTTAGCAAAACGGGCTTCACACTGCTCTAAGATCTCCCGTGCACGATCAGGATGTTTAAGATAGCTCATCTCATCACGTGTTTCTTGATCATAACAACCGACTAAAATAACCCCAACAATACCTGCTAGAAGAATTTTTTTCATACGACTCTCTTTTATGATAGTTTAACGAATAATAAATAATTTATTGAATGATCTATTAAAATTTATCAGTCATCCATCTTCATTATAATAACAATATTAATATTATTAATATAATAACAGATTTACTAAAATTTAACCATTGCACTATTTATCAAAAGAAGGTCAACTTAATGATTTATAATCATATTTCCTTATTAGAGTACTTGCCTTAAATCTTCTATTAAAATGAGGGTTACGATTTTACAATCACCGGCTTATGGGGCATTCTAGGTAATGCCCGTTTATGATGTGATCGCTCGTGCCAAAATTGAATCCGTTCCAATTCAGCATCACTCACTGATTCCCCACGAAGATGTCGATTGAGTGCATCATAGGTAACACCCATCTCACCTTCATCTGTTTGAGAATCCCATAATCCTGCTGAGGGCTTCTTATCAATAATGCCCTGAGGAACATCTACCAGCTTCGCTAATATGAAAACTTCAGCTTTATCGAGATGAATGAGTGGTACGATATCAACACCTCCATCGCCAAACTTAGTAAAATAGCCGGTATACCATTCAACCGCATTATCCGTTCCCACGACAATTCCATTCGTCACTTGCGCCACCGTATAGAGGGCGGTCATTCGTAATCTTGCACTATTGTTCCCTCGGATCACCCGATCTTTTGATTCATCATCGGTACGATTATATTTCTCACCTACGGCTAACATTAACTGATCAAAAGTCGCACTCAAATCGACAATATGATAGGGCAAATTAAAATGTGTCATCACTAACTCTGCATCCACTAAATCTTGCGGATTACTGTGTGATGGCATCAAAACACCTATCGATTTATCTGGAAAATAACGCGCCATGATTCCCGCAACCACAGCAGAATCCACCCCGCCGCTGACACCAAAAATAAAATTTTTGGCATTGCGATAGCGAAGCTCCTCCTCTAACCAAGAAACAAGATAAGTAAGATATTGAGATAATTCTGTTGCAGAAAGCGGTTGACGAATCTGTTGCCTATTCTGTTGCATATTCATTGAGCCTTATTGGGGAGTTTATTTCACAGGTTATTTCACTTCATTCTCGTTATAAAAAACTTGTTCTAAGCGAGGATTAGGCCGATATTTACGACCCGCCTTAGCCTGCATTTTGCCATCTAACAAAACATTATCCCCGGTAAAACTAATATTCACCTTCAGAAGACTAGAGCCCACACCATAGAGATCTACAGGTGTATTTTGCTTTTCAAAATGGGCAATTTTCTCGGCATTAAAGCCACCACTCACAACGATTTTCACATTATGGAATCCTTCTCTATCGAGCGCCTCCCGCAATGCAAAAATAAGGGTAGGATTCGTCCCTCGAGGATCAAAGGTGCCTAATTGATCTTGATGACGCATAAAATATTGATCAACCATCGTATTAGAAGTATCAATACGCACTGCCGAGAGCTTCTCTCCAAAGTGACGCGCAACTCTCAATGACTCTTCAATCGCATCATTATTGTAATCCACTAATACCATTAACTTGTCATTAGGAAAGGTTTTATGGTAGGCCTTAGCGGCTTCTAAGGTATCGCCATTGAAGAGCTGAATCAAGGCATGAGGCATTGTACCTAATCCTTCAATCCCCCACCATTCATTCATCGCATGGGTAGCTTGAGCGCTAGATCCACCAATAAATGCCGCATAACCATCACCGGCTTGTTGGCTAAAATGATCATCCCGGTCGCCCATGAAAATCACCTCTTTGTCACCGGCAGCTTCGACGACTTCTAGCACATGAGTGGCCACAGAAGTCCGGCGAGCAAGTGTGCCATCGATAATGCCTTCTAAGAAACCAAAATCCTGATAATTACCGGTAATAGTGAGTACGGTTTCATAGGCATCAATACGATCACCATCATTGAGCGCCCAAATTTCAAGCTTTTCTGGATTTTGAGCAAAGGTATGCAGTAGAGAGATCGCTTCGTCAATCCCGCAAAGTACAGCCCCATTTTTACGCTGAAAGAATTGCATAGTTACAATACGCTCTGGAGCCCACTGCTTTGCAATTTCTGCAGTTTTCAAAAAGTAGACGGCCGAAAACCAACCTTGGCCAATTCGTTCATCAAATTTAAAAGTCTTATTGGTTAAACGCTTAATTTGCCCGCGATGCTTTAATTCATACTCTTTAATTTCGTGTGTGCTTGCACTCATGCTCTCTCTATTCCCTAAAGGCACGCTTCCGAGCGTATCATTAATATTTACGGATGATGGATGATTATACTAATCTTACGGATCTCTGTTTATTGAGTAATGTGAGTAATGTAAGTCAAATTATTCATTCAACAGAGTTCGCTGATCACTCTGAATCAATCACACTTATCAATAATGAATGATGAAATGAATAACAGATATTTTATCACTATTCTGATCTATTATGCGCTTACAGAACTACTGATCGATTACTATAGCAAGTAATTGTCCTCTCTTTCAATCATTCAATGAAAAGCATCCATTAACATCTTCAAACTTAATAGGTCCACGCAATCAGCATTTCCATAAAACTATTAGATAATAAAAAACCGAAGTAACTTTCGCTACTTCGGTTTCTATCTGGCTCCTCGACCTGGGCTCGAACCAGGGACCCCTTGATTAACAGTCAAGTGCTACTACCAACTGAGCTATCGAGGAATAGGAGATTAATTATACCGATTTTAAAATGATATACAAGCCCCAAGCCTAAAAAATATCAAACTATATTAAACAACACTTGCAAGATGCCGGATAGAATAGCTTCCTCACCTCGATCAGCTGATGCGCCGGCATTGAAATGTCGCTTATTTTGAGCTGATCTTATTATATCAATCTAAACTGAATGGCTCTCAATAGTCAGCTAACAAAAAACCGAAGTAACTTTCGCTACTTCGGTTTCAATTCTGGCTCCTCGACCTGGGCTCGAACCAGGGACCCCTTGATTAACAGTCAAGTGCTACTACCAACTGAGCTATCGAGGAATTGAGAGACTATTTTATCGGATATTTTAATTTTCGCAAGCTCTATTATGAATAAAATTTATTCACCAATTATAAAACCAAATATCTGAATAGAGATATAATCCAATATATCAATAACTTCAATCTTATTTAAATCTTATTTAAAGGTTATTTAAAGACTATTTAATATCTCATTCTATTACTGCTATTTGAGATAACATATTGAGTTAAAAACCTTCTTTTATAAAAGAGAGGATTAAATAGATTTTTTTTAAGGCTCAATTTTACTTCAATTGCTCTAACCGCGAAACATCACGTACTGCTCCAAAAGCAGCTGAAGTAGCTAATGCGCCATAAACTTTAAGTGCATTTGATACCTTACGAGCCCGTACTTCCGCAGGTTTAAATCCTTTTGCTCGTTGTGCTTCTAGTCTTACCTTTAATGTTTGTTCATCAACATTTAAATGAATTGAGCGATTAGGAATATCGATAATAATCTCATCTCCATTCTCAACAACCGCAATTAATCCACCATCCGCAGCTTCTGGCGAAACATGTCCAATAGAGAGCCCTGAAGTACCGCCTGAGAATCGACCATCTGTTAAAAGTGCACACTCTGCATCGATCTTTTTACTCTTCAGATAAGAAGTGGGATAGAGCATCTCTTGCATACCTGGTCCCCCTTTCGGGCCTTCATACCGGATAATAACCACTTCCCAAGGTTTTACTTCATCACCTAAAATTCCGGCAACAGCACTATCTTGACTCTCATATACACGTGCTTTACCGGTAAATTTAAGGATTGAGGCATCAACTCCAGCTGTCTTGACAATACAACCATCTGTCGCCAAGTTACCATAGAGAATAGCAATCCCACCATCTTGACTATAAGCATGAGCGATATCCCGAATACAACCACTTTCCCGATTGAGATCGAGCGAATCAAAATAACGATCTTGTGAAAAAGCTTCTGTAGTACGAACACCGCCTGGTGCTGCACGATAGAAATCATGATGTTTTTCAGAGCGAACAATATCCCACTCATTTAAGGCTTCTTTTAATGAGGGTGCAGCAACTGTCGGCTGTTCTGTATGCAATAATCCTGCTCGATCTAATTCACCTAAAATACCGTAGATACCGCCGGCACGATGGACATCTTCCATATGGTAGAGATGCGTTGATGGCGAGACTTTAGAAAGATGTGGCACTTTACGAGAAAGACGATCGATATCTTGCATTGAAAATGGGACATTGGCTTCGTGGGCTGCGGCTAATAAATGAAGTACAGTATTACTAGATCCGCCCATTGCGATATCGAGCATCATCGCATTTTCAAATGCTTTAAAATTAACAATAGAGCGAGGCAATACTTGATCATTGCCATTCTCATAATAATCTTTTGTGATCTTCACAATCGTTCTTGCCGCTTCTAAAAAGAGCTCCTTCCGACGCGCATGCGTTGCTAATAATGAACCATTTCCCGGCAATGAAAGCCCTAAGGCTTCTGTTAAACAGTTCATTGAGTTTGCTGTAAACATCCCTGAACATGAACCACAGGTTGGGCAAGCCGCGCTCTCAATGGCAGAGACTTTATCATCTGGCGCATCATCACTTGCCGCCATTACCATCGCATCTACGAGATCGAGTTTTAAATTCTCACCCTCCCACAAGACTTTCCCCGCTTCCATCGGGCCACCTGAAACAAAAATAGTCGGGATATTGAGTCTTAATGATGCCATTAACATCCCTGGCGTAATCTTATCGCAGTTTGAAATACAGATTAAGGCATCGGCACAATGGGCATTGACCATATATTCCACAGAATCGGCAATCAAATCACGACTCGGCAATGAATAGAGCATTCCGTCGTGCCCCATTGCGATTCCATCATCAACGGCAATGGTATTAAATTCTTTTGCAACACCGCCTGCCGCCTCAATCTCTCTTGCAACCATCTGCCCTAGATCTTTTAAATGAACGTGACCTGGTACAAATTGTGTAAATGAGTTCGCGATCGCAATAATAGGCTTTTTAAAGTCCTCATCTTTCATCCCTGTAGCACGCCATAGTGAACGCGCACCTGCCATATTTCGACCTTGAGTGGATGTATGTGACCGATATTTAGGGTTGTGAACCATTTTCTTTCCTCTGTGTATTATTCTATAGTGTTAAAAAGTTAGTTATTACTGTCTCAACTTGGTCATCTTTTCACGTATCTTATTAAAATTACCACTATCAAACTTGAATTGAAATAGATGACTCGAGTAATTTAGTGCAAATAGCTATCAAAAAATAGCACTCAAATTTAATAAGCAATACTGAATAAGTAATACGCATCAGAAGTGATCCCTAGTAGTTACCGCAAAAATGATCAGTGGGTAGTCACTGATCAAGGAAAACTCCATCAATATACCGTAGTTGATTCTCTTCCTGAATAAATCGACTCTTCTCCCGAAATTTCCCAACCTTTCCATCAAAGCGGTAACGGGCTTCAAATGTCACATAATCTACCTTTTGTTCTGTTATGGGATCTATATTCGATTCAGTTGCCAATATCTTGAGATAAAACCATTGAATATCTTGTTGATCTTCAATGACTGCCGGCCTTGTACTGCTATGCCAACTTGCCAAAAGATAATCCGTTAAATTCAGCGCAAAGGCGGAGAAACGGGAACGCATCAATGCTTCCGCTGTTAGCACACTCTTTGCCCCTTTATGGTAAGGCTCACAACACTCACAATATTGAGGCAATGAATCTTGCCCGGTTGTAGCCTCGCTCACACGGCAAGGACAGATTAGACCGGAACCCTGCTTTTTCTGTTTTTTATTTATTTTCTGACCCATCTTCTATCTCCATCTTCTGCCCCATATTCTGTTCTACGCCTCTAATTTTGATTCTTGAGTTAAGCGATATGCTTCCCCCATTTATGCAATTATAACTATGCTTTAAAGAAACATAGATAACTACGCATTTCTCATTCCCCAATATTTTTAACCTATCGTATGATTCTAATCGCACTCTCTTTGACGCTTACCGCTCTCTGGCTAATCTTATCCCCTTGGAATTCGACCACTACGGAATTTACTCTCTTTTTGAGTATAGCATTACTCCTCTTCGGGCTGATTATTGCTCTCATAAAACGCCATACAATAGCGATCGCAAATAGCTTATTTCTCCTCATAGGAATGTTAATAGCACTCTTTATCTATCCACAATATTTATCTGAATATCGGCAAATTCAACATCACTTACCCTTACAGATCGAGAGTGAATTTACCGTTTTACGAAATCATTCCCCAACGAGTACCACTATTGAGATCACGCAAGTTAAAATGATACAAGCACCTGAAGATACTGATCTTTCATCCCCGTTATCAGAAATGCTACGGGGTGCAGAAGTGACGCTTTACAATATTGCTCCAGAAATTAAAGCAACACTGCAAGAGGGAGCTCACTATAACGCAATCATCGACATTAAACCCCGCATTATTCGCAATATTCCCGGTAATCGAGAACGGATTTTATCGTATCTCGCTAGAAAAACAATAGGTTACGGTAGACTTAAAACAGATCCTATCCTCATCTCTCCCCCAAGTACAATCTCGCAGCTAAGAAGCAACATTGCCTCTTATCTCTCCTTAAATTACAACAATAGTGCCTATTTAAGTGCGCTATCAGTGGGTAAAACAGCTGAATTAACGCAATACGATTGGCAAGCGCTTCGGAAAACAGGTACGATTCATCTCGTTTCAATCTCCGGGCTCCATCTCTCTTTAACGGCCTTTTATGCTTTTATTCTGTTTAGAATCCTCTTTGGGCTTTTACAAGTGCGATGCATAGAGCCTTTTCGGCTGGCGGCGATTCTTGCGATTATTGTCGCGTGGAATTATGCCCTTTTAGCAGGAACGAGTCTACCCACCATTCGAGCTGCCATTATGTTCTCTATTGCAATGCTCACACTGATTATCAATCGACCTATTTTTAGCCTTCATAGCGTGGCATTAGCGCTTCTCATCATTCTGTTATGTATGCCTCTTGCAATCTTAACGGCTGGATTTTGGCTCTCTTTTGTGGCTGTTATAACTTTAACACTCTCCACGAGGATATTTCAATCTCCGATAAAAGCACTATTACTCACGCAATTAGCCTTATCCTTACTACTCATTCCTCTCACTGCTAGCTTCTTTGGGGAAATTTCTCTAATTAGCCCCGTTATCAATCTGATCGCCATTCCGTGGACCTCGATTATGGTAATGCCAGCGTTGTTAGTGGGTATTATCCTCTACTTGGTCTCGCCCATATTCGCGCACCCATTTCTCCTTGTGGCTGATCAAGGGATTACGGTTCTAAAATATTTAATAATGCAGAGCGCGCGCCTACCTTATGCCTCCATTGAAGTTGGGCCAATTCCGCTTTTTATCGCAGTATTAATCACTTTAAGCTTATTAATATTGCTCTATCTATTCCCTTTTATTCGGCACGCAATCTCACGATTATCAGGCTTTCAATACCGCTTTCACTTAAAAGGGAACCGTTCTAGTAGACACTCCACTATTCAATTAAGGGGCAAGGTTGTAACAATCTGGATTGCAGTAATGATTACAATGGTGATTACAATAATCATCTCCTTTCATCTCTTCTTTTCTGATGTTGATAAAACCATTCTATCGAGCGTTTTATTTCAGAAAGAAAGTATCCAACGATCTCAGTTAGTAGCTAATCATTCCCGTTCTGATGAAAAGCAGATGATCGGAACAGATGAGTCGGATCACGATAGTTCAACGACCTCTACAACAACTGATTTCCAACTCTCTATGTACCAATTGCCGGTAGGTGAAGGCCTCTCGTTCTTATTAGTAATGCCAGATTTCACACTGCTATTTGATACCGGCAATCGCTTTCGCCAATTTGATGCGGGGAAAAATATTATTCATCCAACGCTCAAAAATCTCAATATTACCCATATTGACACGCTTATTCTCTCTAAACGTAATCAACAGCATATTGGCGGTACGCAAAGTATTTTGACCGCTTACCCTGATACGCCTATTTGGACGTTACCTGCTTTACAGAGCTATATCAATCAGGCCGGCAATTGTCGGCAACTACAGGCTGTAAATCCCCACTATACGATCAAGCCTTTATCAATGATCAAAAGCAGTTGTGCTTTTCATATCACCCTCTATAGGATGATCGATCTCTATCTAATTGCCGATATTGAAGATCGAGAATGGCCGGCGACACGGAAATATATCGAATCAATCCAGCAGCAATCGCCCGAAAGACAGATTGTACTGCTCTACCCTAATCAGGGCCGGCGTTACTTCCCTATTCACTCTCTCTTTGAGATGCCCGGCGATACGACATCACATAGTCCATCTTCTAATCAATTTACTCACAATATACCTACCCTCAATAAATCTATCGTAGAATCCACTGTAGAATCCGCTCATCAACCCATTATTCTTTTTTCCACGAGAGCACTTAACTCCAAAATTGATACCGTGATGCAACGTTATCAGCAACCCATCTACAATAGTTATCAGAGTACGATTTCACTCCACTTTAATTACAATAATAAAAAGGCGAAGTCCCTATTAGAACTTCGCCTTGAAGATTATCGTGATCAATATCGTTACTATTGGTTACAAGTAGCAGAGTAACATTCTAATCAGATACAGATATCTCATCGCTACTCAGCAGTAATGAGTGTGATGTTGCGATTATGTAGCATCATCGTAATATCAGTAGGAAGTGATTTATCCGTAATAATTGTATCAAATACACTAATAGGTAATGCTAAATATGTGGCAACCGCACCATATTTACTATTGTCTGCCACTAAAATTAAGCGTTTAGATACATCAGGTAAAATCCGTTTAATAGGAACTCGATCTTCTGTTGGTGTTGAAATTCCTTTGATTCCCCAAGAAGCTGTAGAGACAAAAGCGATATCAATGAGATAATTTTCAATTCCTCTCGCTGCGCTCTCACCAATACTACAATTAGTTTTGTTACAAACTGTACCACCTGTGTGAATCAACTTACCTCGACCATTTTCGATCAAATAGTACATAATGATAAAATCATTGGTAATGATCGTCAGATCTTCCCGATCCTTAATTTGACGCGCAATAGCTAATGTGGTGGCACCAGAATCTAAAAAAATACAACTATTTTCAGGAATTTCTTGTGCGGCTAATGCACCAATGAGACGTTTTCCATCCTCATTAATCGTCTCTTTTACTTTATGTGATAACTCCGATGAGAGACGCTCAGCTGCTTTTACACCTCCAGAGACAGTAATCACCTTCCCCTGCTTTTCAAGCTTCTGCAAATCTCGACGAATAGTCATGTGAGATACATCTAGTAACTCAATTAACTCATTAATGGTAGCAATACCTTTTTCTGCCACTACCGATAATATTGCTTCATGTCTTTCTATGGGGATCATAGCGTGCCTCGCTTCTGTTCTGCTAACCTTTAATTAAAGCCTTGTGATAAAATAAGTGAGATCCTAATAGGATCTTTAATAAATTTAGACTTAATTAAAGCTGAATATTATAGTTAATAACTTTATTATATAAATAGCCTAAAATTATCAATAAAATTAATAACAGTGATGCTATTTATTAAAATTCACTAAATTTTCTATCTTTTTAATAAATTTAATAAACTTTACATACAAATAATAACAAAATTATTTATATATTCAAATAAAATTGTCTACAATTTTTTTATTGTATAGCAAATATTAACAAAACTCTCTATTTTTAATTTTACAAAAACAGTTGCCATTCCTGTTTTTACAGGTCTAATCCACCTTAATACTTGATTTATAATAAAATTATTTTTTATAAAACTATTTACAATATGCATGGAAGCATTAAAATTAAGCATCATTAGATCGATAAATGATCTATTAAAATAGATGATCCAAAAGAAAGCCCTCAAAAGATAGTGATCTTTTAAGGGCTATTTGTTATTTTTTTTAAATTTACAACTTATTACACCAATTTCTTTGCATAAATATATTTTTATAACGAATTTATACAAAAATTAGAGGTACAGAGTAAAATTTATTCACTGATTAGCTCAGCTTTTCAGAAATAAGCGCATTTATTGCCGCAGGATCTGCCTTACCTTGACTCAATTTCATCACCTGACCCACAAAGAATCCTAAGATTTTTGTTTGTCCTGATTTGAATTGCTCCACTTGTTTTGGATTTTTCGCAATCACTTCATCGACCCAAGCTTCAATCGCACCTGTATCGGTCACCTGTTTCAGGCCTTCCGCTTCAATAATCGCATCCGCTGTTGCTTGACGCTCAATCATTAAAGTAAAAACTTTTTTCGCAATACTATTAGAGATTGTTTTATCTGCAATTCTCGTCAAAAGTCCAGCTAACTGTTCAGCAGTCACAGGTAGAGCATCAATCGTAATATCTTGCTCATTTAAGTAAGCAGACACATCCCCTAACAACCAGTTCGCTGCACTCTTCGCATCGACATCAAAAGCAAGTAAAGCCAAGAAATAATTAGACATTGCGCGTGATTGAACGATCACGCCGGCATCATAATCTGATAGATCATATTTCTCCATCAATACTGATTTCAATGCTTCCGGCATTAAGGGGAAGTTAGCCTTAACCGCTTCAATACGCTCTTCCGGGATAATGATCGGTAGAAGATCCGGATCGTGGAAGTAGCGGTAATCATTCGCTTCCTCTTTGGCACGCATTGAGCGTGTCTCGTTCTTGTCAGGATCGTAGAGCCGCGTCTCTTGGACAATTGAACCACCTGATTCTAAGATCTTAATTTGACGCGCCACTTCATAATTAATCGCCTGCTCAATAAAGCGGAACGAGTTGATATTTTTAAGCTCTGTCCGCGTTCCTAAAGGTTCACCGGGGCGACGTACAGAAACGTTTGCATCACATCGGAATGAACCTTCCTGCATATTACCATCACTAATATCAAGCCAAGTCACAATCTGATGTAATTGCCGTAAATAGCTAATCGCTTCTTCCGCAGAACTAATATCAGGCTCGGTTACGATCTCAAGTAGTGGTGTTCCTGCACGATTCAGATCAATTCCGGTCATTCCCGGCACTTCTCCGTGACGAGAACTCCCTGCATCTTCTTCTAAATGTGCGCGATTAATACGAATCTTTTTAGGGCCATTTTCAGTCTCAATCATTAAATGACCATCATAGACGATTGGTGCATCCAACTGACTTGTTTGATAACCTTTCGGTAAATCAGGGTAAAAATAATGTTTCCGTTCAAAGATTGTCCGGCGTTCAACATTTGCATTGGTCGCAATCGCAAGACGAATCGCCTTATCAATCACAGCATCATTTAAAAGCGGTAACACACCGGGTAAAGCAATATCAAAAATCCCCGCTTGTGTATTCGGCGGTTGCCCATACAGCGTACTTGTACCCGAAAATAATTTCGTTTTTGTCGTTAACTGAGTATGGACTTCTAGCCCAATTACAATTTCCCAACTCATTTATCATCCTTTTTGCGCTCTCTTATTGAGCGCGATCATTTGTAGTAATACAAATATTGTGTATATATTATGTATATATTATGTATATATATGCTTTACTACTTAGTTCACTCTATTTTAATAGTTCGATTAACACTCTCAGCTTCGTCTTAAGCGAAGTCTGCTGGGCGTTTCTTATGCCAATCACTATTTAATTGATATTGGTGTGCAGCGGCTAATAACCGCGCCTCATCAAATGCTCTACCAATTAATTGGAATCCAACCGGCATATTATCACTCATTCCCATAGGATGACTTAATGCAGGTAAACCCGCTAAGTTCGCACCAATGAGGTTTGCATCAAACAGTGAATTTTGAATACTAGAAGCTTTGTGATCTTTACTAAAAGCCCCGCCGGCAACGGTAGGCCCTGCGATGAAGTCCACCTCTTTTAAAATTTCCTGATATTCATTGGCGATTAAGCGGCGAACTTTCTGCCCTTTAATAAAGAAATCTTGATAGAGAACTTCGGTCTTCGCATAAGTCCCCATTAAAATACGGCTCTTCACCTCTTGACCAAAGCCTTCTGTACGTGTGCGATCATAGAGCTCTTCTAGATTTTGCACATTCTCCGCCCGATAGCCATAACGAATGCCATCAAATCGAGAAAGGTTACTCGCCGCTTCTGCCGGCGCAACCACATAGTAGACAGGCGTGACAAGATCGTGATACTTAAGATCTACTTCCACAAACTCAGCACCTAATTGACGATAAATTGCAAGCGTCTCATCAATCGCTTTTGCCGTCGCCGCATCTAAACCACAATCGAAGAAAGCTTTCGGTAATGCAATTTTGATCCCTTTTAGAGAGAGGTCAAGCATTTTAGAAAATGCTGGCAATTCCCGATTTGCAGATGTTGGATCTTTCGGATCATAACCCGACATTCCCTCGAGGACAATCGCACAATCTTCCGCACTTTTCGCTAAAACACCGCCTTGGTCAAGGGATGATGCAAAGGCGATCATTCCAAAACGAGAAACGCGGCCATAGGTGGGTTTAATGCCAGTAACACCGCAGAAACTTGCAGGTTGACGAATTGAGCCCCCCGTATCTGATCCCGTTGCCGCTAATACTAACCCTGCCGCTACCGCTGCTGCCGATCCACTTGATGAACCGCCGGCCACGTGATCTGTGTTCCAAGGATTATTGGTAACACCGTAAAAACTTGTTTTACCGGTTGAGCCCATCGCGAACTCATCCATATTCACTTTACCAAATGAGACTGCCCCTTGTGCTCGTAAATTCTCTACAATCGTAGCATCAAAAGGGGGCGCATAATTACTCAACATTTTAGACGCTGCCGTTGTTAAAACGCCTTTTGTAGAAATCAAATCTTTATGGGCAATAGGAATGCCTGTTAAAAGGCCGGTCTCTTTTTTAGCAATCGCTTCATCAGCGGCTTTTGCTTCTGCTTGTGCATTATCAAATGTCGTTGTAATAAAGCTATTGAGCTTCGGCTCTAAGGTTTCAATTCGTTGTTGAAAATAAGAAGCTACCTCAGTAGCAGATACCTCGCCACGATCTAACTGTTGACGAAGTTCAGAAATTGTCTGTGTATGCATAATATACTCTTTTTTAATCTAAATGTTTTAACCTCATTATTGCACGCTTTGATTACTATCTATCACAATCTATTACGATGTTGATAATATGCGTATGAGGTTATTGCTCGATAGATTTCCTTTTAAATCCCATTCATAATCAATCATTAAGGATAATTGAATAATGAGTGGTTGAAGCTTATCTACCCTTGCAAACAGTATTCACTGAAAATCTTAATCAAGAACTTGTGGTACGAGATAAAGGCCATTTTCAACACTTTGAGAAAGCTTTTGTAACTCATCGCGCTCATTTTTGACAGTGACAACATCCGCGCGAAGCGTTAATGTCGCATCAAAAGGATTCGTCATCGGCGCAACACCCTCTGTATCAACCGTTCTAATATCACGGATCACTTCGGCCATATTTTCAAGGCGGATCTGTTGAGACATTACTTTATCTTCATCAATGTGTAAGTGGGCTAAATAAGCTAACCACTCAACTGTCTTATGATCTATCTTCATCTTTTTCCCTTTTTGCTGAAGTTTTTAGTGTTTCTCTTGTTCACTACTATTCTGATTCTCTGAATTTATAACATCTGTAGTGGACATTGAAGCGGCATCATCTGCGAGATCTTTTGTGACATCTTTTGTGACATCTGCAGCCTTATTCTTTGAGTCATCTTGTTTTAGAGGACGAATATCTTCATCGAATAGAATTTGATGTGCCGGCCCTTCCATATCGTCAAATTGATCAGATCGAACTGCCCAAATGAAAGCATATCCTGCTGCAACCATTCCTGCTAATGTCAATGGCAGTAAGATAAATAGTGTGCTCATCATTCTTTACGTCCCTCCCTTATTCTTAGGGTGTTCCCTACTACAATCAGTGAACTCATACTCATTCCAAGTGCCGCCATCCACGGTAGAACAATACCGCTCATCGCACAAGGAATCGCTACAATGTTATATAATAACGCCCAAAAGAGATTTTGCGTAATAATTTTATCAGTACGCTTCGCGATCTTAAGCCCTTCTGTCAAAGGCGTTAAATACTGATCGCTCATCAAAATCATATCCGCTGTAGATTGCGCTAATAAAGCACCTTGCCCAATTGCAATCGAGACATCAGCTTTCGCTAATACCGGCCCATCATTAATCCCATCTCCAAGCATTGAAACCACTGCACCCTTAGCTTGTAAATCCTCTACATAAGCGAGCTTATCCTCCGGCAGTAGATCACCTTTCGCCACTTCAATCCCTAATGTCTCATTAAAGAGATTTACCGTTGCTTGGCGATCACCACTTAGTATATGTAAACGATAACCTTGATTACGCAATACCTGTACCACTTCAACAGTATCAGATTTGAGATGATCTAAAAGTGAAAAGGCCATCAATAATTGATCCCCAACGCCTAAACCTATCCAAACACCATCATTGAATTGTCGTTGCTTCTCTGTAAACGGCGGAAGATTAAACCAATCTAATCGACCAATTTTATAGGTAACCCCATTAATCTCCCCACTAATGCCGCGCCCCACAGTGTGATGTAAATGAGTCAAGGGTAGAAGCTGTACTTCATTTTCATAAGCCCATTGGCTAAACCCTGAAGCAATTGGGTGATTAGAAGATGCTTCTAAAGTTGCCGCAATTTGATGCAGTTCAAATTCACTATATTGATCGGTAAAAGAGATCACTTCATTAATTGTCAAACGGCCTTCTGTCAAAGTCCCTGTCTTATCAAAAACAATGTCGGTCACTTTCCCTAATGTCTCGAGTGCGCCGGCACGAGTCGCAATTAAGCCCTTCTCAATAATTGCCTGATTTCCGGCACTTAATGCCGAGGGCGTTGCTAAGGCTAAGGCGCAAGGACAAGAGACTACTAATACCGCCAAAGTGACGGCAAAAGCTTGAGAAGCACCATCAAGATAGTACCAAATTGCAAAGGTGACCACACAGCAGATAAGTAGTCCTAGGACAAAGTAAGTTGAGATAATATCAGCCAGTTTAGCGATCTTTGGCTTTTCACTCATAGAGCGATCAATTAAGCGAGTCATCTGTGACAATACTGTCTCGGCACCAACCGTAGTGACTTCCATTTTAAGCGGTTGTTCATAGTTTACCGAACCGCCGATCAGCGCATCTCCCCGATGTTTTTCCACCGGCAGACTCTCCCCTGACAACAGAGACTCATCCACCATCGCAATCTGATCGAGTAAAATACCATCAACGGGAATACTATCGCCGGGCTTAATCATCAATTGATCCCCCACAGCAAGCCGATTAGTCGCCACTAACTCCAGAGAGCCATCCGCCATAATGCGTTCAGCAAAATGCGGTTTTAATTTTAAGATATCATCAGAGATTAGTAATGATTTATGGCGTGCACTTGTCTCTAATACTCTAGCTCCGAGCAGTAAAAAGACAAACATAGTCACACCCTCATAGTAGGTTTCACCAATCCCCATTATTGTGTTATATGCACTCCAGAGCGTCCCTGCAATCACAGCAATGGACACATTCACATTCATCGTTAAGCGTTTATTTTTCAGATCATAATAAGCGGCTTTATAAAAACTTCGACTTGAATAGGTTGCACAAGGAATTGTCGCAAAGAGACTAAACCACCGTAGTAATGAGTAGGAACTCTCCGACATATCTCCCGAATAATAGCCAAAATAGAGCGCTACAGAAATTGTCATGACCTGCATAGAAAAAAGCGCTGCAATTCCAAATTCCATCAACAGTGAACGCCACTCTTTTTTGAGTCTTCTCTGCTCTAATTGCTCATCATAAGGCGTTCCTTGATAACCGAGTGCTAAGATCTCTAGCAAAATCTCTGAAATTTTGATCTTCGCCGGATCAAAAGTTAAATGAGCACGATGAGTGGTCAGGTTAATATCAAAACGCTCAACGCCATCCAATCGTTTTACACTATTTTCAATCAACCAAGCGCAAGCAGCACAGGTCATTTTATCAATAATCAGATAGGCATTTGCAACCGTTTTCCCCTCTTTATCAGTGGATTTTGCAATAAATTGAGTTGCGATATCAGGATGATCATAAAAATGCATCTCTTGCTTTAATGATTCAGGAATCAAATTCATCGCAGTTTCAGGGCGTACAGCGGCTTCGGAACGAAAATCATAATAACGGGTCAATCCCGATTGATCGATCATCTCTGCAACTGCTTTACAGCCGGCACAACACATAGGCTGCGCAACTCCCTGTATTTCTGCTGTAAATGGCGCCTTACCGGTAATCGGTAACTCACAATGGTAACAAGAAATTCGTTCTTTTGTTGTTCCTGTCATACCCTTTTGCCCTTTTGCCCTTTTGCCCTTTTCATTCATTTCATCTCATCGACTTTATGAATTCAAAATCAATATTCTTCTGATATCAAGCCAATCACTTTAAGCTACAACTTGCTTATTACATTATTGTTTGATTATTTATAACTTTATTATTACTTTATTTTTATACTTTATTGCTTTATAAACAGAAAAAGAGCATTACTGCCCCTTTTGCTATTTTACAATGCCATTAATGTACACGTAGTTTTGATTCTAGCTCACACTCAGTGCCCGGCGGGCAGTTGACAAGCGTTCGCCCAACCACTTCGTGTGTATCATCACCACGAATAATATCAAGATCTAAACCCCAAGGTCCGACGCGCTCTAAAAGAATTGGAATTGAGTAGAGACCTGGCTCTACCATCTCTAAATTATAAGTTCTATTAAGCTCTTGCTCTGCCGAACGGAAAAACTCTGCAGAGATTTCAGCACCATCAATCGGGTTTCCCTCTTTATCCAATAATTGTACTACAAAGAAGTTCTCTTCATTCGCATAGGGTGTATTTGCAAAACCAAATTTAACCTGCCATCCACGCGCTTGTTGCTCTGCTAAACGCTTCTGATAAGCATTGTAATAGGCCTCTTTTTTCTGATAAGCATTCGGAACCTCTCCAGGAAACCGAGTGCTGACGAATGAATCCTCTTCGTTACTCTTAAAAATAAGCCCCTTTTCCGCCATAACAACGAAAGCACCATTTTGAATAGTCAGTACCAGAAAGAATCCAAAAATAGTAATCGGTGCCCAATGCATCCGTTTACCATCTTTGCCTTTCAGACTCTTCATTCCACCCGAACTAATCAAATAGTAGGCAAACGACGTCATTAAATTACAAGTCACATAAAGGGTAAATACATCGCCCCCTCTCCAACGTAAAATAGAGAAAGGAACAATGACCGCAATTCCCATTAACGCTGTAATACTCGCAGCCTGAAGTGGCGTAAACCTTAAAAGCTTATGCAAAATTAAGCTCACAATGAGCACTGTCACAATGCCTAAAAGCATAATGGCAACTGTTTCATTCATAGAGAAGTTCCTTCGTTTCTATTCGTTTTATCGTATCTTTTTTGATTGGTCACTATTATAGAGCGATTGCGCAATAATTACCTTTATAAATTGTATTCATTCAGCCATTTTTCAGACATTTATTAAAAATAAAATTTAAGGTGATGAATCTATCTCCTATTACATCAATACACAAATTCAGGTTCATAGTAACATTTATAAGATGATTTATAGAGGGATTTTGAGATCTCTCAATGATTCAATCACGCTTTTTAAGACTCATTTAGTAAAGGCTCTGATTTCATTTAATGAAATATTTTCACTAAAAGCCATCAGAGCCCCATTTTTGATGATTAACGTCTTATATCATCCATCAATTTCTTAATTCGATAACTAAATCAAGATATTAACTTCTACTTTTTCAAGAAAATTGCTTTTAATTTTTGAACATCAATCACTTCCCCTGTCTCAGGGTTAGTAATTGTGAGTACAAATGTCACATCAGGAACAAAAGCAACATCTTTGTTTTTACGTACAGCAGCATTTAATGCTACACGCTCATTAGGCTTAAGCACAATATTGTTAAAACTCATTGACAAATCATAACCCGAGTCTTCAAGCGCAATATGCATCTGCTGCGGCTCTAATGTTAAGTTATTAAACTTAAGCTCATAGGTATTTTGTACTCTACCATCACTTAATAATGTGGGTGGTTTACGAGTAGATTCCACAATATAGTGAGCGACATCTCGATGCACAACACTCCACGACAAAATTGATATCACAATTAATAACACAATCGCATAACCAATATTTCGTGGGCGGAAATAGTTTGTTTTCTTCCCCTCTAAACCTGTTTCTGAGTCATAACGAATAAGACCTGTTGGATATTTAAGACTTGTCATCATATTATGACAAGCATCAATACAGAGCCCACAAGTGATACACTTATAGTTGATTCCATCGCGGATATCAATCCCTGCCGGACAGACTTGAACACAGAGATCACAATCAATACAATCCCCATATCCCTCTTTGATACGCTCATCACGATCACGTAGGTTCTTAGTGGGTTTGGTACGACCTTTTTCACGCTCACCACGATTATAATCATAGGTGACGATTAAAGTATCTTTATCGAACATTACCCCTTGGAAGCGAGCATAAGGGCACATATAGGTACATACTTGTTCCCGAGAAAATCCTGCCATAATAAAGGTTGCCGCAGTAATAAAAGCAATCGCTCCATATGCCGCAACAGGTGCTCCGCCCGTAAAGACTACTTTAATTAATTCAGGTGCCGGCATCCAATATGAAGTAAATGTAAAACCTGTCCAGAAAGCGACCAAAAGCCATACCAACCAAGTTAAACCAATTTTCGTGATCTTTTCACCATTCCAAGGGCCTTCATGTAAGCGTTTACGTGCATTACGGTTCCCTTGGATTAAACTTTCAATCATAATGAAAGCGTCAGTCCAGAGTGTCTGAAAGCAGAAGTAGCCACAAAATACCCGACCTAAAATGGCGGTTACAAAAAAGAGCAAGAAAGCAAAGATCGCTAATACACCGGCAAGCCAGAAGATATTTTGAATATCAACCGGAAGACTAAAAATGTAGAATGTTTTCGCCGTCAAATCAAAGAAAACAGCTTGGCCAGGTAACCCCGCCCCACGATTCCAAGGAACCCAAGGAAGAAGGTAAAAGACTAAAAATGCTAATGCTAGCACTGAACTCTTGAATGTCCGAAACTTCCCTTTCACACTACGAGGATAAATAGGAATTCGTTTCGCATAGAGATCACCGGCATTAGGTGTTTGATTCTGCTCTGTTACATTGTTTGCCACGATATATACCCTTATGAGCTAATTATTAATTATTATTTGAATCATTATACCAACTTTCTAATAAACATTAAGGTCTCGAGTCAACTAAATGGTACCAAGATCATGTTTCACAGCAAGAATGTAGATACGAATATAGATATTATAGTAATATCGGTTCAAAATAAGCCTGTCCAAATGCAGGGGCATCAACTGATCGAGGTGAGAAAACTGTTCTATCCGGCATCTTGCAAGTGTTGTTTAGCACGGTTTGATGTTCTTTTAAAATCCCACTAGCTACTTAAAACTATTGTGAGTATATAAAAAACGCCCTTTTACTCCAAAGGGCGTCTATTTATTTAATTATCATCGATACCTACGATGTTTATGATATTTTTATCAACTAGATCTATTACTTACTAGCTTCAGCAGGAACAACCCCACCCCCTAACTGATGAACATAAACAGCTAATGCACGAATTTGTTCAGGTGTTAAACGAGATTCCCAAGCGGGCATCACACGATGTGTTGTTGCAGGATCTACCCCATCACGAATTTGTGGAATAATCGCTGCTACTTTCTCTTCAGGTGTATTTTTAGAGTTGATATCCACAATTTCCCAAATTTGATCTGTTAAGTTAGGTGCCCCTAAAAGTGGGTTACCTTGTGCTTTACGTGGATCTTTGGTGAAGTCTACGTGACAAGTAAAACATGCCCCTTTACCAAAGAATAACTCCTCACCTCTTGAAGTCGCTTCATCAGGGGTATAGTTATTTGATAAAGTTAAAACATATTTGGCAACATCTTCGATCTCATTCGGTGTCATCGTTAACTTACCAGCAGGCATGTTACCCCGACGACCTTTTGTGATAGTCTCTTCGATACGCGCTAATGTTCCACCCCATAACCAGTTATCATCGTTAAGGTTTGGATACATACCAATAACCCCTTCTGCTTGTGGGCCATGACACGTTGCACAGTTATCAGCAAATAGCGTTTTACCTGCATTTTGTGCAAACTTAATCATATTAGGATCATTAATAATTTCAGCTTCTGTTTTCTCCATTAACTCAGAGAAATGTTCATGGCGTTTTAAAGCTTCTGGTGAAGATTGTAATTCATGAACAAGACGTGAACGTGTTGTCCAGTGAACCTTAACTTTCTCCATTGGCGCATTATCAGCATCTTCAGCATTCACTAAAGCATCACCAGATTGTTGTACTACAGGACGTTCAATTTCAACTTTATAAACCCCTTTAGTATAACCATCCCCGATTGGCCAAGTAGGAAAAAGAATCCAATACCCTATTGCAAAGATAATGGTGCCATAGAAGGCATAGAGCCACCATCTTGGGAGAGGATTATTATATTCTTGAAGATCACCATCCCACACGTGACCAGTGGTTTCGGTCTCTAAGTTCTCTAAATCTTTCTTATTTGTGTTATCACTCATTATTTGTATTCCTCAATCATTTTGATCATGAAGAGTGGTTCTATTATTTCTCTTGAGATTCTTGATCTTTCTGCTCTTTAGATTCTTTGCGATCAAAAATAAACTCTTCATCATCCATAAATGGAATATATCGATATTCATCAAACCGTTCTTTCCGCGCTTTTCCGGTAAAAGTGTAGATGATGATCCCAATAAATGTCACAAAAAAGATAACTGCGGCTAATGTCTTACTGTTACCTAAATCAGTAAACCAATTTAAAATGTCCATCATCGTACACTCTCCTTAAAACTTTATAATGCTTTATAAGTTAACTACAAATTAACTATAAATTAACGGAATTCACTAAATTCGATACCTTGATCTTCTTTGAACTCAACCATCGTACCTAATACTTGTAGGTAAGCAATGAGTGCATCCATCTTAGTCAAGCGTGAAGGATTCATGTCGTAGTTACCTGCTGCTGCTTGTGCTTCAAGATTTTGTGCAGCTAAGTCAATAACGAGCATATTTGCTACATCGACACCGAAACGCTCAATATTCGCTTGATACTCTTCCTCTGTTTTAGAGTAAGGAATACCCGCAATACGCGCCGCATTCATTTGTGCTTTGATATCTGCATAGTAGAGATCTTCCTCTAATAACCATGGATATTTAGGCATGATTGAAGCAGGCACTCGGCTTTTAGGATTTACTAAGTGGTCAACATGCCACTGATTATCCATTTTACCACCTACACGGGCTAAATCAGGCCCGATACGACGTGAACCCCATTGGAATGGTTTATCAAATTGCGACTCAGCCGCAAGTGAGTAGTGCCCATAACGCTCATACTCATCTTGCATAGGACGAATTTGTTGTGAGTGACAGTTATAACAACCTTCTGCAACGTAAATGTTACGACCTAAGAACTCAAGTGGCGTGTAAGGGCGAATCGCATCAACTTCACGAGTCACCATTACTGCATTACCATTTTCATCTAAGACAGGTTGACGTTTCTCATCGAGTTTTACTTCTGTGATATTTTTCTTGACTTCCTCAACAGAGCCATCGATATAGAAAAGTGGAACAATCTCAATGAGACCACCGATACTAATAACTACTAATGTAAAAAGGAGTAGAAGACCGGTATTTTTTTCTAAACGTTCATGTTTAATCATTTAATGTTTTCTCCTATTAAGCATGAGCTCTTGCATCAGGAATCATCGCATTGCTATCTGCTTGTGCGCGTGATCCGATGATCATAGTCATAATGAAGTTGAAGATCATAATAACCGCGCCCAATAAGAATAGACCACCACCAATTGCTCGGAAAATATATGGTGTATGCATGAATTTCACTGTTTCGATAAATTCGTAAGCTAATGTACCGTATTCAGGGTTAAATGCACGAAGCATCATACCTTGACCAATACCTGCAACCCAAAGAGAAACAATGTAAATAACAATACCAATAGTTGCTAACCAGAAGTGTGCAAAGATTAGTTTTTCGCTATAAATTTTACCACCAAAGATACGTGGAACCATGTGATAGAGCGATCCGAAAGTAATCATTGCAACCCAACCTAAAGCGCCCGCATGAACGTGACCAATGGTCCAGTCAGTATAGTGTGATAAGGCATTTACAGAACGCAAACTCATTAATGGACCTTCAAAAGTACTCATACCATAGAATGAGAGAGAAACCACCATGAAGCGAATAATTGGATTTGTACGAATACTATCCCATGCACCAGAAAGGGTCATAATACCATTGATCATACCCCCCCACGATGGAAGCAATAGAATGATCGAGAATGTCGCTGAAAGCGATGACACCCAGTCAGGAAGTGATGTCCAATGAAGATGGTGTGCACCCGCCCACATATAGAGGAACGTTAGTGCCCAGAAGTGAACAATTGAAAGGCGATATGAATAGATCGGGCGCCCCGCTTCTTTAGGTACGAAGTAGTACATCATACCAAGAAACGCAACTGTTAAGATAAATCCTACCGCATTATGACCATACCACCATTGAACCATTGCATCCTGCATACCGCTGAATACGTTATATGATTTAAGGCCTTCTGCACCAAATACCGGAATTGAGATGTTATTAAATACATGAAGAAGTGTGGTTGCAAGGATAAATGCAAGGTAGAACCAGTTGGCAACATAGATATGCTTCTGTTTACGACGAAGAACCGTAGTGACATAAACGAAGAAATAAATCAACCAAATGACCGCAACAGCCCAGTCAAAAATCCATTCAAACTCAGCATACTCTTTACCTTGAGTATAGCCCATCATGTAGCTAATAGGCACAAGAATAAAGATGACCGTCCAACCAATCCACACAATATAAGCTAACACTGGATATGCTAAACGAACCTGACATGTTCTCTGTACAACATAGAATGATGTTGCGATCAATGCTGAGCCACCCATACCAAAGATAACAAGCGTTGTATGAACAGGTCTTAATCGACCAAAAGTTAATCCTGGCAAATCAAAGTTAAAAACAGGCCAAGTCAACTCAAGCGCTGCCCATAGCCCTGCAGATAATCCGAATGCTCCGAAAAGCAGAGTACTCATTACGAGCCCTCGGATTACCCCATACTCATAATGATCATGAAGACTATTGCTTTGTCCCATAGTTCCCCCAAAAGTTAATAAACATCATATATAAATGCATCCCATTCTAATATTACTTAAACTCTCATATTACAAGAATCAAGTAGTTATGTCTTGATATCTGTCAAGAATTAAACCCCAACTACAGCCAAACTCTCGATACTATTAATAACAATACCTTTCAGTAATAGCGCATATTAAACAAGAGTTATACAGGCAAATCAACCCCCGTAATCATTTTAAATACTTTTACCGCATATCGATCTGTCATTCCAGAAACAAAATCAGTAACTCTCTGTACACGCAAGTAAGGATTTTCACTAATACTACGATTTTTTTCAAAAAATTGATCTGGCAAAAATTTCAACAACATTTTTGATCTAGATCCACTTTCTACACCCTGCTCTACCGCATCCACAAAAGCCTCTAGCAATGTATCTATAACTTTGAACCCGGCAATCCCTACTTTCAACACAGAATCTGAATGGTAAATATACTCCTGTGAATAAGTTTTGATCTCTTGTAATACTGCAGCCTCAGGAATCAAATCTAACAGTGGTTGGGTTAACTTTCCTTCAATAATTTTTGTTTCATTAGCAATAAAGGCTTCCATCACCCGATCAATCAGTAGACCAATGGTAAAAGCACGCAAATATTCCACGCGATCTTTTGTCCGGCCAATACTATTTAATTTGCTCTCTGGTAAAGGCCTTGTGACCGTAATTAAGCGCTCTAGAAAATGGGTAATTTCTTCACTTGAAATTAATTTCAAACGATACGCATCTTCTAAATCCACTAGGTGATAACAGATATCATCAGCAGCTTCCAATAAATAGGTCAAAGGGTGCCGATACCATACCCCCTCTAACCCCGAATACTGTTTCATACCACATTGATCAGCAACTGTCGCAAATAACGTTTTTTCTGACTGAAAATAATTATATTTTTTAAAGGCAATATGCTTCTCTTGTGGCTTATGACTACTGGCGCAAGGATACTTCATAATAGATGCCAATACTGGCAGTGATAACTGCAAACCACCAATATTATCGATATTTTGCAATTTCGTCAGTACTCTAAAAGCTTGTGCATTACCTTCAAATGACAATAAGTCAGCTTGCTCTTCTGATGCCATAGATTTGATAACTTCGATACCGACCGGGTTTCTTTTAAAAAAACGGCTAATTGCCTCTTCACCGGCGTGTCCAAAGGGGGGATTGCCGATATCATGCGCTAATGCACCCGCAGCTAGAATAGCCCCTAAATCCGCCGGCGTAAGATTGTTGATCCTTTCAGACTTAATAAGATGCTCACCAAGTAGAGTCCCTAAACTTCTACATACACTACTTACCTCTAAGCTGTGTGTTAACCGAGTACGAACATAATCTGTTTGAGCGAGCGGAAATACTTGTGTTTTATCTTGTAGACGACGAAATGAAGCCGAAAAAATTAACCGGTCAAAATCTTTCTGAAAGTTAGTTCGATAATCTTGGGGTTTAGCCTGTTGAACACCTAAACGTGTTTGTGGCAAAAGCATTTGCCATCTTTGAGCCAAATAAGCATTTGCCATAATTTCATTACTCCTTAAACTATCAATATCCAGATATCAATATCAGGCAACCACTTGATTGGTCACCTGATCGATGGGCCAACGTGCTACCAGCTGAATTTGCTCACTCTTTTCTCCACGAGACAGGCGCTCATGTCCTAGATAAGCCACCATCGCACCATTATCAGTACAAAACTCAGATCTTGGAAAATAGACTTTAAAGCGCCCTAACTCAGATAACCGGCGCAATTCAGAACGCAAATATTGATTCGCACCTACCCCACCAGATACCACTAAAGCCGCAGCACCGGTCTGCTTTAAGGCTCTTAAAGATTTCTGAATCAAAGTATCAATCAAGGCTGCTTGAAAGCTTGCGGCAATATCAGGATAGTCTGCTTCTGTGGCTGACTCAATTGTCAATAATGCTTTTGTCTTAATACCACTAAAGCTAAATTCAAGTCCTGGGCGATTCAACATCGGTCTTGGAAATGCATATCGCTCCGGATCCCCATTTTCTGCAAGTTTCGCCAATTCAGGCCCACCAGGATAAGGTAATCCCATAATTTTTGCGGTCTTATCAAAAGCCTCACCAACGGCATCATCTAAGCTTTCACCTAATAGTTCGTAATCTCCAAATGCTTTTACTAATACTAATTGTGTATGTCCACCAGAGACTAAAAGCGTCACAAAAGGATAAGAAGGTTTGTCCACCTCTAACATTACCGCCATTAAGTGAGCTTCCATGTGATTCACACCTAATATCGGGATATCAAGCGCTAGACCAAGCCCTTCAGAATAAGTAGCGCCTACCATCAGCGCACCAATCAATCCAGGTCCTCTTGTAAAAGCGATCCCCTCGAGATCCGAAAAATCAACTCCTGCTTCTTTTAATGCGGCATTCACTAGCAAAGGCAGCTTACGAATATGATCCCGAGAAGCAAGCTCAGGCACAACCCCACCATACTGCGCATGTAACTTTATTTGTGAATATAATTGATGTGCCAACAGCCCTTTTTCACCGCTATAAATTGCCACACCAGTCTCATCGCACGAGCTCTCTATTCCCAATACAATCACAATCTGCCTCTTTATCTTTTTTAATTAATGAATCTTATTACACCAAATCTTATTTCGGCGACTTTATATCTGTAAATTGATATTTGTAAATTGATATCTGTAAATTATCGTCGATAATTAATTACGGATAAAAAATAATCGCACCCCAAACAATAACCACCAATACTATCGCTATCATCACAAGTGCGGAACCAATATCCTTAGCCTGCCCTGATAACGGGTGATGTTCAAAACTAATACGATCAACAATCGCCTCAATTGCAGAATTGATCAGCTCCATTAAAAATACAAGTATTAAGCTTCCTAATAAAAGCGCAAGCTCGATGCCATTATCTGCCAAATAAAACGCCAAAGGAACTAGAAATATGGCAGCAAAAAGCTCTTGCCGAATGGCCGCCTCGCTCTGAAAAGCAGCTTTAAGCCCTCGTAAAGAGTATCCTCCTGCGGCAATAATTCGCCCTAAACCGGTTCGATTAGGTTTATTCATCTGATTGTTCATGATTCTTTTGCGACCTTAGTCATTGCCGATCAAGACCTCGACATTATGTTAAGCAGTAAAAAGTAGACAAACAGATAATCTGTCTATAAATATGCAATAAATCTTGGCATCTTTTCCCATAGATCTATGTTATTTTATCGTGGTAATTGCACTTCAATAATTTGATTTGTTTCATTCTCTTTGTCTGTATCATCGAGAATCACCCATACAATAAAAGCGATGACAATTAAGAGAATAAGCCACTTAAGTGGACTTTTACGTTTTTTTTCTTGGTAATACATAGTGATATAAATTCTGCTTTTGTTGTTAATTTAAAGAGATTGCTTGAAATATTATTACAAATTACTCAAACTACTACTTCGTTTTAAGAGTATTTTAATATATTGAATCGCTTATTGTAGCAAATCCGAACCTTTTTGAACTATAAAATTCGCATCAATTAATCGTAGGAAGAGTTGAAAATATAGATGAGTAAATCATTAGTTATTGTTGAATCGCCCGCCAAAGCGAAAACCATCGAGAAATATCTCGGCAAAGACTACAAAGTTCTTGCCTCTTTTGGGCATGTGCGTGCCTTAGTCCGTAAGCAAGGATCTGTAGATCCTGATAATCAGTTTGCAATGAAATATGAGGTGATCCCACAAAATAAAAAACACCTTGCTGCAATTGAGAAAGCACTCAAAGATGCCGACAACCTTATGCTCGCAACTGACCCGGATAGAGAAGGTGAAGCAATCTCTTGGCATATTTTAGAATACCTCAAGAGCAAAAGAGCTCTTACCGGTAAAAGCGTTTGTCGCGTTGTCTTTAATGAGATTACTAAAAGCGCCGTGCAATATGCAGTTGCCCATCCACGACAAATTGATATGGATTTAGTTGAGGCACAACAAGCACGAACAGCACTCGATTACTTAGTGGGTTTCAATCTCTCTCCGCTACTCTGGAAAAAGATCAATCCTGGTCTTTCAGCTGGACGTGTTCAGTCGCCTGCACTTCGTCTCATTGTAGAGCGCGAAGATGAAATCAATGCTTTTGTCAGCCAAGAATATTGGTCAATTTTTGCAGATATGGCTAAAGAAAAAGCTCAATTCTCTGGTAAATTGACAGAATACCAAGGTGTAAAAGTTGAGCAATTCTCTTTTACCGATGAGAAAAGCGCCCTCGAAGTACAAAACACATTAGAAGCACGTTTTGGAAAGACGATTCCCGTTTATAACGTTGAGAAGAAACAACGTAAGCGTAACCCTGCTGCGCCTTTTACTACCTCAACACTACAACAAGAAGCTTCTCGTAAATTGCGATTCAGCACTTCTCGCACCATGCGTACAGCACAAGATCTCTATGAAGGAATTAACCTTGGCCATGATACCGTTGGTCTGATTACCTATATGCGTACGGACTCGGTTGTGCTCTCAAATGAAGCGCTAGAAGATATTCGCAAATATATTCTCACCAAACATGGAAAAGAGTATCTTCCTCAAGAAGTTCGTGAGTACAAAACTAAAGCGAAAAATGCGCAAGAAGCCCACGAGGCGATTCGCCCTACCTCTGTCTTTAGAACACCTGAATCCGTTAAAGAGTATTTAACATCTGATCAATATCGTCTATATGAACTCATTTGGAAGCGGGCAATCGCTTCACAGATGGAATCTGCCATTATGGATACAACCGCCGTTGATCTTGGGGAAAAAGGGCTTCATACTTTTAGAGTCACAGGCTCAACCATTGCATTTCCCGGCTTTATGAGCCTCTATCTTGAAGATGTGGATGATGAGAAAGAGGATCAAAAAGAGGAAGATCGTATTCTTCCTGAAATGAAAGCTGGCGATATTATCGATCTAGAAGCGATTAATCCTAATCAACACTTTACAGAACCACCGCCTCGTTATACTGAAGCTTCCTTAGTTAAATCATTGGAAGAGTTTGGCATTGGTCGCCCTTCAACCTATGCCTCAATTATTGCAACTTTACAGAAACGAGAATATGTCATTTTAGATAATCGTCGCTTTATCCCCACAGATACCGGTAAGATTGTCTCTCGATTCTTAAGTTCGGAATTTAAACGTATTGTCGATTATGAATTTACCGCTTTGATGGAAGATGGCTTAGATGAAATTTCCCGCGGTGAAAAAGAGTGGATTCCATTACTTCAAGAGTTTTGGAAACCTTTTATCGCACAATGTGATTTTGTTGAAGAGAATGTCACACGCGCAGAGGTCGCTCAAGCTAAAGTATTAGGTGAAGATCCTAAAACCGGCAAACCTGTCTCTGTAAGAGTGGGACGCTACGGGCCTTTTGCACAGATCGGCGATAAAGATGATGAGGAGAAACCTCGCTTTGCCTCCCTATTACCGGGACAGAGCATTGATACCATTACCTTTGATGAAGCGATGGCTCTCTTTAGATTACCTCGCGTATTAGGTCAAGGGGAAGATGGATACGATATTCGCGCTAATATCGGTCGCTTTGGTCCTTATATTCAATATGGCCCACGTAAATTTGTATCACTCAAAGAGGATGATCCTTATAGTGTCACTTTCGAAAGAGCACTAGAAGTTGTTGAAGCGCATAAAGCAGCAGAAGCAGCGAAATTTATCAATTCTTTCCAAGATGGGGATGTTACCATTGAGATTATCAACGGTCGTTTTGGGCCATATGTTACCGATGGTAGTAAAAATGCTAAAGTACCCAAAGATCAAGATCCTGCACAACTGACGCTTGAAGAGTGTAAAGAGATGCTTGAAAAAGCACCTGCAAAAGGAAAACGTAAAGCCACTACGAAAAAGAGTGCAAAAGCAGACGAAGACAAGAAAGAAGCGAAGTCGACAGCTGCTAAAAAAACAACCGCTAAAAAGACGACCGCAAAGAAAGCTACTGCTAAAAAAGCAACGACAAAGAAGGCAACAACAGCATCGGCTACAAAAACACCTTCAAAGGCGACAGCTACGACTAAAAGTCGTACAAAGAAAACCACCTCTGAAAATTAGTCGCTTTTTTAGGTATACTAAGGGGGAGTTTCGACTCCCCTTTTTCTATGCCCACCTCAACCACTATAATAAGGTATTGATCACGAAGAGTCGCTACTACATATAAAATCGGCACAAAATTGAAATGAAAATAAATTTTATATGTCATATTGCGCTAATCAGGGATTAACCTTATCTGAATATAAAGAGAGATGTAACTGCTATGCTATCGGAAAAACCTTACATATTAATCGTAGATGATGAGAAAGATATCTGTAACCTTGTCAGCGATATCCTGCAAGATGAAGGATATGAAGTAGCGATGGCCTATAATGGCAATGAAGCGAAGGCTCTCAAAGCAAAGCGTGAGCCGGATCTTATTTTGCTCGATATTTGGATGCCTGATATCGACGGGATCTCTCTTTTACAATCATGGAAAGAGAATAATAACTTACACTGCCCTGTCATTATGATGAGTGGGCATGGAACTTTAGAACATGCAATCGAAGCGACTAAACTCGGCGCTTCTGATTTTCTAGAAAAGCCATTAACACTAGCAAAACTCCTACTTGTGGTAGAAAAGACATTGCAAGAAGTCAAAGAAATGCCGGTATCTACCCCCCTAGAAGGGATTAAACCTTTAGATATCCCGCCTTTTGAGCCTATCGGTAGAAGCCCGATGATGAATCATCTACGGCAAAAGCTTAAAGAAGCAGCTAGATCTGAAACGAGTATCCTCTTAATTCATACTTTCGGTTCAGAGGTTGCCGGTATTGCCAGTTATATTCATCACCAATCACATCGTAAAACAGCGCCATTCTTTGAACTCAGTTTTAATTCTCTTACCCTTGCTGATATGAAAGAGCTTATCGAGAATGCGGATAAACGCTCAAAACTATTGCAGTCTATCGATGGCGGCACGCTATATGTGAGCAATATTGAACAAGCGGATGATCGTGCACAGAGACTGCTCTACGATTTACTAGAGACAAAATCCTATACTCACCCACAAACAGGTGCCATTGTTCCTACTAATATTCGCTACCTTTTCTCAGCACAACCGTCGCTCTTTAATCTCGTGGAAAATGACGAATTTGATGAGCGTTTATGGCACCTTATCAATGTTGTGGTGATTGAAATACCATCGCTGGCTGATCATCCTGAAGATGTACCGGAATTGATCAACTACTATGTTCATCACTTTGTAGAAGATAAACATCTCACTTATCGGCATTTCTCAATTGCGGCGCAAAATCGCTTACGTAATCATTATTGGAAAGGCAATCATTTAACCCTTAAAAATATTATTCAACGCTTATTGATCCTTGGTAAAAGCGATGAAGTGACTTTAGATGAAGTTAATCAAGCTTTAGAGCAAGATAATAAATTAGAAGAGAGTAGCGCTTTTACCTCGACCGACCACCTACTTCTACACCTACCCTTACGAGAAGCACGCGAACAGTTTGAACGCGCTTATCTTATTGCGCAATATGAACGATCAGAAGGCAATATTGCCAATCTTGCGGAGCTTGTCGGCATGGAACGGACTAATCTCTATCGAAAACTCAAGTCGTTAGATATCGATCCTAAAAAAGGCTACTAATCAGAGATTGACTAAGCACTAGATATTGATTGAGCAATATTCATTGTCCATTCGGAAATTGAGGATATTTTACCTGTGATAACCCGAGAACAATTATATAAGAATTTAGAGAAAATTAATGCGCGCATTGTAGAAGCAGCCCATAAAGCATCACGATCGCCGGCCGATATCACCCTATTATTAGCCACTAAAACTCAAACACCAGAAGTGATTAACGAAGTCCTTCGTTTGGGGTATGGTTTGATTGGTGAAAACCGCGCACAAGAGTTGGTTGAAAAAGCACCCTTTTTAATATCGGCATCTAATAAAGAGACAGGTGACATCACTCAGCAGTCAATCTCTGCTGAGGCGATTTCTTATATTACACCTCGAGAAACACATTTTATTGGCGCTTTACAAGGCAACAAAGTCAATGAAGTCACTAAACTTGCCGATTGCATCCAAAGTGTCGATCGCTTGCGGATTGCACGAAGAATCCATCAATATGCATCTGAACATCATCTACAACAAAGGATTCTTATCCAGGTCAATAGCAGTCTTGATCCTAATAAACAAGGGGTTTTACCTGATGAATTACCGCAATTTTTAGAGGATATTGCTTCTTTCTCAACCCTGAAAATAGAAGGATTAATGACCATAGGTCTACAGACCGAAGATGAAAAACTGATTCGACAAGGATTTGCTGACTTACGAATACTCAGTGAAAAAATGCGCGCTCAAGGGTTACTTCCGACCAATGCAACAACCTTATCAATGGGGATGAGTGGTGACTTAGAGCTTGCAATATTAGAAGGCTCAACACTGCTTCGCGTGGGTAGCGATATATTTGGCGCTCGAGAATAGCAAGTATCAATTCTCAAAATATCATCTGATAAGCATAACAGTCTTGTTGTGCTTTCTTTATTGCATTTTCTTTATTGCATTTTCTTTAAGCAATATAGTGACTTGAATTTCTATTTTCTAGCTACATATTACCAATCGTTCAATATAGGCTGACTTACAGTGTGAGTGATTATCAGATAATCATTACCACGTTCATTACTTTGTTCATTATCTGATTTCGTTTAGAGGAAATAAGGTGAATTCAAGAAGATTTACCTCAATGTGTACAGTAAGACTACGGTTTTTCAATTTTTTTGCATTTTTTTGAATAAATCCCTTGAAGTCTCAAAAATCGTTCCCATATTGTATTCAGAAACGGGAAGACAAACTTATAAGCAGATAATAAATAATGATTATCCTATTCATTCAAAACTGCAGTTCGGCCCAACAAGTTTTAATATTAAACATATTCATTCAAAAGTATATTTAAACATCAATTTGAAGCAGATTATTACTCGATTTACTCTGATTATTGATCGTGTAATTCAAGTATAAACTTAATAAAAAGGAAATAGAATAATGGCTAAAATTATTGGTATTGACTTAGGTACAACTAACTCATGTGTTGCGGTAATGGAAGGCGACAAAGTTCGCGTTATTGAAAACGCCGAAGGCGATCGCACAACCCCTTCAATCGTTGCTTACACACCTGATGAAGTATTAACCGGTGAACCTGCGAAACGTCAGGCAATCACCAACCCTAAAAATACACTTTATGCAATCAAACGACTCATTGGTCGCCGTTTTGATGATGCTGAAGTACAAAAAGATCGAGAGATCGTTCCTTTCTCTATCATCAAAGCAGACAATGGGGATGCTTGGGTTGAAGTATTAGATAACCAAAAAATGGCACCGCCAGAAGTGTCAGCACGTGTCCTTATGAAAATGAAAGAGACTGCTGAAAAATATCTTGGCGAAAAAGTGACTGAAGCAGTTATCACAGTACCGGCGTACTTCAATGATGCACAGCGTCAAGCGACTAAAGATGCAGGTCGTATCGCAGGTCTTGATGTAAAACGTATCATCAACGAACCTACAGCAGCAGCTCTTGCATATGGTCTTGATAAAGATACTAAAGGCGAGAAAAAAGTTGCAGTATTCGACTTAGGTGGTGGTACATTCGATATCTCTATTATTGAGATTGCAGACTTTGATGGTGACAAACAATTTGAAGTACTTTCTACTAATGGAGATACATTCCTAGGTGGTGAGGACTTCGATAATGCAGTTATTAACTACCTTGTTGAAGAATTCAAAAAAGAGTCAGGCATTGACTTACAAAATGATCCATTAGCATTACAACGTCTTAAAGATGCCGGTGAAAAAGCGAAAATTGAACTCTCTTCCGCACAGCAAACAGAGATCAACTTACCTTACATCACAGCAGACAACACAGGCCCTAAACATCTTAATATCAAGATGACACGTGCTAAATTAGAAGCATTAACTGAAGATTTAGTTGAGCGTACTTTAGAGCCTTGCCGTATCGCACTTAAAGATGCAGGTTTATCAGCGGGACAAATCGATGAAGTCATCTTAGTCGGTGGTCAAACTCGTATGCCTAAAGTACAAGAGAAAGTAAAAGAGTTCTTTGGTAAAGAGCCACGTCACGATGTTAACCCTGATGAAGCAGTAGCATCTGGTGCGGCTGTTCAAGGTGGTGTATTAGGCGGAGATGTTAAAGATGTTCTTCTTCTTGATGTCACACCGCTATCACTTGGTATTGAAACCATGGGTGGCGTGATGACAAAACTCATTGAGAAAAATACAACGATTCCTACTAAAGCAAGCCAAGTCTTCTCTACAGCACAAGACAATCAGCCTGCGGTAACAATCCATGTATTACAAGGTGAGCGTCCTCAAGCATCAGAAAACCACTCTTTAGGTCAGTTTGATCTTTCTGATATTCCACCAGCACCACGTGGCACACCACAAATCGAAGTGACATTCGATATCGACTCTGACGGTATTATGAATGTTTCGGCAAAAGATAAAGCAACCGGCAAAGAGCAATCTATCCAAATCCGCTCTAACTCAGGCTTATCAGAAGCTGATATCGAAAAAATGGTGAAAGATGCTGAGAAACATGCGGAAGAAGATAAGAAATTCCAAGAGCTTGTTTCAGCACGTAATATGGCAGAACAGATGATCCATGCTTCTGAAAAATCAATTAAAGATTTAGCAGATAAAGTGGATGAATCAGAAAAAACAGCCATTGAAGCTGCAATAGAAGAACTTAAAGTGGCAGTCAAAGGTAGTGACCTTGATGATATCAAAGGCAAAACTGAAAAACTCACTGAACTTGCTGGCGCATTAGCACAAAAAGCGTATGCAGAACAAGGTGATGCAGCTAGCGCAGAAGCAGGCGATGCAAAAGATGAAAATGTTGTCGATGCTGAGTTTGAAGAAGTTAAAGATGACAAGAAAAACCAATAAGGTTTAACACTTGTAATAGCTAATAGTAGGATACCTCTTAACGGGGTATCCTATTTTACAGATCACAATACAATAATCTTGAAACCCTTTATCAATAGAACGTTTATAAAATTTGAACCTCATAAAAGGTTACAACCCTAAATTTCTATCGATAAATAGTTTTGATATTGAACGCTATTTATAACGCTATAGCGCTATCATTGCAGATAAGTATTACATAGGTAATACATAAGTAATAAATTCACAATATTTCAACGATATTCTGATAACATTCAAACAAAATTTAAAAACATTTAGATAATATCAAAAAGTAAGGACAAGCATTTATGGCAGAACGGGATTATTACGAAGTATTAGGTGTTTCTAAAACAGCAACACAAGATGAAATTCGTAAAGCTTACAGACGGTTAGCGGGAAAATATCACCCAGATCGTAATGCCGATGATAAAGAAGCGGCAGAAGAGAAATTCAAAGAAGTACAAAAAGCGTACGAAGTACTCTCAGATGAAGAGAAAAAGGCTGCTTATGACCGTTTTGGTCATGCCGGTGTTAATGGCCAAGCCGGCGGATTTGGCGGTGGCGGACAAGGTGGATTTGGTGGCTTCGAAGATATCTTTGGCGGTAATGGTGGCTTTAGTGATATCTTTGGTGACTTCTTCGGCGGTGGTCGTGGTGGCGGCGCAAGTAGTGGCCCTCGGGCTTACCGTGGAGATGATATTGGCTATCAACTCGACATCACTCTTGAAGAGGCGGTATTTGGTACCACTACTCGTATTACAGTTCCTACAACAGTTCACTGTCACTACTGTAATGGTACAGGCGCTGCGGAAGGCTCAGAACCTGTTACCTGCCCAACTTGTCATGGCGCTGGTCAAGTGAGAGTATCTCAAGGGTTCTTCTCTGTACAGCAGACCTGCCCCGACTGTCATGGTCGTGGTAAGAAAATCACCAATCCATGTAAACATTGTCATGGTACCGGTAATGTGAAGAAAAATAAAACTCTCGAAGTCAAAGTACCTGCGGGTGTGGATACCGGTGATCGTATTCGTCTATCGGGTGAGGGGGAAGCCGGTGAAAACGGCGGACCTAACGGGGATTTATATGTGCAAATTCGCGTGAAAAAACATGCGATCTTCACCCGTGAAAATGAGAACCTATACTGTGAAGTGCCTGTGAGTTTTACAACAGCAGCTCTCGGTGGTGAGATTGAAGTACCCACCTTAGATGGTCGAGTGAATCTCAAAATCCCTGCGGAAACACAAACTGATAGAACTTTCAGATTACGTGGCAAAGGCGTGAAACCTGTCCGTGGAGGGATACAGGGCGATCTTTACTGTACTATCAAAGTTGAAACACCCGTTAAACTCAGTAGTGATCAGAAGGAGATGCTACGCAAATTTGGAGAGACGCTTGGGGAGAATCACGCCCCTAAGCAAAATAGCTGGCTCGACAAGGCTAAGCGATTTTTCGAAGACTTGGGTAAATAGCGCCAGCGAAAAGATACAAAAGTGGATACGCCACCTTAAAGATTGGTGGCATTCTCACACACAATGATAACGATATTAAAAACGCATTTCAGCTGTGAAATGCGTTTTTTAATACCCATTTTTTAATGCTCTCGCTTTTATCGTACGATCGATTCAAAATAAGCGTATTTAAATGCCGGCGCATCGGTTGTAATAAATAAGGAAAATGTTCTATCCGGCATCTTGCAAGTGTTGTTTAGTACGCTTTTATGTCTTTTGAAATCCCACAATAGCTGCTGAAAAACCATTTTTCTTAAACCAAATTTACTATAGTACCCTTGAGTTCTCATTACGAATCTAATCAGCAACCTCAGATTTTTGCGTGATCTTATCCTCCTGTGCAATATCCACACTACTCGCACTGGGTAACTCTTTCCAGGGTTGAAATAGGAAGAAATAAGCAATTGCACCCAATAATCCTGAAACACCCATAACGGTTGTGAGCATCGATTGATCTTTCATTACAATAGAACTTGCGACAGCACCGACAAAGAATTGCGTCGCAGAATTAAGTGCCATTGCAGCGCCCGCACGATTGTAATTAAGCTCAATAATTTGCGAGATAATGTTATTCCCAATAAACCCTGACACACACATGAGCATAAAGGTGGAGAAGAAGAATCCCCACAATGAGCGGTCACCAATTAAGAGCATTAAAATACCGGCAAGACTAATCCAAATGAGCCCAAAGATTGCCAATGCGGCAATATTAAATCGGCGAAGTAAAACGATATTCATAAATGCGCTAATGATCACACCGACAATATTGAGGCCAAAGAGCAAGCTAAATTGAAATTCTGATAAACCGTAAGTCCCTTGATAGAGATAAGAGGATCCGGTGACATAAGCAAATACCATTCCTGCCGGCAATGCACAGCCAAGCATCGCACCTAATGAGCGGCGATCTTTGAGAATCAAATAATAGTTATAAAATGTCCCTTTCAACGTGATGTAAGGACGATCTTCTTTTTTATAAGTTTCAGGTAAAAAGAAAAAAGTTAAGAAGAATGCCAAAGAACCAAAAAGCGTCAATACCCAAAAGAGTGCACGCCAGTTATTAAAAAATTTCAGAACCATAACGCCAACTAAAGGCGCTAAAAGTGGTGCAATCATCATAATGACCTGCACTACTGACATCATGACCGCAACCTGTTTACCTTTAAAAACATCCCGTATTACCGCACGCCCTACAACCATACAAGCTCCAGCCCCTATCGCCTGTAATAGGCGTAATACTTGTAGACTCTCTACATAAGAGATCAAGGTACTCCCAATACTCGTCAAAGAGTAGACAACCGCACCAAAGAGGATAATATTCCGCCGGCCATATTTATCCGACAGTGGCCCATAAAACATCATGCCGATACATAGACCGATCAAGAAAAAGGTCAACGTCTTTTTGACTTCCGCATCTGTTGTCGCTAACCCCTCTTGAATTTGTAGAAATGCCGGTAAATAGAGATCAATCGACATCGGCCCAAATGCGCCCATTAATGTAATAATAATGACAAGCAATGGAACTTTAGGAAGCTTAGTAGGTGTATATATCGCCATAGAATCAGTGTATTCCCTGTGAGTACTATATTAGTAATTTGTAATAGATATTTATGGTTATCTATTGTAGTAGGCATTTGCAATCAGTATTTGTAATAGGTATTTATAGAGGCTATTTGTATCAATTCTGATAATATTAAGTAAGATCGGTTCAAAATAAACATTATTTAAATGCCGGCGCATCGGTTGATCGAGGCAAGGAAACTCTTCTATCCGGCATCTTGCAAGTGTTGCTTAGTAAGATTTTATATTCTTTTAAAATGCCATGCTAGCTGCTTAAAAACCATTTGCCTTAAACCCAATTTACTACAATTATAAATATCTCAAAACTAGCAGCGCTTAACGTACTGACTATTAAACCCACTTTGATCAAGCAACTAGCCTGTAGAATTGTAACATAGCTCCGAATCAAAACTAAATAATCGCTAAATGGAAGAATTTCTACCCTTTACATACCATTACCCTATGAGATGCGCTAGAATAACTGCTTTAGATATCCTTGCTTCATATTGATCGAAATTTAGCGATAGAGAGTAACCTATGATTCAACTATATAATAGCCTTACACGACAAAAAGAGACTTTTGTTCCCCTCGAAGAGAATCACATTAAAATGTATGTCTGTGGAATGACTGTCTACGATTATTGTCATATTGGTCATGCGAGGTCATTAGTGGCATTTGATATGATTAATCGTTATTTTCGCCACAAGGGCTATCAAGTGAAATTTGTCCGGAATATCACCGATATTGATGACAAAATTATCGCCCGAGCACAAGAGCGCGGTATTACTATTCAAGACTTGACGAGCGAATTTATCGATAAGATGCACGAGGATTGTGAAGCGCTCAATATTCTATCACCTGATAGTGAGCCTCGAGCAACAGCGCATGTTGAAGGTATGATCACTATGATCAGCAAATTGATGGATAAAGGGCTAGCCTATCGTGCTGATAATGGCGATGTTTACTATCGTGTCCGCGCTTTCAAAGAGTATGGGAAATTATCGAATCAATCCATTGATGAGCTGCGCGCCGGCGAGCGTGTCGCCGTAGATCAATTTAAAGAAGATCCCGTTGACTTTGTACTTTGGAAGCATGCGAAAGAAGGCGAACCTGCTTGGGATTCACCATTTGGCCCTGGCCGCCCCGGTTGGCATATTGAATGCTCTGTCATGAGTGAAGAAGAACTCGGCATTCATTTTGATATTCATGGCGGTGGTATGGATCTCAAATTCCCTCATCATGAGTGTGAAATTGCCCAATCAGAAGGCTGCCACGATGAGAAGATGGCTAATTATTGGATGCATAATGGCTTTATCAATATTGATAATGAGAAGATGAGTAAATCGCTCGGCAACTTCTTTACCATTCGTGAGATTTTAGAAGTCTATCCGGCAGAAGTCCTGCGTTTCTTTATTTTAAGCACCCATTATCGTAGTCATATCAACTACTCGAATGAAACGATTACCCAAGCAGGTAATGGTTTACGTCGACTTTACACTGCACTCAGCCATGCTCCTGAGGAAGTCCCTATGCTACCAGAATCCCATCCTTTACTGGATAAATTCTATGCAGCAATGGATGATGACTTTAATTCCGCGCTTGCCATCTCCATATTATATGAAGCGGCAACAGCCTATAATAAAACTCAAGATGCCATTTATTATACAATCCTTAAAGAACTCGGTGCAGTATTAGGGTTACTACAACAAGATCCAAAACAATTTTTACAAGGCGATACGGAAAATCTTACCATCGATATCGATGCCATGATTGCCGCACGTAATCAAGCAAGAGCCGAGAAGAATTGGGCTGAATCAGATCGTATTCGGGATGAACTCGCAGCGCTCGGAATTGCCCTTGAGGATAAAAATGGCCAAACAACATGGAGAAAAATATCATGATTAATCCAGAAACTGGTGAAGCACTCGTTGAATTTCCCTGCCACTTTGCTTTCAAAGTGACCGGTGAAAATACCCCTGAATTTGAAGAGACCATTATTGCGTTGATGACTGAGGTTGATCCTAATCTCGATCATGATCGAATCAAACGCAATTTGAGTAAAACGGGAAAATATCTCTCTTTAACGATTGATGTTTATGTCACTGAGCAAGGACACATCGATAAAGTCTATGAATTACTCAAAGATGAGAAACGTGTTCTCTTTGCAATTTAGTTTCATAAGAGAAGGTTCATAAGGTTAAAGTATCTGAAAATCCTCGGCTGTTACCCGGGGATTTTTTATGCTATAAGAAATGCTATAAACGGAATCGAAAACGGTCAACAGCAATAGTTAACTACTGATAACCATTGGAATATTGGATCATTTATCATACTATAACAACATTCAGAAAATTATCACAAGCGAGGGAAAATCTATGTCCGGCAATAGTATCGGTCAATTATTTACAGTTTCTACGGCAGGCGAAAGTCACGGTCAAGCGCTCGTCGCCATTGTCGATGGTTGCCCTGCCGGCATTGAAATTGACGAGGCAATGTTACAAGTGGATCTTGATCGTCGAAAACCTGGTCAATCACGCCATACGACACAGCGCCGAGAAGCCGATCGTGTCTCTATTCTTTCAGGGGTTTTTGAAGGCAAAACGACCGGAACTTCCATTGCGCTTTTAATCGAAAATGAAGATCAACGCTCGAAAGATTATAGTAATATTCAAAATCTCTTCCGCCCAGGACATGCTGACTTTACCTATCACCATAAATATGGCTTTCGCGATTATCGTGGCGGAGGACGCTCTAGCGCTCGAGAAACGGCGATTCGTGTGGCCGCTGGTGCTATTGCTAAAGCGGCACTCAAAAAGCTCTTTAATACGGAAATTTATGGCTACCTCTCCCAATTAGGTCCCATTAAGCCGAGCACTTTTGATAAATCAGCGATTGAGAATACCCAAAATCCATTCTTTTGGCCTAATTTGCAAGATATCCCTGAACTTGAAACCTATATGGATCAACTGCGTAAATCAGGCAATTCTATCGGCGCGAAAGTGACGGTGATCGCTGACAATGTACCTGTCGGCTTAGGTGAACCTGTATTTGATCGTTTAGATGCTGATATTGCCCATGCATTGATGGGCATTAATGCCGTAAAAGGGGTTGAAATTGGCGATGGTTTTGATTGTATTGAAGCACTTGGCACCGAATTTCGCGATGAAATTACGGCTGATGGTTTTCTCTCTAACCATGCTGGCGGTATTTTAGGCGGAATCTCTTCAGGACAGCCTATTATTGCCCATATAGCGCTCAAACCTACTTCTAGCCTGCGGTTAGAAGGACGAACGATTGATACTGATGGTGCTGAAACTACCGTTGTCACACATGGCCGACATGACCCTTGCGTGGGTATTCGAGCAACGCCGATTGCTGAAGCAATGTTAGCGATTGTACTACTTGATCATGCCTTAAGAAATCGTGGGCAAAATGGCGTACAATAAGCAACTATTACAAGCAACAGGGGCATTTATGTCCCTATTGATTTATCAATCTTGATTAACTTATAAAAGGAATTAATATGCGAATATATCAACGGAAGCCATTGATAATTCTCTTATTGCTATTTTCATTTTGCCTCTCTAGTTTTGTACCTCTGACCTTTGCGAATGATCTCGCAAGTGATCAACGTGCTGAAAAACTAAATAATATTGAGTTAAAACTAGAAGATATTAGTGAGCGAAAAAAAGCACTACAAACTCAACTGAAAGATAGCAATCTTTCCGAAGATGAAAAGACGGATTTAACACAACGCTTACAGACACTCAATAATCAAAGTAAAGATTTCAATGCACTCTTTGAACAGACCGTACTAGGCGGCATAGATCTCACCCTCTTTCAAGAACCCGCTGCCGAAGAACCCACAACAAACCTCAATTACAATTGGCAACAAGAGGTTTTACAAATCCTACAACCATTCTTTGCACAAATGCAGAGAATGACAGAAAAAGCACGAACACGTGATCAATTAATTGAAGAGCGCAGAGAGCTCAATAAGAAAATTGAACTTGCCAATAATGGTATTGCGACGCTCAAAAGTATCGATCAAGCACAACTCAGCCCTCAATCAGTAAAATTAATCACTAAACTTGATGATGAATGGTTAGATAGACTCAAATCAATCGAACATCAAAAAAATATCGTTGATCTTAAATTACAAGATTTAACCGATAACCGTAGTTTCTTTCAGAAATTTACCGATAATCTTTGGAGCTTCATCAAAAATGAAGGGCTCGCCATTCTTATTGCGATCGTCGTTTCTGTAGGATTTTACTATATTCTCAGTCGCTTAATTTTAATATTTACCCGTTATCAGCAACAAGATAAAAGTCGTGTCACTAATTTTAAATGGCGCTTGATGTTGCTTATTTTCCAAGCTTTCAATCTTATTTTCTCGGTCTCTATTTTCCTTGTCATTTTACACACAAGTGGCAATATTATGCTCTTTGGGATTGTCGGATTAATCCTCTTAATGCTAGCGATTAGTTTTCGTACAAAAATTCCAAGCTATCTTAATAAATTGCGCGTATTCCTCAATCTCGGACAAGCCCGTGAAGGTGAGAGAATTATCTATAATGATATTCCTTGGGAAATTACTAAGATCAATCTCAATAACGTTTATCTTACCAATCCACTCCTTGATAATGGTAAATTACGGGTCACGATCGATCTCATTGATAAGCTCTATTCCCGGGAAACAGTGAATGATGAACTTTGGTTCCCAAGCCGTAAAGGCGATATTCTCTTATTGCCGGATAAACGTATTGTCCAAGTTCTGCGCCAAACGCCGGAGTCTGTCTACCTTGATCATGATGGCTCTACCATTGTGATGGGTACTGGGGAATTTTATAAACTTAAATTCAGCAATCTTTCGCGCGGCTATAGCTTAACCCTCAACTTTACTCTCGAAGATACGCCAGAAGCACGCTTAGATTTTGAGGATGTCAAAGCAAAAATGCAAGACGGGATCTATGCTGAGATGAAATTAGTTGATGAAGCATTGCCGGCGATGATTAAGCGAATAAACTTCAATATTCGCCAGCTCATCAGTAGCAATAGTACTAGTTATCAAGTTGTTGCTGAGATGACGCAACATTCAGCGAAACATTACCTCAAAGCCAAAGGTGCGCTCAATCGCGCAATTATCCACACAGCAAGAGATAATGGTTGGTCTATTCTACTCACAGAGAATATTTGATCATAATAATTAAGCGAATACTCTAAATGCCATTAGAGATCTGATAAAAATGTAATGATTGCGGCTTTACCCTCAATTATTGCTCAGATCTCTAAGCGGACCATCATTATTAACCTAATAAAATGAATCCTAATGAATGGTGTTATTTTATTAGGTTTTTTGTTAGCTAAAG
This sequence comes from Ignatzschineria larvae DSM 13226, assembly GCF_038500265.1. Classification (NCBI taxonomy): domain Bacteria; kingdom Pseudomonadati; phylum Pseudomonadota; class Gammaproteobacteria; order Cardiobacteriales; family Ignatzschineriaceae; genus Ignatzschineria; species Ignatzschineria larvae. Next base: position 853,441 of record NZ_CP150637.1, on the reverse strand, counting down.
CTTTTTTGTAGATTTATTGTAGTTTTGTCTATCTTGCCCATTTTATTGATGAATTATTGATGAATATTACCAAAAAATATCTGAATGAATGATTTTATAAAAAACATCATTCTCTGGAACCTGCCTAATAGAGCGCTCTCTCAGACTACTTTGAATCGAAAAATAGAATTATCTTTTTTATAAATAAATTAAATAAATAATAAAAAATATAATAAAATAGCTTTTTTATTGTTTTTTCATAACATAATTAAAAATAAAAATCAATATTGTATTTATAAATTATTTTCGTTAGGGTTATAAAGGTGTTTGACAACTGAAAGGAACCCTATGAATCAAAAGAAAAAGATTGCAATTCTAGGTGCAGGTCCAAGTGGACTAGCACAACTTCGAGCTTTTCAAGCGCTTAAAAATCAAGGCCAGGAAATCCCCGAAATTGTCTGTTACGAAAAGCAAGATGATTGGGGCGGTGTATGGCGATATAACTGGGAAACGAGCGTGGATCATAATGGTGAACCAATTCATGGCTGCATGTATCGTTTCCTTTGGATTAATGCACCAAAAGAAGCCTTAGAATTTGGGGATTATACCTTTGATGAGCACTTCAAAGAGCCGATTCCCTCTTACGTACCCCGAGCGGTACTTAAAGATTACATTGTCAGCCGAGTCGAGCGCGATAATATTCGCGACTATATTCGCTTTAATCATGCCGTTCGTTGGATTGAATATCTTCCGGATAATGAAAAATTCCGCGTCACGGTCATGGATCATACACAGGATCGACTCATCACTGAGGAATTTGATTATGTTGTCTGTGCCACAGGCCATTTCTCAACCCCTTATCTACCACGAGTGGAGGGGCTAGAAGATTTTTCAGGTCGCGTGATTCACTCTCATGAATTTAGAGATGCCCGAGAATTTAAAGATCAAGATATCCTCATCGTCGGTAGTAGCTATTCTGCTGAAGATATCGGTACTCAATGTTACAAATATGGCGCAAAATCGATCACTTTTAGCTATCGCACTAATCCGATTGGGCATGATTGGCCCCCTCATTTTGAGGAACGTCCGCTATTAATCAAAGCTAAAGGTCGTACCGCTTACTTCAAAGATGGGAGCCATAAAGATTTTGATGCTATTATCTTCTGTACCGGTTATCGTTTTAACTTCAATTTTTTAAGCGAAGAGATTCGTCTTAAAGCCAAAAATAGTATCTACCCTGCCGATCTCTATAAAGGTATTTTCTTGATTGATCACCCGAAGATGATCTACCTCGGCATGCAAGATCAATACTACACATTTAATATGTTTGATACCCAAGCATGGTATGCACGGGATGTCATCATGGGGCACATTCAGCTTCCAAGTCGTGAAGCGATGCTCAAAGATAGTCAAGCTTGGATTGAAAAACTTCAGCATTGCCAGACATCTGAAGATAATATTGATTTCCAAGCATCCTATATTCAAGACCTTCTAGAGGCGACTGACTATCCTGATTTCCACGTCTTTGAACAAGGACTCATTCTTAAATCTTGGCAACAAGATAAGAAAGAAGACATCATGGGCTTTCGTAATAAGAGCTATAGTTCAACCATTACCGGCACGCTAGCGGCTTGCTTGCCGAAGCCTTGGATTGAGATTATGGATGATTCCTATAAATCATTTATGAAACAAGAATTTATTCCCGCAGAAGAAGATGCATTAGAGTCGTCTTAAAAAATGAATTCCTAAGTAATACGACAAAAGAGTGTAGCTATCCCCTACGCTCTTTTTACTAAATCGAGAAAATAAAGCTTGCTATCCCGAAGAGTTTAAATACATACTAAACATACCTTTCAACAATATTTAGCTCAATGCTTTTTTAAAAGTATTGATATATCATAACGATAGGATATTAATAATGAGCAAGCAGAATAACGATAATATGGGAATTCTAGAGAAACGTCGCATTGAAGCGGCGATCATTAAACCCATTTATGAAGTGATGAAACGAGAACTCGGCCAAGAGAAAGCACAGTCGATCATTGCCGAAGCGATCAAGCAAGATGCTATCAATCAAGGCAAGACAATGGCGGCTAATACCCGCTCTTCTTCCTCCGGCGAACTGCTACCTACCTCTATCGCAACGTTAGTTGCCATTCAACCGCTCTGGACCAAAGAAGATGCACTAACCATCGAACCGGTAAGCCAAAGTGAAGAACACTTAACCTATCGAGTAACCCGTTGTCGTTATGCAGAAATGTATCGTGAAATGGGATTAGAAGAGATTGGCTATCTGCTCTCTTGTAATCGAGATCTCTCTTTTATCGAGGGATATGCCCCGGATATTACACTTGAAAGGCCACATACCTTAATGCAGGGCGATCACTATTGTGATTTCCATTACCAGGTCAAGTCATAAGCGCTTTAGAATGAAACTTTTCGAATTAAAATTTTTGAATGAGCATATTTTGCCAAATAGGCAATTTTTATTGCGCTTTTTATGATCTATATTCCCCTTTTGCGCAGGCGATATGAGCAGTCAACAACGCATTCTATTAGGATCAATATAATTATCTTGCTGATAGCTTTCACATTTTTTCAATCAGTTAACACGCTTTTTTAACTTATTTTGCCTAAAAAATATTCAAAAAAAGAGAAAAAGGTGGCCATCTCAAAAAAAAAGTGTAAAATTCCCCGAACCTCAGAAAAGAAATGAGGTTTTTTTATGGGGCTTTATACTTAAGTACCTGTATTAACACAAGGGGGCAATAATTCATCTGAATTAACGCGGCTAATTTATCTCTCTTAACATGCCATTTGAGGCTGGGGGAAATAAACTTATGTTTCATCAAAAAAAAGCGTTATCTCCTAACGCATCTTTCACACCTTCTTCACCTGCAAGATTACAAAAGACACTTGTGCTATGGCAACTGATTATGATCGGTCTTGCTTATATGCAGCCAATGACTGTCTTCGATACCTTTGGTATCGTCAGTGATGATACAGGTGGCCATGTACCAACGGCTTATATTATTACCTTGATTGCAATGATGTTCACTGCACTCAGTTACGGTAAAATGGTACGTTACTATCCTTCCGCAGGTTCTGCTTATACCTACGCGCAACGTTCGCTGAATCCAAACCTTGGATTTGTGATCGGTTGGTGTACGATGCTTGATTATCTATTTAATCCGATGATCAATATCTTATTAGCAACCATCTATCTTAAAACCTTAATTAGCAGTGATATTAGTATCTGGTTCTACGTTGTGCCTTTAGCCATCGTAATGACCTATATTAACTATCGTGGCGTTGAGCTCGTTGCGAATGTGAATACATTAATCGTCTTCTGCCAGTTGCTTCTTATGGGAATCTTCTTAGCCTTAGTGATTAAGGGTCTAATGTTTGATGGTGTCGGTGCTGGAACTATTACTAGTGTTGAACCATTCTTTACACCGGATATGCAAATTGGGGCGGTTGCTGCCGGTTCGGCGATTCTCTGCTTCTCATTCCTAGGTTTTGATGGTTTAAGTTCATTATCAGAAGAGACCAAGAATGCGGCAAGAACGGTTCCACGGGCGATCTTCTTAACAACCTTTATCGGTGGTTTGATCTTTATCGGTATGACCTACTTTATGCAGCTCTACTTCAAAGGCTACGTATTCCAAGTACCTGATGAGAGTCAGCCGGAAATCCTCCTCTATGTAGGCGAGCAATCTATTACACGCTTTGTTGCCAAAACATTCTTACAATCTGTAGGTCTTTGGTTAGCGGTATTAGCAGTGTGTGCGTCAGGTATTGCGGCGCATACAGGGGTTTCTCGGATGATGTATGTAATGGGTCGTGATGGTGTATTACCAACTAAGATCTTCGGTTATATCAACCCTAAATACAAAACACCTTCTATCAACATCATTATCGTTGGTGTGATCTGTTTAACAGCAGGGTTCTTTGACCTTAACTTTGCCCTTCACTTAGTGAACTTCGGTGCATTAACCGCTTTCTTCTTTGTGAATCTCTGTGTGGTTGTTCAATACTATATTCGTGATAAGCAACGTTATAGTGTTAATAACAATATTCAGTACCTCATCTTCCCATTCTTAGGAATGGCATTCATCAGCTACCTGTGGTATAGCCTTGAATATCAAGCGCTTGTCATCGGTTTAGTCTGGGCAACCATCGGTATTATCTACCTTGCATTTGTAACACGTGGCTTTACTCAATATCCAAAAGAGTTCTTAAGCCGTTCACGTGAACCTGATGCATAATCGATGGATTCTGTTTAAATAACAGATGCAGTAACATCAAAAGGCCTCTTAATAGGGGCCTTTTTTCATTTCCACGTGAAAGTAATGGGATCACAAAAATACTATCTCAACACGAAGCACCAACTGCCGGCGCGCGATTGTGACAAGAGCGAGATCATTCGCCCCGGCGATGCGCCTACCTTCTTACCCTGAATCATTCCCAATCAAAGCTGATTCCCGGCGGGATCGAATGCTTACCATTCCAGATCAATCCAACGTCCGCAAGTGAGCGATTGACTCATCTCTCAACATTAACGATCTCTGAACTGATTGCCTGTCAGTACGAAGTAGTAGCATTCCCTATTATCGTAACTTGAAATGCCACAACTGCCGGCGCGCGATTGTGACAAGAGCGAGATCATTCGCCCCGGCGATACGCCTACCTTCTTACCCTGAATCATTCCCAATCAAAGCTGATTCCCGGCGGGATAGAATGCTTACCATTCCAGATCAACCCTGCGCCCGCAAGTGAGTGATTGACTCATCTCTTAACATTGTAACAATCAACTATAGCGGGAATAAAATAGGAATAAAGAAGACCGCAATTGCCATTACAATGAAAACAAATGGCACCCCAATTTTGATAAAGTCCCCAAAGCTATAACGTCCTGGCGCTACGACTAAAGTATTTACAGGGGAAGAAACAGGGGTCATAAAGGCTGCTGAAGCCGCGATCGCAACTGCCATTGCAAAGGGATAAGGGGAAACGCCTAATGCCGAAGCAGTTTGAATTGCAATCGGTGCTAAAAGAACTGCCGTTGCCGTATTTGAGACAAAAAGCCCAATAACCGCCGTAATGCCAAAAAGCATCGCTAATAGGACGCGTGGACTTGCATCCCCACTCATATCCAGTAAAAATTGAACAGCTAAGTCAACACCGCCGGTATTTTGTAGCGCAACGGCAAAGGGGAACATCCCGACAATCAAAATAACGCTCTGCCAATGAATTGACTTATAAGCACTATCCATCGTAATACAACCAAAAGCACCCATTAAGAGTGCGCCGAAGATCGCTACTAATACTGTCGGGAAAACCCCTGAAATCATTAAGGCTACCGTAATCAAGAGCGCAATAATTGCATACGGTGCTTTCTCCATTGCCGGCGCAACTTCATCAATCTCTGCCGGAATAGTTAATACAACGAAGTCATTTTTCATCGTCTGTAATTGCCGAATCGCACGCCACATCCCGACTACTAATAGGGTATCTCCCCGTTTGAGCTTCTCATTCACAAGCTCATTCTCTAGCACTTCCCCTTGCCGCTTAATTCCCATCACATTAAGACCATATTGGGAACGGAAAGCACTCTCTAAAACGGTTTTATCAATCAATTTAGAATCCGGATGAATAGTCACCTCAACCATACCGATCTCTCGGGAATGCTCATTAAAGTAGCTACTCATCAATGGTAGAGAAACCAAATTGAATTTCTGCAAGAAAAGGTTCACCTGCTCAGGATAGAAGAAATCAAATAAGAGCACATCATTCTCTTGAATAACCCGGTCAGGAACGGCATCGAGCACTACATTGCGAAGACGATTTAAACGACGTTCTACGGCGATAATATTCGCGCCGTGCTCTTCCCGCAGATGCATCTCTGATAGCCGTTTACCAATCATGGGCGAGCCTTTCCCCACTTGCGCCCGATAATTGCGTCCTTTGAGCCCATATTCTGTCGCTAAATCATCGAAATTAATGCGAGTATGCCCTGTTGTTGCCGTATCACTGCTCTTTTTCCCCAATAATCGACGAGCAAAGAGCATATAGATAATGCCCACTACTAATACAATCAGTCCGATCGGTGTAAATGAGAAGAATTGAAAAGGTGCGTGCCCCGCTAATTGTAACTGCCCTGAAACCACAAGATTCGGCGGTGTCGCCACGAGCGTTAACATCCCACTAATCAGACCGGCAAAGCTCAAAGGCATCATCAAACGCCGGGTATCTGCTTTCATCTTCGTAGCAACACTTAATAGAATCGGAATGAAAATCGCCACAATGCCCGTTGAACTCATCACAGAGCCCAAAAATGCGACAGAGAGCATTAGGAGTAAAATGAGCCTTGTCTCACTATTTTTAGATTGTTTAACCAACCAATCGCCAACCCGAAATGCAATGCCGGTCCGCACCAAACCATCACCAATCACGAAAAAGACGGCTACCACAATCACACTGCTGTCACTAAAGCCGGCAAGTGCCTGATCTAATGTCACACTGCCGGTCAATGGCAAAGCTAATAACGCACAAACTGCAACCACATCCATTCGTGGCTTATTGAGCATAAAAGCCACAACTGCCATAAATAGCAATGCTAATACAATCATCAATTCATAATTCATCTCAATAGCCCTCGACTGAGAAGAGTGGTAATCAATAGTTTAGTTTCTGATAAGAATTTTATTAGAAAAATCATCAATAATATTGCACATATTATTGTTTAAATCATTTGTGATTCTACCTTATCTCGGATTTTTATTAAGTTTATTTTCAAGAGTCAATTAGAAATTTTATCTGGAAATTTCATCTGAATATTTTTCAAAAACTCAATGCTCAATCCTCACTGATAAATGCCAAGCAATGACTGAAATTATCTCTTATCTATAGGCAACGATATAAGAAAAAATCCCGATTAGATCCCTAAGCCTATACTCTGCACTTATGGATCTTATCAGGATCTATTTTTACAATAAATTTTGTAAATTATGATCAATACGCACGTTATTTCAAGCCATTATCGATCACTACTTAATTCATTGATGAATCGATTCGTTGATGAATTAGCTACTTAATCAATTTACTAATTGTCTTAAATTGTGGATGTTCAGCACTCCCCAAAAGCTCAAATAGACACATCTCAACACTCGTTAAATCAGCGCCTAATTGCATCATCTTATTCAGCGCAATTTCTACGCTCTCTTCCACGCGCGAACCTACCGCATCTGCAACCACTTCAACAGCAAGATCCTCCGCTAAAAGATCCTGTACCGTCTGATAGACACAGATATGCGCTTCAATACCCGCCACAATAAAATGGCAATGTTCTGCGGTATATGGCGCTAATGCTTGTTGCATCGCTTCTGTTTTACAGCCACTAAAGCTCATTTTATCAATGGGTTCAATACCTTTCTCTTCTAATAGCGCTTTAAGCTCCGGCACTGTTCGACCCAGTCCACGAGGATATTGCTCAAGCCAAATAATCGGTATCTCAAGTGCAATGGCCCCTTCCACTAGAATCGTTAAATTCCGTAGTAGTTGTTCTTGCTTATTCATCACTCTCAAAAGTTTCTCTTGTACATCCACTAAAACCAACACTCTTGGATGATCTTCGTGGCTGTGGTGATCGTGTTCGTGATGTTCGTGCATAGCTCACTCCTCTATTCATTAAATGAATTGCAACTGTAATCCTCCCTAAAAATAATACCGACTATAAGTAGAATTTTCTCGTATTATTTACTTAGGAGAAATTAACTATGAAAAAATCAAAATTCACAGACACACAAATCATGTCAATCTTAAAGCAGAATGAATCAGGCGTGAAAGTGACCGATTTATGTCGAGAGCATGGGATTAGTTCGGCGACATTTTATAAGTGGCGTTCAAAATATGGTGGTATGGATGCCTCGATGATTACTCGCTTAAAAGAGCTAGAAGCTGAGAATGCAAGGCTCAAAAAAATGTATGCTGAAGAATGTTTAAAGTCCCGTATCCGCCAAGAAGCTTTAGAGGGAAAGTGGTAAAGCCATCTCAACGAAAAGAGATGGCTAAAGCTGTTTTAAAGACTCAAGATATCTCCATTCGTTTGGTTTGTGAGATATTTGGGATTAGCAAAACGGCTTTTCACTATCAGGCCAAAGCCTCTTCCGAAAACAGACTCATTGAAACTTGGTTACTGAAGTTAACTAAAGCTCATAAGCGTTGGGGTTTTGGTTTATGTTTTGATTATTTGAGAAATATTCAAAAGTTCCGATGGAATCATAAACGAGTTTTAAGAGTTTATCGGGAATTAGAGCTTAATCTCAGAATTAAACCTAAAAAACGAATCATCAGAAATTGCCCCGAAGCATTGGGATTAGCGACAGATATTAATCAAATATGGTCGATGGATTTTATGTCTGACAGCTTGCAAAATGGACGTTATTTCCGAACTTTTAATGTGATTGATGATTATAATCGAGAAGGTCTTTGCGTGGATATTGATTTTAGTTTACCGACAGAAAAAGTGATTCGCTCCTTAGAGAGAATTATTGAATGGAGAGGAAAGCCTGCAGCGATTCGATGTGATAATGGCCCTGAATATATTAGCCAGAAATTAATTGATTGGGCTAATTCAAAGAAGATCACTCTGATCTATACTCAACCGGGGAAACCCACACAAAATGCTTATATTGAGCGATTTAACCGCACCGTAAGAGAGGAGTTACTATCGAATTATCTGTTTGGAACAATCAATGAAGCACAAATTTACTCCACTAAATGGCTATGGAGTTATAATAATGAAAGACCCCATTCAGCCATTGGATCTGTGCCACCGTGTCAACTTTAATAAACCAAGAGAAACCTTCTACTTTTAAATAGCCCTAAAAAGGGGAGGATTACACAACATAGTAAGGTTAAAGATCCATTCTAACGAATCCCTGCCTACAATTGGGAAATATTGGCAGGATTTTTGATTTTGATGATGAGTATAACTTAACCTTAAATCAGCGATATATCTTCTAATGGTTTCCCATCGTAGAGTTTAGCTTCAAAATCCTTAATAAACTCATCACGCTTGCTCTCTGCAAAGAATCGAATACCGACTAATCTTACATCCTCATTTTCATCTAAGATGATGAGATCTTTACGATTAATCGTTTCTAGCATTCTCTCTTTCCAAGCATCATCTAGTAAGCGGTCATCCCCTTTAGGCTCTAAAAATACTTGATAATAAGCATTATCCTCAATACCCGTCATAATTAAGATGAAATCAGGCATAAAACCTCTCACGCCGTTAAATTCTCTCAATTTAAAATCAGATGATTGCTCATCATTACGGATAAGATAAATATCACCATATTTATCTTTCAGCTTGCGAATAAACTGATCTATCAAGGCGACTAGTTTATGTTCTAACTGGTTTAAAATAGCCTGATCAAATACATACCATTTTTTGCCTATCGTGGATTTTGCTTCAATCTTCTGATTAGCATAGGTTGCAGGATTCATATCAATAAATGTACTGTAATCCTTCACAAAGTCTTTTAATGGCTTACTGGTAAAGCGATAAGTCCCGATGACTTTATTAAAGTTACGGCGAATATTATCCGCGATTCTTACTAAGACCGTCTCTAATAGTTGCAGCTTCTCTCTTGCCGGTAAATCTGCAAGGGAAACCTTAAGAGGCAATTTTACATTGATCGTTAAATTACCTAAATAATCGGTACTCGTAATAAATTCCCGCATACTCTCAAGCATCGGGAAGTATGTTTGTAAGTTTTCAAAGGTGAAGAAATTAATCTTCTGTAGTGCTTTATAAAAATATCGCTGATCCAATTGCAGTGCTTCAGTATGAGTCAACTTATCTTCATTTTCTGCTTCATCTTCAATGTGATCTAATGAAATCTCTTGAGCCGTCTTATAACTCACTTCAAAATGTTTTTCTAAAGAGTAGGAATCCCAATTTCTAGCACTGTTATCTATATCGATGACTTCATTATAAAAAAGTTCACCTGTTTGATAGATTTTTGATTTTTTAAACTCTTCTTTCAATTTCGCATGTTCAACTTTCCCCAAGCCATCGAGATGCGCTACGATATCCGCATTATCTAGCGAATTATGCAATGTTTTAATATATGACGGCTCATTGATCGTATGGTAATGAAGCTGTTCTAAAATCGCTAAATCACTCACACTCGTATCAAAACGGCGGGTGTAGCTCTGCTCACCTTGATAAGTAAATGGATAATATCGCGCACCTCGTCCAATCAATTGCGCTTCGCTATCTGTTCCATTTTTCGTATTAGAGGCTTTTTCACTGATTCTGACAATATCATAAAGGTTCAAGACATCCCAACCTTCGTTCACTTTCGCAACCGCAAAAATAGCGCGAATAGGATTATCAATCTCTTCTAACGTATTTAATAAAACAGGGTATTCTTCTAGCAGATCACTCTTATTGACATTTAACAGATTCATCTCATTAAAATCATCGATAATTCCCCCAACAACAGGGATCAAATCACTTTGTAGATAACGATCTATTACTTTATGCCAAATACTAGTAGAAGAGCTTAGTTGCATTCTCTTCTGTGTTAAATGCTCTTTAACTTTATCCGGCGTTAAAGATTCAATCATTTGAATAAAGTCATCTTGTTTTGCCTTAGAGACAGCAATCTGATTAGATTTAAACAAAATAATCGGTTTAAATTCTCTAATACCATGATCGAATGCAACCATCTTACGGTATTGGCTCAACAACACCGCATCTAACATTTTCTCGTTATCTTCTTGGTTTGCTTCTAATAGCATTACCTTTTTAGAATAACCATCCATCATAAATTGTTTAAGATCATACTGATAAACGATCTTATCTTTATATTTCTGATAGATCTCTCTATTCTCTAAATTAATGGTAGCTGTAAATTCCAATAATCGGTTTTTAGGCTGTAAAGCAAGAATAGAATCAATAGTTCTTTCCCATGTCAGCTCCTCATACTCTTTGCTATTTTTGGCTTTTCCTTTGGCTTTCGTTTCAGCATTGAAGTGGTGCGCCTCATCCCCTAATAACACTAATCGCTGTTCTTTTAATTCATCAAAGGTAATACTGTTCTCTTTGGGATTATTCAATTCATCATGAATTTTATGAATCGTGGAGAGCTTTAAATAAATCGTATTGTCATTGGGAACTGCCGGAAATGTTTCTACCGGCTCAATCGTGATTTTTTCACCTTCAATCTCGATATCTTGGCTGAATAAATATTTAGAAGATAACGGATTTAAGAGATTCTCTTTAGTCTTTTGAATAATCGCATCGGTATGAACAAAGAAGATAAAGTTTTGATAGCCATATTCTTTAAACATATAAAGAATAGCGCCCGCCATTACCATTGTTTTACCCGCACCTGTTGCCATATTAAAAAGAAGATGCTTATAACGAACATCCGCTTCTGGATTATTTTGGGCATAATGCAAATAACGCAATGCTTCATCCTGATAAGGGCGTAATTGGTCTTTTAAATTATCCTTAACATAATTAGGGACTTCGTAGTTTTCAGAAAATAACCCTAAACGGTCAAACTCTTTAAACTGGTTAAATAGTAGATCCTTATTGATTGGTTTCTTTGCCATGATTAATCCTTCTCATAAAAACTACGATTAAAGGCTTTATCTGTTTCTGAAATATACAATGTTTTATCATTGATTTCAGAAAGGCTTACATATAACTGATTCTTATCGAGTAATTCAATCAATAGCTTTTTCTGTTCATGAAGCTCTAATTCATCAAAGCTTACTTTTCTTGGCATTCCATCCATTTCATAAGCAGTTTTTAATACCTTATTGAGATCAGCATGATAGTTAAGATGTGCATTGACTTTCATTTCTTCAAGAATTGACGTTAATGCTTCATAATCCTGCGCCTTTTCAATTTCATGGATAAAGCGATAATTAAGCTCCATCAATTCCACATAGACAAAACTTCCACCACCTTGCCACTCAACATCTTTAGAAATTCCACCTTGTTCACCTTCAATCACTTTTTGTAATCTTGGTACGGTAATCTCATTGATATAATCCATCTGCTCAATACCAATATATCTACGCCCCATTTTATGCGCGACTGCCGCTGTTGTTCCACTGCCTAAGTGGAAGTCTAAAATAAGGTCTGTTTTTACAGTGCAGTATTCTAATATTTTTTCAATTAATGCTTCCGGTTTCGGATAAGAAAAGTCTTTATTATTAAATAATCCTACTAATTCATCATTGCCTTTTCTATTGGTAAGATTATTTAAAAAGTCATCCATTGTCTTATTCAAAAACTCGCTAGATACATATGCCTTATTAAAATCCTCTCCTTTCAGTTCTATTTCTTCAGATAAGAAAGTTCTCATTGCTGGAATCTTAATATTCAGAAAATCATAATCTCCTGGAAATACAATTTTATTTTTTTCTAAATACGATTGAACAGTATCAATTGTAATAGCCCAAGATCTATTAGGATTAACAGGATATTCCTCCTGATTCTTAGGATTTACTAATGTAAAATCAGATTTTGGTCGCTCTACTATTGTTCTCTGCGTTGTTAAATCAGATAAGCGCCATTTATCGTTTGGAAAATCAGGCGATTCATAATATTTTCGTTCAATCGTTCTTTTGAATAGCGATTTTTTCGTATCCGAAGATTTGGTATATGTTAATAGCCAATCATAATCTTGTGATAATTTATAAGGTACATCAGATTTTCCATTTCTTGTTTTTCTTGGAATTGTAGCTATAAATTTTTCTTCATCAAAAATAGAATCCATCAAAATCTTCAAATAATGAACTTCATCATCACCAATATGAACAAAAATCACCCCATCATCACTTAACAAATCTCTCGCAACTTCAAGGCGATTTTTCATGAAAGTCAGCCACGTAGAACGATTAAAACGATCATTATATTTAAAGCTATCATTCCCAGTATTATAAGGTGGATCAATATAGATAAGTTTGACTTTGCCGGCATAGCGCTCTTTTAAAGAGTGAAGTGCAATGAGATTATTGCCTTTAATGATCAGGTTATCTTCATCGCTAAAATCAGTAATATTCTCTTCAATGCCCTCTTTGGTATAGCGCTTTGTCTTGGTAAGCACTTTGGGAGCAAAAAGACGATCAATTTCATCGCGGGCAATCACTTCATTGTAATAGATCTCATCTTTACCTTGATCCTCTTTGGTCATGCCACCTTCAAGTACGCAATCTTTAAAAGGAAAATCTAAAACGACATCGCTATTGTAGTTAAGATATTTCCCTTCACTCGTTAAACCAATGGTATTGCGGTATTTAGTAAAACTGTCGTACCAAAACTCTTTATATTTCAAGAGGTTTATAAGCTTCTCAAAATCAAAGAGTAAAACTCCCTCGATCTCACTGCTGTAATTCTCTTTGATCTTGTCATTATTAATGAGTGCTTTGATCAGAGCTGGTTCCTTTTGATTAATCGCATCAATCACTAAAGAACGGTGTAACTTCTCCCCATCCCAAAATTGAGGAAATGCTTTTAAAACGCCATTGAGTGCTTTGATTAATTCAGTTTCCATGTAATACCTTTATTTAATTTCTGCTTTATTATAGGTAGAAATAGTACTAGATAAGTAAGGTTTTATCTATAATGTTTAGAAAGTGTTCCCAATAATTAACCTAAAACCTTCTAACAAATAATCTCCTATGACAAACAACAAAAAAGTACCACTCTCTCGAATGGTACTTCTTACTCAATGCTTGTTGTTCTAGCTTGGTAGTAATAGCGATCAGTCTGAGATCAGTTTAATTACTCTTGGCTGTTCGCTTCTGCGGCTTTTGCTTCTCGCTCACGGACTCTTTTGCCCTTTGCCATCTCTACTTCTTTGTGATAGTGGGATTGTAAGCCACCTTCTGGAATGAAGTAAGTGACCTCTTCTTCCACAATCGCTTGTTGATCTTCATAGAGCATAATAAAGGGCATTGTGATCATATAGATTAAGCCCGCAACTAATACGATAAAGAGTAGATAGACTAATTTATGCATTGAAAATACCTTTGTTTTGCTGAAGTCTCAAAATGAATCTAGCAATACTAGATTGAAAAGGATCTAAAAATAAGCACGCTATTTAAGAATCGTAGATTATACGATAAATTCCTTCTTAAAGGGAATATCTCTTAATCCATTACTCAATTTCTGATTCTTTCAGTTTGTAAACCTCTCCTTTTTTAGATCCTTTTGTGATCACTCTTATCATCTCTATAATCGAACAAATCGCATTCTTAAGCAGGTTTCGTAGCCGATTTTAAGCTGGTGACAAATTCTGCTAATGTCGGCAATAATGTTGCTAGATCCGCACAATGCGCCTCTTCTTGATAGTGAGTTCGAATCAATTTCACGATCGCTGAACCACTAATCACGCCCTCAATGCCGAGCGCAAGATAATGCTCCGCTTGTGCTTTTGTGGCAATACCAAAGCCTTGAATAATCGGGGGTGCGCCGGCTTTTTTAAGTCTTGCAATATTATCTGTGGCATCACTGAGTAATGCTTGATCAACGCCTGTCACGCCGGCACGAGAGACAAGATAGGTGTAACCTTCCCCTTGCGCTGCAATGCCTTCGATCGTTTCATCAGTGGCATCGGGCGGGCAGATAAAGATCGGTGCGATATTGTATTTCCGAGCCTCTGTTACAAAAGGCTTAGCCTCCCGTAGCGGGACATCGGCGACTAATACGGAATCTACGCCCGCCTCTTGGCACGCTTGATAAAAAGCCGATAATCCTTTGGCATTTATCAAATTGGCATACATCAAAAGCCCGATAGGAATATGCGGATGACGTTCGCGAATGATCTTGAGTAACTCAAAACTTCGTGCCACACTCATTCCATTATCCATCGCCCGGAGCACAGCGGTTTGAATCTCCGGCCCATCGGCAAGCGGATCAGAAAATGGAATGCTTAACTCTAACGCATCTGCGCCGGAAGCTACTAATTGATCAATAATCGCTAACGAATCCTCAAAGGTAGGATCGCCCAATACGACAAAGGGGATAAAAGCTTGTTCCTGTTTTTCGGCTAACTGCTGAAAGCATTGTTGATAGCGATTCATATTATGCGCGCTCCTCTAAAATTTTATGTACCGTAAAGATATCCTTATCTCCTCGACCTGAGAGATTGACCACTAATAATTGCGCCTTTTCTGGCTCTGCGTGAATCATCTTCAGCGCATAAGCTAAAGCGTGAGATGATTCTAACGCCGGCAAAATTCCTTCGTGTCTAGCGAGTTGCTGGAATGCATCGAGCGCCTCTTCATCTGTGACCGACACATATTCTGCTCTGCCGATCTCATTTAAATGAACGTGTTGTGGCCCTACGGACGGGAAATCAAGTCCTGCTGAAATTGAGTAAGACTCTTTGATCTGCCCTTCCTCTGTCTGCATCAAGTGGGATTTCATTCCAAAATAGATTCCCGGCGTACCATATTTGAGGGAAGCACCGTGTTCGCCGGTATGAATCCCTTTACCTGCTGGTTCAACACCGATTAAACGAACATCACTCTCCGGGATAAAATCCGTAAACATCCCAATGGCATTAGAACCACCGCCAATACAGGCAATCACCGCATCAGGTAAGCGCCCTTCGCGCTTGAGAATCTCCACTTTTGTCTCTTCACCGATCATCTTCTGAAATTCCCGTACAATCGTTGGAAATGGATGCGGACCCGCAGCAGTTCCTAAGAGATAATGGGTCGTTTTATAACTTGCAGACCAATCTCTCAGCGCCTCATTACAGGCATCTTTTAGCGTACCTGAACCACTGGTAACCGGAATCACTGTTGCACCCATTAGCTCCATCCGAAAAACATTCGGTTTTTGTCGCTCAATATCTTTTGCGCCCATATAGATTCGGCATTTCATATTTAAAAGCGCACAAGCAAGGGCTGTGGCAACGCCGTGTTGACCGGCACCTGTTTCGGCAATAATCTCAGTTTTCCCCATTCGTTTCGCTAATAGCGCTTGCCCTAATACTTGGTTCGTCTTATGCGCGCCACCGTGCAGTAGATCTTCTCGTTTGAGATATAATTTACTCGCTGTCCCTGCCGTTAAATTACGGCAAAGGGTCAAAGCCGTTGGACGACCGGCGTAGTTTTTCAGCAGATCCATCAATTCTGCCTGAAATTCCGGATCTTGCTGGGCTTCAATAAAGGCATTTTCTAATTGATCAAGAGCGGGAATTAATAATTCCGGGACATATTGCCCACCAAATTCACCAAAGTAAGGATAGAGTTGTCTCATTGTTATACTCTCTTTAATAATCGTTTTTAGGAATATCGTTTCGTAATATCGTCTAGTAATTTTTTAGTTGTTGTTTGATTGTCTTTTAAGCATTTCAATCTACTGTTTAAACGTTTGCCATTGCTCTTAATGTCTGAAAAATCGCTTGTAACTTGACCGGATCTTTTTTGCCGGGGGATTTTTCTACTTTTGAGTTGATATCTAATCCAAAGGCGGGATATTGCAAGACTTCCGAGATGTTATCGCAGGAAATACCGCCGGCAATAAAGCAATTAGAAAGATCGCGATTCGCTAACAATTGCCAATTAAAAGGTTCTCCACTTCCCCCTTTAACGCCGTCTAATAGATAGTAATCGACATCTTGGTAATCCATTAGCGGCAGTGTATTTTCCCGCACCGGCAAGGCCTTAATAATTTGAATATGGTGCGGTAATAATTGACGAAGCTTTGAAATATAACTTTGGGGTTCTTCGCCGTGCAGTTGTACCGCTGATAATCCCACCTCTTGTGCAATAAAAGCAATGGTATCGATATCATCATTTTGAAAAACGCCCACCCATTTTAGGGGCGCAGATTCTCGAATCACTTTGGCTTGATGATAAGTGACACCCCGAGGACTTGAGAGAATGAAGATCAATCCACCATACGTTGCACCGGCTTCGTAGGCTAATTTGGCATCTTCTGCCGAGGTTAAGCCACAGACTTTATAGCCCCCTTGCAATAGCTGTTGTAAGGCTTGGGACAGATGATCGCTAGCCATTAGATGACTGCCAATCAAAAAACCATCGGCCGTCCGGCGTAGACGTTGAATATCGGCATATTGATGAATCCCGGATTCACTGATAACACACTGATCTTGTGGCATTAAAGCGCGAAGTCGTTCAGTTTTACTCAAATCAATGGAAAGATCGTGCAAATTACGATTATTAATGCCGATAATACGCGCTTGTAATTTGAGTGCCCTTGCCGCTTCCGCTTCATTATTCACTTCCGTTAAGATCCCTAAACCAAGCGTATGAGCAGTCTCTGCAAAATAGCGATACTCATCATCTCGTAATACCGAAAGCATTAAGAGCACCGCATCAGCGCCGGCCTCTTTAGCTAAGTAGAGCTGATAGACATCCACTATAAAATCTTTGCAGAGTAACGGGCGGGTTGTCAATTGCCGAGCTTGCTTCAGATCCTCATAACTTCCGCCGAAGTGACGATTTTCTGTTAAAACTGAAATCGCAGTGGCATAAGGTTCATAAGCGCTAATAATGGTGGATAAATTAAAATCGGTGCGGATCAATCCTTTTGAAGGGGATGCGCGTTTGCATTCTAAGATATAGGCCGGCTTGTGTGCCTTTTTTGGGGCTTCAATCGCTTGATAGAATCGTGGCTCACTGACAGTTTCCCCCATAATATTATCCTGCACTAATTGCAAAGAGCGCTCGCTCCGTAATTGGGCAATATCTATCCGGCGTTGGGCGACAATCGATTCTAATACAGTCATACTCATCTCTACGGTTCCTTCTCTATCCTATTGTGCAATGTTTTGAATAAGGGTTGTGGTTATCGTTATGGATCTTTCGGTTCTTCTCTTTTCCTTAGGCTCGAATAAGCTCTTCGGCAAAGGATGCAGAATCTTTTTCGGTTAAAATGGCTAATTTCTCTAAGGCGCGCCCTGAACGAATGGCCTCTAACGCCTGCTCGGCATTCTCTTGTAAATTCTCTTTGCCAAATAGCGTCAAGAAGAGCGCCACATTGATCGCCACCGCTTCTTGATGTGCAAGTGGTGCGTTGCCTGATAAGAGTTGTAATAATGTTCGGCGATTCTCAAGCGCATCCCCACCACGTAACGCTTCAAGGGGATGATAATGTAGACCAAAATCAGCAGGATTCACCTCATACGTGGTAATATTTCCTGCTTTTAATTCTGTCACTTTCGTGGCGCTATGAAGGGCTACCTCATCCATTCCACCGCCGTGAATCACTAAGAGATGTTCATAGCCGAGAAGCGCGCCGGTCTGTGCGATCAGTTCTGTTAATTGCGGATCATACACACCGATCATCGCTCGCTTAGGACGCGCCGGATTGGTTAATGGTCCTAGGATATTAAAAATAGTGCGCGTTTTGAGTTCTGCTCGTGTTTTGGCCGCATATTTAAAGCCTGTATGATAATGCGGTGCAAAGAGAAAGGTAATCTCATTGTCCATTACCGATTCTTTCGCAGCTTCCGGCGTTTTGAAAAGATCAATCCCAAGCGCTTGTAATAGATCAGATGAGCCCGTTAAACTTGAAACACTGCGATTACCGTGTTTAATCACCGTTGCACCACAGCAAGAAGCCACTAAAGCGCTAGCCGTTGAGATATTGACGGTATTGAGTCCATCGCCACCTGTGCCAACGATATCGGCAAAGGGTTGTTCAATCGCCGGGAATGGTTTGGCTAATGCGATAAAGGCACTCGCTGCACCGGCAAGCTCTGCAGGCGTTTCGCCCCGTAATTTCATTGAGATCAGCGCCGCACTTAATCGAGATTCACTGATTTTCCCCTCGGCGATAGCGGTAAAGAGTTGATAACTCTCCGCTTGGGTCATCGATTCCCCACTATAGAGCTTTTGGAAAATCGCCATTATCTCTACAGATAACTCTGCTCTATTCATCGCCGGATTATTGCTCATTTCTTGCATCTCTTTCATCTTGCTACTCCAATCTTTAATAGTGTCTTATCATCATTTCATCATCTATCTGCGGATTGTTTTAGCGATTCTAGAGACATAAAAAAACCCGCATTGTTGTTTGCGGGTTCTTCATCGATCTGCCTAGATAAAACTTTTAGCTATGCACAGTGACCTCTCCCGCTGTTGCGAGCTTGCCACCAATAGCTATAAAAGTTGATCGTTTGCATTTCTGAATTCCTTTGAATTATGTTCTTTTTGAAAAACTGATGAGATTGATTTGATCATTTGATTGATTAGTGAACTCATTCTCAAAAGTTCTCATTGCGTGTTAATAGTTATAGTGAGCTTTTAATTCTTTGTCAACAATGATTCTGATAAAAATCCATATTTTTCACTCTACTTCTCATTACTACACAGTGAAACTGCCCCATTTTACTGACAAGTTCACTGGTATAGTAAATTTGGTATTGTGAGATAACATAAAACCGTACTCAACAACCCTTGCATGATGCCGGATAGAACGGCTTCCTTGCCTCGATCAACCGATGCGCCGGCATTTTAATAAGCTTATTTTGAACCGATCTCACTATAAAATCAGTAATAAAATTAATGACAAAGTTACTGACAAACGTCTAACACGATATAATTCGAGCGTGTACCAATTCTAAACTGCCCGCCCCAAAGACCAATGCCGGAACTGATGAGGTAATGGTGAGTGCCCTCTTGTAATAACCCCGGCGCAACACCATTAACCCATCTGGCAACATAGTTATATGGCCATACTTGCCCATCGTGGGTATGCCCTGAAAATTGCAATAGATCACCCTCTGCACGTTGGTTTAGTGTTGGTTGATGATCTAATACAAAGAGTGGATATTGAGGGTCAAGCTCTGCGGTGAGCGCTTCAAAAGATTGCCGTAGCTTATTCATTTTGTCATCTCGCCCTACGAGATAGAATCCTTCCGGCAATAGCACCACTTCATCACGTAATAATTGAATATCGGTCTGTGCAAAAAAGTCGATACTCTCCTGCACGCCTGCAACATATTCATGATTGCCTAATACGGCATAGATCCCTTTTTTCGGTGCCAATCGGCCTAAAGCTTGCTCAATGCCTTGATGATAGAGCGGACGAACATCGTTATCAATCAGATCGCCACTAATAAAGATATAATCAGGATTCTCACGATTGATAAGATCAATCCATCGCTCTAACTGATCTCGCCCAATAATATGCCCTAAATGCAAATCACTGATCATCACCATCCGAAGCGGTTCAGCGCCATTTTGGCATTGTAATGGGGCTTCTCTTAATTGATGATGCTCTGCTTGCGTGACCGTCAATGGCGACAGCGTGACCGCATAATGTTCCCGCACTTTTTGCTGATACGTATAATTTGCCCAACCAAAAAAGCCGGCATAACCGATCAGTAAAATAGAGAGTAACAGGCCATTTTTCGTGCGAAAACGGTTCAATTTCGCCGATGAGATCCACTGAAAAGGCCAATTGATGAGACGAAACAGATCCATCAAGAACACAGGTAGGAAGAAGTAGATCAAACCAATCAGCCAAGCTGAGCCAAGTGTATAGAAAAAGGCCATCAATGGCAGAGGCATCGTCCGCGCAAAATAGAGTGACAGCGGTAAGCTGACCGTTAAAATCAGCGCAATAATCAATGCAATCCAGCGCAAGCCCCATTTTGCCGGCACCAATTGATAATAGCGCCACAACACATAACTCTGAATCAGGAAATAGAGTCCCATAATGACGATAAACATCTAGCCCTCCTTTTAAATTGAATCAAAAGGTTATCACACTCATTACCCGGCTTTCTACTCTTTTTAGTCGCCAAATCCATTGGACAGCAATCCGGAAACTCTCTATCATAGGGAACTATTTATGTATTTATTTACACATCTAATACAAAGATTTAAAATAAATACAACAACTAACCGAGTCCCCTTTACAAAAACACTTAGCAACTAACTATTACGACTAATAATTGATGCTAATACATGTTAATAGATAGAGAATTAAGAAACATAGAAAACATAGAAATATTCCTATTGATTACGTTTCAATATTGACACATGTTGTAATACGGTTTAATAACATCCTTCAAACTAATTCCACGATCATAAAGGGATTACCACTTAAAGAGATCACTATTCAATGAAGCAATCTGTTCCAACATCACTTTGCCATAAGATGAGATATCTCCAACATTTCAATCTCTATCAATTCCTCTTTTTTGTGGCCATATTGCTGATTGTCATCTTCTTCTCCCTCTTTTATGGCAGTGTTCATATCAGTTTTGAAGAACGTATCAGTACCGTTTTAAAAATCATCACCGGCACGCTCGACACCGACAATCTCAAGCCCTACGAAACGATCATCTACCATATTCGCCTGCCCCGAGTATTATTAGTGGCGATTACCGGCGCATCGCTCTCGCTCGTGGGGATTTTGATGCAAACCATTACCCGTAATGAATTAGCCGATCCCTATATTCTCGGCGTTTCATCCGGCGCAAGTGCCGGCGCTGTCTCGGCGATTGTGCTTGGGCTCTTTGCCTTTATCTCCCCTTATAATATCTACTTCGGCGCTTTTGTCGGCGGATTGGTTGCCACAAGTGTAGTCGTGGTTTTTAACCTCAATCGGCGTAATATGAGTAATCTCGTGCTGATTGGTATCGGAATCTCCAGCCTCTTCTCGGCGATGACGACGGCAATTATCTACCTCTCGAAAAATGAGAGTCAGGTCAAAAGTGCGATGTTCTGGATGCTCGGTAGCTTCTCCGGTGTGAAATGGTCCTTTCTTCCGCTTCCCTTTCTGGCGCTGATTGCCATTCTCATTTTCTGCCTACTCTGTAGCAATATTCTCGATACACTACTATTAGGCGCTGAGGCTTCACAGCAATTGGGCGTGAATGTTGGGATGATTAAATTAGCCATTATTCTGCTCTCTTCGCTTGTGGTCTCTATTATTGTGGCAAATGTGGGTGTGATCGCTTTTATCGGCCTGATTATCCCCCATATTGTCCGGCAAATTATCTCGGTCAAGCACTTTAAACTCTCGCTCTATTCGGCCCTGATTGGTGCTACATTCCTCATTATTATCGATACTATCTCTCGCAGTTGGTTTAAGCCGGAAGAGATTCCCTACGGGATTCTCACCTCCCTTATCGGCGCGCCGCTCTTTGTCTATATCATCATTCAAGGTAGCCGGAGACGTTAATGGCACAAGTTTATCCTATTCATATTCGCAATCTGAGTTACAACGGGATCTTAAAAGAGATCAATATTACGCTCGAATCCCCCAAACTCATCGGTATTATCGGCCCCAATGGTTCCGGTAAGACCACTTTACTGCGCCATATCTACCGAGATATCAAAACCAAAGCACAGGTTTTTCTCAATCGAGAGGATATCGCGCATTTCTCAATTAAAGCATTAGCCCGTGAGCTCTCTGTGTTGACCCAATTTAATGATCAAGTAGAGGGTAAATTAACGGTCGAAGAGATTGTCGTAATGGGACGAATGCCTTATAAGCGCTATTATGCGAATTATCAGGCTTCAGATTTTGCCATTGCCGAGCGCTATATGGCACGCTTTGGTTTAGAGAATATGCGTCATAAGACCTATGAAACACTCTCCGGTGGAGAAAAACAGCGGGTAATGTTAGCAAAATGCTTTACGCAAGAGACGGATCTATTCATTCTCGATGAGCCCACGAACCATCTCGATGTTCGCTATCAAGTGGAAGCGATGAAAGCGCTCGCAGAATCGCCAGCAACAGCCGTTGTGACCATCCACGATATCAATTTAGCTTCCAAATAGGGGCTGTTGAACATTGCAGTTCAAAATAAAAAAAGCGAGCGGTAGAATATTATCGTCAAAAAAAACCTACCTCTCGCTATGTCTCGAACCATGCTTACAGATAAACTATGGCTGAAACTGAAGCCTATTCTCCTAGATTTGAATATCTATGACAAACCAAATTTAAGAAATATCGTTGAGGGTATTCTATTTAGAATGAGAACAGGTGTTCCTTGGAGGGATATTCCTGAGCAATTTGGGCGACCTAATACTATTTTTAAAACTTTTAGTCGTTGGTCTAAAAATAACAAGCTCTTGAAATTATTTAAAAAACTATCACAAGATGTTGACTATGAATGGCTGTTTATAGATGCAACTCACATTAGAGCTCACCAGCATAGCACAGGAGCAACCGCAGATAATCCTCAAGCAATATCTAAAAGTGTTGGTGGAAATAGTTCAAAAATTCATATGATCGTAGATGCTTGCGGTAATCCCTGTGAATTTATCGTAACAGATGGAACGACCCACGATATCAAGGTCGCTCCAGAGCTACTTAGCAGGGTTCATTTAAATACGACAGATTACGTTAGTGCAGATAAAGGTTATGATTCTGAGAGTTTTAGAGAAGATATTATAAATCAAGGAGCTAAAGCTATTATTCCTAAAAAGAGGAATACTCTTACGAATAATAATCATATGGACTGGCATATTTATAAAACTCGGCATTTAGTGGAGAATGCATTTGCAAGGCTGAAACATTTTAGAAGTATAGCAACAAGATATGACAAGCTAAAACAACATTATGAAAACAACGTTGCTTTAGCTTGTGCCTATATTTGGCTGAAGTTATGAATGTTCAACAGCCCCTATTGCGATTATCTTATTTTGATGAAAGAGGGTGAAATCTATCAACAAGGGGCTCCCGAAACTGTACTCACAAAGGAACATCTCTATGCTGTTTTTGGCGTTCATTTTAATGTAGTGCCCATGGAAGAGCATATTGCGATCTTCCTCTAAATAATTATTTAACTGTTTATTTTTGAGGACTTGTTATTTGAACATCTATTTTAAATAATTCTTCTTTTAATTCTTTTCTTTTAATCCTTTTTTAATCCATCTCTCACCATCTTCTAACACTGATCAAGAGGTATCGTATGAATAAAATTGCACTAACACTATCGACCCTACTCTTCCCGGCACTGCTTTTGGCGCAATCGGTAGAAAGTACAGGTACAACGGCAGAAAGCCAATCGGCGTTGAATCAGCGTACCCCTAGTCAACCCATTGAGTTTACCGCTGATTTAGACGGACAACTCTACCAATTTAAATTAACAGAATATCCCCATCGAATTGTCTCCCTTAATCAGATCACCACAGAGATGCTCCTTGCCTTAGGTCTTGCCGATCGTATGGTGGGTACGGCTTTCTTAGAAGAACCGATCTATCCGCCGGTTGCTGAAGATTATGACAGGGTACCAGTGCTTGCGGAACGTTGGCCCTCTTATGAAGTCTTTATGGCCTCGAATCCTGATTTTACGACCGGCTGGGGTAATTCATTCTCTAAATTAGCGCTTGAAGCCAATAAGATTGTCCCTGAGGGCATCTCTATTTATGTACCTGAATCAATGACCTCCTCTAAGGCCGATGTCAATACTTACTTCAATGATATGCTCAAATTTGGGGAAATTTTTGGTATTGAAGCCGAAGCAGAAACCTATGTTGCCCAAGAGAAAGAGAAACTGAATGAAGTCATGGCCAAGATCGAAGCTTATCCGGTTAAAACCGCTTTTATCTTTGATGCACAAGACGGTAAACCTTATACCTTTTTCGATGGCTATACCACAGAGATGCTCAAATTGATCTCGGTGGATAATATCCTCGCCGGCAAAGGGGCGAATAAAACTTGGGCTGTGGGCAATTGGGAAGATATTGTAATGGCAAACCCGGAAGTGATCATTATCCCGATCTATAAAGGTTTTCGTAATGATGATGATTATGAACAGAAGATTGCGATTCTAGAATCAATGCCAGAACTTCAAGGCGTTTCCGCAGTGAAAAATAAAAACTATATCAAAGTGAATTTATCAGAATTAGTACCAGGTCCACGCTCGATCGATATTCTCCCTGAGCTTGCGAAGAAGATTCATAAATCGAAAGCAGAGAGCCATCAATAATGAGTTTGCCTTAGTTGGCGGATCCCCCTTAAAAGTCCCTGATCTTTTAACGATTAAGCCTTTCTTCTCGATTTTTTCTTCATCTAAACTTGAAGGCAATAAGGCATGCTGACAATCTGAGTATAAGAAGAAGCACCATATCTATCTTCTTGGTTATCTAAGTTGCCCTCATATACGAAAAACTTTTCAGTTGAGCGAACAATATTCGGATAACTTATCGAACTTCTAAAACGCCCCCTATTACGGCGTTATCATTTATTTCAGGCACAAAAAACCGCTTATGCGACTCGTCAGATCTCGGTTCTCTCATCCCTATTCCTTGATTAATATCGTTATAATGATATTATTTCGGTTAGAGCTTGCTTTAATCGCCTTGCTTGGGCTGTTAAAGTAGTTTGAGAGAGGGTCGGATCTCTGTCAAACCGATAGAGCTAATCTATAAGAGAGCCGTAAATGACGCAAGTTATTTACGGTTTTTCTTATTAAAAAAAATTAATATGCAACAACAATTTCCCCATCGACAAGGGTAAATGTTTTATTAATTGAATACTCTTCTCCTAAAGATGTGGTTATTGTAAGAGGAGAACTTATAGCGCTAACATCCCCTTTCATTCTGAATCTGAATAATTCACCACCAGGACTAATAATCAACTCCACATGATCTTTATCTTTTAAATAAACATCATAACCATCCGCCCCCCACAAATCGACGTAATTACCTAAAACACTTTTTTCCCAGCTCCGCTCAATGAGATTTCCTTGATAATTCTCTGTTTCTACTATTCCTGGCATCATCGAATTAACCAAATTTTGGTAATTCTTCTTTTTAAAGACATAGGCAAGCTCTTCGTATTTCCGCCACAGTTTTTCTCTATTATCTAGAGTATCAATAAAAGGCTCAGATTTATATTTCCATGTGTGAGTTCTAAAAGGATGTTTTATTTCAAGCAAGCGAGTAGCCAGAACATTATTCTGTAAGTCTTTATTGCTCTTATAATAAAAAGCATAATCCATGTTTTTAAGCCTTGGTTTAGAAGTCAAATGAGGCTCATTATAATCTTTACTCTCCGCAATGGAAAATATGCCATCTTTATCATAAGTTAAGCGTAAAGAAGTAACCTCTCTACTCTCTACTGTTTCATCTTTAGGGTTATAGACATACGCACTAACACTCATCTCACAAAATGAACTACTATCAGCGTTTGTTAAATCTACTCCTTCAATGCCTATCGTGTTGTGCCCTTCTTTTAAGAGCATTCCTATACGATCCATAAAGCTCCATTGAATCGTTAGATCTTTACCAACTGATGTATGGACAGGAATATTGTTAACTAAAAAATTGCAGTACATTCTCTCATAACGATAACTAACCACATAAACTACATCAGTTTCATCATTCTTTCTCATAAAAACATATCCACCTATAATTCCTAAAAACAAAACAAGACCCACTATTAGTAAAATGATTCTTTTTTTCATTCTTATCCCTTTAAAATTCATAAATTAAACAGGGGCTGCTTTTACTTTCCCCAGGAATAAACACTTTCGTGTCAATATGCCCGCTAATAGAGGTTAATTTCATCTCAACCCCACCAGATATTGACGCCGTATACCCTTCGCCACCCAAACTTATTCCTCCAACCTCCAACTTTAATGAAGGATCTGCACTATTAGCATTCCCTGTCCCCCTGTCTATATCACCAACAGCAGCTTCACCTTTTATAGTTAGCTCAAACCCTTCATACCATCCCGTTATTTGCTGTGCTTCTAATTTATAAAGCAATTTCCAAATAACCACAGCCTTCATAGCCGCACCAGCGCCCGCTCCAAACCCCAATATACGACCTTCAGCCCAAGCTCCACCATAAATTCCAAACTGAGCCTTTCCACCTAACTCAAAGCCTGTCGCAAAATCGATATCTTTATCTTTTTGTTCTTTTTTCTGCGTAAAATCTTCAGGTGAATCTAATAACCCACTATCTTTAAATTCCAACTCTCCCTCAATATCTACCGATCCTTGAAGGAAAATTGTCGCAGCAGCTCTAAGCCTCCAAAATCTCCACCAAGATTCCTTAGGCCCTTTCAAAACAGTCATTACATCATCAACGTCTCTTATTCCAGCCGTTTCATTAAAAACATTAATTGCATTTAATGCTAATGAAATCGCCTGCGTCTGCGGAGTTGGGGCTTTAGAAAGCAACTTCGAGACTGTCCCTAAAATATCAAAAGCTATCTCGGCACCTAATATCGGATCTCCTTTAAAGGTTCCTGAGCGTTTGATGATTAAGCCTTTTTGCACATTTTCTTCCTCACTTTGATTTGAAGAAAAATAACCATCAGCTAATTCAGCTTTTGCTGAAATAGTGATCTTGGGAAGCTTAAGCCCGCCCCTAACACCAAACTTATTAAACCCTGTTTTTTGGGATAGATTCTTTAACATCTTCCCAATATAAGGAATTTTTAGCCCTATTTCTGGTGAGGTAATGGTAGTTTCGCTCTTATCTAAAGCAATGACATAGCTAAATTCCAGCCCTGCATCATCTTTATCTCCTGAAAACTCAAGACTTACATTTAAGGACTGGGAATAATAAGGCATGCTGACAATCTGAGTGTAAGCAGCAGCACCATACCTATCTTCTTGATTGCCTAAGTTGCACTCATAAACAAGTAAACTCTGTAAAGAAAAAGGATAATCATCTAGCTTATTCAAAAATAAAAAATTTAGATGCCAATCAACAATATTTAAATCCAATAAATTACTACCGGTATGTTCTTCAGCATCTTTAACCTCTTTTAACAACATTTTATGCTGAGGACTTCCTGACGGATTATAAGCATTAAATTGCTGATTACCTTTAGGCCGAATATTCCCTTTCTCATCTATTGATCCCAAAATATAGGCGTGTTCAGGATCAAATTTAAGCTCTGTAAAAGAACCTTTTTTATACTGCAACTGATGATCTAATTCCATAGGAAAGGTGTGATGTATCTGGGTAATCGCACAACACTCTTCAATCTCTTCATCAGCAGTACACTCACCAATAATTTCAAAATCAATGGTATGATTTTTCTCTTTATCATCCTCATCTGCCGACTTCCCCGAATCAATAAGAAAAATTTGATCAGGAATAGGAGTCTCTTCTTTAGACTCCCAATAAAATGCTTTTTCTTCACCTGTACCATCTTTCAACGTCAATATGACTTCACACAAGCACTGCATGCGCTCACAAATTTCACAAGCACCATTAGCGTTGCTGCTCTCTTTTTTCTGCGTTTTTTCCGATGAAGAAGAATTCTCATTTATCACCTTATCATCTGGACCAAAACCTTCTACTGACGGCTTATAATGCATAACTCTCCCTCTATTTTAAATATTCTTCAACGTCCCAAACTCATTAAGTAGTAACATCCTAGCTCTATACGTACCGCTATTTTTATTACGAACTAACTTTTGAATCCACATATCGGGAGCTTTTTCAAAAAATAGAATTTTCTCTCGTATAAAAAGCAACGCTATTCCTTTTATTAATGTCCCGTCGTAGATTTCATTATCTAAACAAAATTGATTAATAGATTTTGATAACGTTAGAACATCCTCTTCAAACTCTTTCAAAAAATCACGCGTTTCTCCTTTATACCCTTCAAGCATCTTCCGATCTAAAGGATGGGTAATTTCCTTCCCCCTAACAAACTCGTGATAAAGCATATCTAAATGCAGCTGAAAACTATTATCTTTAGAGAGATAATCATTAACATCCATTCTCTCAATCATGTATCGATATAAGCAATCTTCAAATTTATTCTGATAATAACGATTAAAGGCGCTCTCTTGTTCTTCTGATAACGTCAAATAACTATCTTTCATCCGAGAATGTCGATATTTACTACGTCTTTCGTCAAAGTGATCCTGTCGATACTCTTGATAATTACTAGCAACTATCCCTATCGGCCCTAACAACCAACTCAATTGCAAATCATCGATAACTTCTGAGAAGTTCCAAAACACTCTAGGATCATAAAAACGAAACATCACAGGAACTTGCTGACTCGGTATTTTTACATATGTGAATTTCCGCAAGTGCTTACGCATCTCATTAAATGAGACCTCTTTTTCCGTAATAAGATAAATCCCCTAAGGATCTGCTAAAGAGGCAAACCACGGTTTGATACCATCATTAATCTCCACTAAAAAAGGGGCATTTCGAAAAGTGTTTGAATCAACGGGATCATTGTATAAACATGAACATTTAGCCCCGAACTCCTTCGTAACATCTAAAAGTCCTTTAGCATTACCATGACAAACAACTGCAAATATATTCACGAAAAACCTTTAATTTTTTAAAACGTAGACTCAACATCACGCTCTATTTTTCCCAATAATTCAATTAATTAACCAAATATTATCTAATTTTATAACTTAAATCAATATTACAGTAGGGGCTGTTGAACATTCATAATTTCAACTAAATATAGGTACAATCTAAAGCAACGTTGTTTTCATAATATTGTTTTAGTTTGTCATATCTTGTAGCTATACCTCTAAAATATTTCAGTCTTGCAAATGCATTTTCCACTCAATGTCGAACTTTATAAATGTGCCAGTCCCTTCGAGTATTGCTGGATAGACTATTTTTCTTATTTGGAATATTAGGAAGAACTCCTTGTTGAATTAGAGATTCACTTATTTTTTCAGATATATATCCTCAATCTACATTCAGCAATTGAGTTTCATTTAAATCAACTTGTCGAAAAGATCCGGCGCTACTTTTGCATCATGAGCAACCCCAACATTAATTATATAATCGAGAGAATTGCCGTGAGCCTACATGATAAGATGGATTTTAGTGCTATTCTTGCCAGTACTTTGCCAATGGCTTGAAATTCTGAGTTAGAAGATCGGGCACTGCTTTAATGTGCTCTGATGTGTGTTCCATCGATGGAATAATCATTTCATATCAGGATCTTGAATTGACATTTTAAATATTTTAGAAAATTTATCCCTCTTAAACCATCACCTAAAGGCTTTAAAAACGCTATTAGGTTTTCCAAAATACACGAGAAGACAGCGCGACCTGTTTTAAGGCGAAATAAAATACCTGTAAAATATTTCTTAAATTTGGTTTGTCATAGATATTTAAATCTAGGAGAATAGGTATTATCTTCAACCAGAGTTGGTCATTCAATAATGTTTGCGGCATAGAATAGAGATTCTATAATGTTTTTTAGCAATTACATTTTACAACTCTCTATTTTTTTATTTCGACATGAAGGAACAATGGATAGCCATTTTTCTGAGTTTTGGCTTGCAAATCAGTTACTACCTGAACTTCCTAAAAATAGCGTTATCGTTATGGATAACGCTAGATTTCACTGCAAATCTCAATTAAAAGTGATTTTATCAGGAACAGGCCATCGGCTATTATTCCTCCCACCTTATTCTCCTGATCTGAATCCCATTGAAAAATATTGGGCAACGCTCAAGAAAAAATGCGAAAAATATTACGTTATTTCTCAGCTTTTGAAGAGGCTTTTTTTAGTCTTTTTTAAACCTATTTCAATGCCGGCGCATCAGCTGTAAAAAGCCAGGAAGCTGTTCTATTCGGCATCTTGCAAGTGTTGGTGAGTCAGGTTTATGTTCTTTTAAATCCCGCAATAGCTGTTTAAAAACTAGTTTTCTTAAACCCAATTGACTATATTGGATAGGGGTACAGAAAATCAACACATTATCCTACAATCAGATCATTCACCCATAAGGCAATCACTGCCATTGCCATACAGATAATTGAGATAATGCCACCTGGCTTCGTGAAATCAAAGAAAGAGATTTTCACATTATGGGTTGCCGATTGCTCCACTGCTGTGATGCCGGCGATACTGCCAAAGATAAAGATATTACTCGTAAAACACGCACCTAAAATGAGCGCAGCCCCTAGGGCATTAGCATTTCCCTCAGGATGAACATATTGAATCAAGAGCATAATCGCCGGCGTTGTCCCGACAAAGATACTCATCACTGCCGTTACTAAGAAGAGTACGATCGGTTGATTGAGATTAATGCCGGCTTTTAAGAGATAATCTAAGATATCTTGCGGTGCACCGGTATGAGAGAGTGCAGCATTAACAATAAAGAGCCCCATAATCAGTAATAGTAAGTTACCATCCACCTGCTTTAACATATCGCTTGAAGCGATCTGCCGATTGAGTAAGAGGAAACTCGCCGCCGCAAGCGCCACCACTTCTCGCGGAATGTGGGTTAAGAGAAAACACGCCACCACAATTACAATCACAATGCCGGCCTTAATTGTCTCCCAACGATCAAAAGCCACAAAACCGGCGGTCTGTTCCGGCGCTTCCCCTTTTTTACTCGTCATCAAGTACCAACGATTTCGATAGAGAAATGCCACAACCGCCCAAGTAACCCCTAATGAGAGCAATACAGGAATACCGGTAACTTGCAAAATCCCCGAGAAAGAGAGATCGAGGGTCTGCGCTGTGATCATATTTTTCGGGCTCCCAATTAATGAACCTGCGGCACCATTATTCGCAGCAAAACAGAAACCTAAGAGGAAAGGAATCGGATTTAAACCGCGCGCTAAGGTAATCGACACTAAAAGCGGTGTCATTGCCACAACCACCACATCATTGGTTAAGATCGAAGCAAGCCCTGCGCCGACCACGATAAAGATCGCCAATAGCTTATTGGGCGATAAAGGCAGTGTTGCAATTTTATGCGCCACTTTATGATAAAAGCCGGCAACGGTAAAGGAAGCAGAGACCACCATTAAGCCAAAGAGTAATCCCACCGCACTATAATCGATAGAATCCCAAGCCACTTGTGGTGTTAATGCCCCAATACCAATCATCGCTAATGCCCCGGCAACAGCGGCACCGGTGCGGTCGATTTTGATCCAAGGAATACGGCCAAAAGCCATGGCAATATAGACTAAGACAAAGATGATAATGGTAAAATCTTTCATATATAGAGGTTTCTCAATCGTTGAGCGATGCGGATAAATGGTTGATGAATGAACTAATCAATGAATGGATCAAGGTTGAAGCATTCAAAAAATCATTAACATTATTAATGTGATCAAATTTATTAATAATTAAAGAATTAAGACTCTAAAATATTATTTGAGAAGAGAAGATTTTCCATAATCTGATTATCAATGCTCTCTCCAAAGAGCATCTTGAGTAGGACTTCACTGCCTAAGGTACTGAGTGAAATCAGAAGATCGGGATGTAACAATTTCATATTGTCATAATTTTGGTCATCATTCACGAGCAGAATGCTTTTGATATTTGCGCCCACTAACTCTTTCGCTGCTAATACCGTTAAGATATTTTCAGCATCCGAGTTTCCGAGCACAAAAACCGCTTTAGCACTACTGAGATTGACTTCATTTAAACTCTCTTTATTCACCTGCTCTGCGGTCACGATATTAATGCCGGCAGGATAGCGATCCTTCTCCGATTCTCGACAGAGCACCATCACATTTAGATCCCGTTTTCTAAGACCGTAATAAGTATGGAGAGAGAGCGGACTTGCGCCCACGATAACGTAATGATCCTTCATTCTAAATAACCTTTTTCCCACGATTGCGCGGGTATCTTTTGCAAATACACCTAATACATACACGATCGACGTTGTAAACATCGTGATCCCTAAAATAACGATGGAGACCGTAAAGAGTCTCGCTTCCACGCTAATCGGCACAATATCGCCAAACCCTACCGTCGTCATACAGACTAATGCGAAATAAAAGGCAGAAGAGATATCGGTCACGTGGGGCTGAAAGTGTGTGCCTAAATAGAGTGTCCCAAACACAGAAAACCCTAAGAGTGCCGCCAAGCTGACAATAGCCACAAATCCTGCCCCTGAGATACTATGCCGATGAAAGAGCTTCCAATTCACTAGCGCATAGATGAGTAAAATCAGGGAAAAGCTCCCAATCATGACATTCTCTCGAGCGAGCAGTAGATTCATCAAAACTACAATAAAGAGCATAAAACTACTAAAGAGCCAACCAATTCGAAGCCCCCGATAGACCGGAAATGCTAAGATGATAAAGAGGATGCCAATGGCAAATTGGGGGATATCTAATAATCGCAATGCATCAAATGATTGTATCCACTTTGCAAAGTCAAGATGATGTTCTAATGCCCTGACATCCTGCTTAAAGAGCAGCGGCACCACCATCCATAAGCCATCCATCAGAATCAATACCGCTAATAGCGCTCTTGCTAATTCCACACTGCGAATATATTTATAAATCGCATCTCTCTTCATTATCAATCCATTCACTTGCATCAATCTAATCCATTATCTAGGTTGTCTATTTACTGGCGGTGTTTCGGCATAATGTCATTATTCGGCACTAAGAAGAGCCAAGAAGCCAGGACAAAAGGCATCGTTAAAGCAGGGATTCCTAGCGGATCAAGGGCAATATCGAGTGCTCCTTGCACAAAAACGGTAAAAATAACCCCGACAATGGCATAGATAGCCACTCGGAAACTATTAGGCTTATTAAAAGTTGATCCTAATGCAATCGCCGTTAATACCGCGCTAAATGAGTAGAGGCCGGTTTGTACACTCACCGCATCTGCTTTTAGAAAAATCGCCACTGAATAGGCTAAGAGTGAGCCCACAACTGCAAAGATCGCCGCCCAAATAGAGCTCACAGCTAATCCTAATGTGAAGATTAATCCTACAGTGACGCTACTAAAGAGAAAAACTTCAGAGATTCCCCGAAAAACATCCGCAATAATATCGCTATGCGGAATATGTTTAAGAATTTCATAATGATGCGGAAATTCAGGGGCCGGTAGCGATACGCCCTCAATGCCTAAAAAGTTATAACTTGCTAATAAAATAGTCCAAGAAACGAGCACAAAAGGGGCCGTTAATGCTGCCACTTTCCACTTTTTCAGAAAATCCATTAAGGCAATCGTCGAGATCACAGAGACAATACTGCCTAGAATAATCGACATCCAAACATAGATCGTATTATCCAAAAATGCCGGCAGTGCAACGCCTAAAAGACAGCCATTGTAGCCAAAGAGCCCAACGCGCCAAGATTCTTTATCCAATTTACTCACATAAGCGGTAATTGTGGCGACAATGGTCCCTAATAGACAACCAATCGCTACTTGCGGCATTCCTTCAAAATAGGAACCGAAGCCGATTGCAATAAAGAAGAGTAACCCAGTCAGTGCATTATTTTGGAACATCACCTGCGAGTAACCTCGTAGCACGACATCGACAAATTCTACTAAGGGGTTTTGATTGGCGAGCTGTTTCCACGCCGAATTTGTGACAAAAGATGAGTTAGCCATACGATTCTTTCCTCAAAGAAGATAAAAAAGATCAGCCTTATTTATCTAATCCTTATTTATCTAATATTTACCGCAATTGACCACTCTCCTTACGTGATCAACTGCCATCTCAATTTGCCCCACTCCTGCAGAACACTCCTAATATCTCTACCCATTTCACAACTTTCAATAGCGATCTTCCAATGGCGATCTTCCAATGGCCATCTTCCAATATCTACCGCCATAAAAAGGGCTCCGGTACGGAGATTCCTAAGATCTCTTCCCGAGCAATTTTCCAGAAATCTCGAATCACCATTTTGACATCAGTACTATCATTTCCTAATACTTTAAAGATAATCCCGGCATCATTAGGGAGTAAAGTTGCCCCATAAGCAAGCTTCTCATCGGCATCATAATGTGCTTCAATGCGCGCTAAAATATCCGCGTGCTGCTCTTTCGGCGTTAAGAGAATGACATTGCCAAAGATCTCAAATCCCCCCATTACCGCGACTTCTGTGAGAGAGGATTTATGGGGCTCTAAAATATATTTCTCCACAAAAAGCTCATCCGCACTGCCTGTGAGATGAGTCTGTTCTTGCATTTGATATGAATCCTTATCGTGATCTACGCCTCCATTGTCGGCCTCTTCAGTGCCCCTTGCATTCATTCGAGCGGCATTCATTCGAGCGGTATCCATTCGAGTAGCGCGAATGGTTGAAGAGAAGATATCAAAGCCAAACTGCTCATCAGGATGATGATGCTTCCGCCCTGACATTAAGATTTCTGAATAGATCATCGTCGCCGTAGGATCGATCAAAATCTCGGTATCTGTGATAAAGCGCGCGTGGCGATGCGGAATAATCGGATCCGGTAGATACTCTAAATACCCTCCTGCTTTCACAACAATTCGCTGATATTGCGTGGCATAGTTGGTATCCATCATATGAATCTTAGTGGCTGATTGAGTGGTCACGTGACCACAGGCATCCTCCTCGACAATGATATCGAGCGCTTGCCGATCCCCTTGCAGTAATCCGCCGGAAGTAGAGATCATCGTGACACAAGGAAGCTGTGGCATGAGCTCATCCCAATAGAGCGCTTTTTGTGCTAGTGACGGAACACGCCGCTCCATCTCCACTAACTCGCTGCGATAAGCGCCTTCGGCAAACCGCAACTTCAGATAACCACTCTTCCCCACAGAACCACTCGGCATTTGGGGTGGCTCACTTTGATAGGGTGCCATCTCTCGCGCTTGTAGCCCTAAACGATGTGCTTTTAATCGTGATGGAATTTGGGCAATCTCTGCTCTGATTTGACTCATCTCTCTTATTCCTACCTCAATGACACAATGGGTTATTGGGGATGATCTACACTCTCAATCTATCCCCTTAGCCATTCATAAATGATCTCTAACGATATTCCACAATATCTAATAACATCTAACAATCGTCCTCAATTAACCTTGACTTGCCGGATGGGTGAAGAGGAATTTTTCCATAATCATATCCACCAATTCCGTAACACCTTCTCCGGTTTTACAATTAGTTAAGATATAAGGACGATCCCCTCGCACCACTTTCGTATCGTGCTCCATCACCTCTAAACTTGCGCCGACATAAGGGGCAAGATCAATCTTATTGATCACGAGGATATCTGCTTGCACTAAGCCAGGGCCATTTTTCCGAGGAATCTTCTCCCCTTCAGCCACATCAATCACATAGATATAGAAATCCGCTAATGCCGGACTAAAGGTTAATGTTAGATTGTCACCACCGCTTTCGATCATAATGACATCGCTATCCGGGAAACGTTCTTCCATCTCCTCAACTGCGGCAATATTCATACTCGGATCTTCTCTGACTGCTGTATGAGGGCACGCACCTGTTTCAACGCCGAGGATCTTCTCTTCATCTAAAATCCCTTTCAACGTCCGTTTTACCTGCTTAGCATCTTCGGTAGTGACGATATCATTGGTAATGATAAGCGGTTTAACCCCACGTTCAATCAAAATTGGCGTAATCACTTCAATAATCGCGGTTTTACCAGATCCGACAGGGCCGCCGATTCCAATTCTTGTCATCTTTTTCATTTTTTCTATTTCCTTGTAATGATCTTATTGATACTGCTATTAGTACTCATATTTATGCTGAACATATTGCTCTCTAACCAAAATTCCATTCTTTCATCGTCCCTAATTTCATCCCTAATTCATAAATAGGCGAACAAATGACTGCGTATGAATCGCAGCTAAAAGATCAATCACCGGCACATAGGATGCCATCTCGGTAATATCCCCTGAGCTTGCCACATCGCAAAACTGATCGATCTCCTCATTGAGCTCAAAGAGAATGTGTTGCGTTTCATAGTGAGTTACCCGCATTAAGCGCATCGCCGCGCTTAGAATCGTCATCGCAATGCCATATTGATGCATAACCATTACTTCTCGTTCAGGGATATGCTGCACCGCCATCACTAATGCTTGAGTAATAGGTTGCGTTCCCGGCGTATGACCAGCTTTAATCTCCGCTAACCAAGCAGCTACCAGAGGATGCTCAAAAGTATGCACCGAAATCTCGGCGAGCTTCTTCCCCATTCGAGTGGTCATTAATCGAGCCTCTTCATTGAGCTTACGATTTAAAACGGCCCGATCAATCCGAATCAATTGTGCCATTAACGCTTTAACCTGATCACTCTCAAATTCACACTGATCCATCGACAATAGTTCTGTGGGAAATGTTTGAATCACCGCGCGATGCGCTGCCGTTAAAGCGATACCATCAGTATGAGCCGCCACTTCTAAAGAGGTTCGGACAAAAGATTTTAAGCTCTCTTTATCGTGAACAACACCTTTCTGAATCGCCGCTTCCACACCATTCGAAAAGGTAAACCCTCCAATCGGAAGCGCCGAATCGGAAAATTGTAGAACTCGAATTAACTCTGATGCTTTCATCTTCCTGCCTCAATGTTAAGGATAAAGATCGTAACGCTCTTTGCATGACGATAGATTGACGGTTAATGTATTGATTAGTAAATCAAAAATCGGCAAATGTCAGTCAATATGATTAATGTTTATGATCGTGTGAGTGCGGATGTGTATGGGAATGTGTATGGGTCTGATCGCCATGATGATGTTCATGACTATGCTCATGATGCGCTTCGTGGCTATGGTTATGATCATGATCGTGATGATGATCGTCATGAGAATGACTATATGGATGCCCTTGCGGTGAAACGTGAACATGGGTATGAGTCTCTTCTGATCCCCCAAAGAGTAGACGGGCTTCTGAGCGGCTCATTTTAGGAAGAATCTCTCCTCCAGGCACAAATTTAAACGCCGTTTCATCAAAACCATGGGTACGCATGACAGAGGCCATCACCTCTTTGCTCACCGAAAGGGGGACATAGACATGATTCTCTTTTAACACCGCTTTCCAATGTTGATTCCCTAACGCATGCCCTAATTCAAAACTCACACGAATTTGCGCATCCACCGGCATCGTTGCAAGATGGGAGAGATCCACGACTAAGACATCCCGCAATGAAATCTCCACAATAATCATTGTATTAGTCGCCTCATCATAAAAGAGTACATCCCCATCTGCGAGAAGCACATTACGATCTAATGCGATACCGAGATCCTGCCCTTTTTCAGTATGTTTACGGCAACGACTCTTTTGTGCTTCATGTTGATCGAGCCTTAAGATATCCACTTGACTCTCTTTTTTGCGGGCTTGCCAAGTGCTATCTTCTTTAATATTTCCTAAAACCTTCTCAATAATAATCATTTAACGCTTCCTCTATGGTGAACTTCATCTTCTCAGCTATCCTTAAAATAGCTTTTGAGTATCTCTTTATTAAAGCTCTACCTGCAGTAGAGCAAGCAGAGCCTCTATCTAGTTCGATTGTTTTATCGACTTAATCGACTTAAAAGATTTACTACAACAAACTGATTTAACTAAAGAAATAACGTTGATTCATCGCAGCATCCTGTACTGGTGGGCACGTCGCATGCTCCCCGTTTACTTTCACTGCAAAGGTTTCAGGATCAACATCAATATGCGGTGTTTCATCGTTGCGAACGAGATCTTTTTTGCTAATCGCTCGACAATTTTTCACTGCCATCACTTGCTTCTCAAGTCCTGCTTTCTCTTTAATACCATCATCCATCGCCGCCTGTGAAACAAAGGTCACGCAGGTATCTTGCAATGTTTTACCCATTGCGCCAAACATAGGCCGATAGAAAACAGGTTGAGGGGTTGGAAGCGAAGCATTTGGATCTCCCATCGCCGCCCAATTGATCATGCCGCCCTTGATGACTAATTTTGGTTTCGCCCCAAAGAAACGAGGATCCCAAAGGACTAAATCTGCCATTTTCCCAACGGTTACTGAACCGAGAACATGGCTGACACCCTGTGCAATCGCCGGATTAATGGTGATTTTAGAGACGTAACGTAATACTCGGAAATTATCATTCCCCGGTGCATCCTGCGGCAGCTTTCCACGCGCGGCTTTCATCGCATGTGCCGTTTGAATAACCCGCAACCAGTTTTCCCCCACTCGCCCCATCGCTTGTGAGTCACTTGAGAACATTGAGATCACACCCATATCGTGAAGTACATTCTCTGCAGCAATGGTTTCAGGACGTACTCGGCTCTCAGCAAATGCCACATCTGATGGAATATTAGGATTAAGATTATGACAGACCATAATCATATCAAAGAGCTCAGCCTGACTATTCACACCAAAGGGTAACGTTGGATTCGTTGAGCTAGGTAATACATTCGATTGACTCACCACTTTCAGAATATCAGGCGCATGACCACCGCCGGCACCTTCTGTATGGAACGTATGGATCGTCCGTCCTTCAAAAGCTTCGATCGTATCTTCTACATAGCCACCTTCGTTAAGACTATCGGTATGCACCGCTACTTGAATATCATACTCATCAGCGACTCGAAGTGCATGACGTATCGCACTCCCGGTTGCGCCCCAATCTTCATGGACTTTGAGTCCCGCAACACCTGCCACAATCTGTTCAATGAGCGGATCCCGTGCAAATGAATGCCCTTTACCTAATAGACCCACATTAATGGGCAATCCTTCTACCGCTCTCAGCATCGAGCGAATATGCCAAGAACCTGCAGTAACCGTCGTGCCATTTGAACCATCTGTCGGGCCGACTCCGCCACCAAAGAAAGTCGTGACACCATTAGAGAGCGCTTCATAAGCTTGTTGCGGCGCAATAAAATGGATATGAGTATCGATCCCTGCTGCCGTGAGGATCAGATGTTCACCTGAAATAGCATCCGTTGAGACACCGACGACCATTCCCGGCGTAATATGATCTTGCACATGTGGGTTACCACTTTTACCAATGCCGGCAATCTTACCATCTTTAATGCCCACATCCGCTTTAATAACGCCAAGATAAGGGTCGATAATCGTGACATTAGTGATCACGAGATCTAACACGCCATTATCACGGGTAAATGTATTATTCGCGCCCATTCCATCCCGTAGAGATTTCCCTCCGCCATAAACGGACTCTTCACCATAACCCCGAAGATCCTTCTCAATCTCGATATAGAGATTGGTATCTCCTAATCGAATTTTATCGCCAACCGTTGGTCCAAATAAACCGCTATATTCTTGTCTTGAAATTTGAGGCATCTTTTTGTTCCTTCTTATCTATTCAATATTGACTCAATATCGTCATAAAATCGTCATCACTCATGAGAAATGCTACTAACAGGCTATTTACGCCCTATTATTTTGTGCTGCGCAATTTACTCTGTGCTATTTTTAAACCCATGCGCAATCGCATTATCAAGTGCAATCTTCTTAGCAGGACGCTCACTATTAGCGACATTCTCGCCCGCCCAGCCATCTACAATATTATTAAAGCCATACACTGCTTGTGTACCGCCAAAAGGAATGAGGGACACTTCAATCTCATCACCGGGTTCAAAGCGAATTGCAGTAGTGGAAGCAATATTCAGCCGCTTCCCATAAGCCGCTTCCCGATCAAACTCAAGTGCACGATTTACCTCAAAAAAGTGAAAATGAGAACCAATTTGAATAGGTCGATCCCCCGTATTACGTACTTTCAAAGTCGTAACAGGTCTATCTTCATTAAAAGTAATGGGGGTATCTGCAAGAATTAAGCCACCTAAAGGCGTTGGAATTTCAACTTGGGCCGCAACTGATTGTTTGGTGACTTTCTTCGCGGTTGGCGTTTTAGTTTTACTACCGCTGATTGATTTGGATGTTGAGGCTGATTTAGATACTCCGGTCTTTTTAGACTTTGCGGATGTCACTGCAGCGGCTGTTGTTTGATCTTGTTTATTATCACTCATTGTTCTATCTCCTTCTGAGCGCTGATAAAATAGCGCATCTAGTAACGGGGTCCTTAAATTTGAGATCAATTGAAGGCTGACTAACCTATGATTCAGCCTACTTGATCGGGTTATGAACGGTTACCAAGCGTGTACCATCGGTAAAAATCGCTTCCACTTGTACTTGAGGAATGAGATCGCCTACGCCTTCCATCACATCCTCTTTCGTCAAGACCATGGCCGCTTCTTTCATAACATCTTCTACACTCTTACCATCTCTCGCGCCTTCTAAGGCAGTGACAGTGATAATAGCGACCGCTTCTGGATAATTGAGTTTCAAACCACGCGCACGTCGCTTCTCTGCAACATCGGCAAGGGTATAAATCATTAATTTTTCCATTTCCCGAGGGGTTAATTGCATAACATCTCCTTCATTGATTTAAATAAAGACACCTGCCAAGCGACATAGTGTGCTAAACGTGAGGTATCGTTATTAGTGCTTATCTATGCTGCATATCCATCAGGTGAGATCTCAGGCTTACAGCCAATAAACTGTAAAATGAAAGATGAAAATACAAGATGAATAAACACAAGATGCAAAACATAAATAAACCAACAATTGTTTAATAAACAATACATTTATTGCCATTATATAGAAGATTATTGCGATATCCAAAAAGATCTGTGAGGATGTAAAGACCCTAGACCTTCGAAATAAACAAAATATTCTTCGAAAGATTCTTCATTTAGCCTTGCTAAAAAAGATAAAATGTAAAGATTAGCCATCTGCTTAATCCGTTTTAATGTCATAATCCTCATTAACCTTCAGAACTGTAATAGATTTCATTGTTAACAGCCTTCTTTTTAATGATCCGATTATGAAATAGGTCCTATTGTGAATATGCCCAAGAATACACGCTCTCAAAAACGCCCCTCTTCTGTCGATGTCGCTCGCCTTGCAAAAGTCTCACAAGCAACGGTCTCGCGCGTCCTGAACCATCCCGAGAAAGTCGAGGCAACAACAAGAGAGAGAGTCTATGCCGCTATTACCCAATTAGGTTATGTCCCGAATCAAAATGCGCGGCAATTAGTTTCCGGTCGCTCTAATGTCATAACCCTTATTTCAGGC
The DNA here is from genome assembly GCF_038500265.1 of Ignatzschineria larvae DSM 13226. Taxonomy (NCBI): domain Bacteria; kingdom Pseudomonadati; phylum Pseudomonadota; class Gammaproteobacteria; order Cardiobacteriales; family Ignatzschineriaceae; genus Ignatzschineria; species Ignatzschineria larvae. The sequence continues at coordinate 811,718 of NZ_CP150637.1, read as the reverse complement.
CCCTTAGAGAATCCTTTTTTTGTCGATTCCACTGCGGCCATCGTTGAACATGCCACAGAACGAGGTTATAAAGTCAATATTCTCTTTGCCAATGATGTTGATATTCACGAAATCTATAAACTTGCACTCACACAGCGGCCTGATGGCTTGATTATGTCTTGTATTCTCTACGATGATCCGATATTTGAACAACTCAAAGAGCTTAATATTCCATTTATTAGCTTTAATCGTCGGCATCAAGAAAAGCTTAATTATGTGGAATTTGATAATTTTTTAGCCGGCAGAATGGTATGTCAATGGCTTAAAATGAAAGGTTATCAATCGCTTTTTTGGGTGGGTGGTAATCTTAAGGCAAGTACTTTTCTCTATCGATTCAATGGATTTATCGAAACTTATCGGCAACTCTACCTAGCAGATCTCACCTCTGACATCATCTATCAAGCTGAGCATTTAGATGAAGAAATTCTTCTCTCTCAAATAATGCAGTGGTATACACAAACACCCGGGAAAAAAGCCATCGCAGCGGCCACAGATTCCATCGCTCTGCAGCTCCTTAATCTTCTTAAAAATAAGGGGATTCATTGCCCTGAAGAGATCGGCATTATGGGCATTGATAATGTAGAATTAGCCCAACACGCCTATATAGAACTCACCACCGTAGGCACATCTCATAATCTGGGGGAAGTGGCGATTAAATTATTAATCGATCAAATCGAAATGCATGACACTCAAAATATCGCTATTACCCTCCAACCAGAAGTATTTGATCGCGGCACATTACTATCATAATCAGTAAAAATTTTAATGACGTCATTAGGATTTATTTGACCATTGAATTTATTTCATGATATAGATTTGAATACGTATACATTTCTTGGAATTTTGCATAAATAAAATAACACTCTTACTGTTTTTCCTAAACAACAGCATATCAACACTTATAAAACAGAATGTTACGCTTGAAGATGAATACGTATACAAAAACCTAAGAAACATAGAACCTATAAACAGACTGATAACAATAAAAATAGTAGACCACTCAATAAGGAGATCCCAATGTCATTCGCCAAATGGAAAACCCGCACGCCGGGTGAAGAGAGCCCCTATATTCCACTCGGGCCTTTTCAATTACGTTTACCTTTTATTCATTACCGCTTTGAGTGGCCTGATTATATTCAAGGTTTACTCATGTGCGCGGTGGATCTTGCTGCTATTCCGCTATTAGTCACCCTACTTGGAATGCCCTTTGAGGTTGCCTTAGCCATTGTGATGTTGAATGGTCTTTTCTATTTAACCCATCACCTTTTAGGGGATCCCTGTGTACCGGGCTGGATTACACCGGCAATCCCGTTGATTATCCTCTACTGCTCCCAATTCCCTGAAGGACCTGAACGGGTTTATTCACTCATTGCGCTACAAATGATGCTTGGGCTCTTCTCTATCTTCTTAGGGGTGACAAAGCTCTCTAATAAAATGGTTCGCTATATTCCCCATGCCATCAAATGCGGCATTGTAATGGGTGCTGGAATTGCGGCGATTATCTCTATCTTTGCGGTCGGTGGTCGCTTTGAGAATTTTCCGATTACAATTACCATTGCCGTTGGTATTGCTTTCTATCTGCTCTTTTCTCAACAATTTCAGAAAATTCAGAAGAAAAATAGAGCACTCAAACTGCTTGCCCAGCTCGGGATTTTTCCAATTATTATTCTCGCAGTCATCATTGCCCCTCTTACCGGTGAAGCCTCTTGGCCTACCATTGAATGGGGATTTTCAGCACCTGACTTTACCCGTTTATGGAAAGAATATACCGTATTCGGCCTCGGATTCCCTCCGATTATGATGTTTATTACAGCGATTCCAACCGTATTAGCCACTTATATTGTGCTATTTGGTGATATTTTGCAGAATCAAGCGCTAATCAAAGAGGGCCAACGTCATCGTCCTGATGAAAAGATCGATTATCGCAGCGATCGTGCGCATCTTATCTTTGGTGGACGCAATTCAGCAATGAGTATTATTGGCCCTGATGTCACAATGTGTGGTCCAATCTGGTCAGCAATGCAAGTTGTGATGATCGAACGTTGGAAAAAGGGGCGTAAAGCAATGGATTCGCTCTTTGGTGGCGTGGGTTCATTCCGCTGGGGCACCAATACTGGGTTACTTCTTTTACCCATCGTGACGCTTGTACAACCCATTTTAGGGGTTGCATTAGCGCTCACGCTCTTAATTCAAGGATATGTGAATGTTAAAGTCGGTGTGCTTGAAGCCCGCAGTCAAACAGACTTAGGCATTGCCGGTGTTGTCGCAGCGATTCTCTGTATTAAGGGTGCAAGCTGGGCATTTGGTGCTGGTGTACTGCTCTGCCTTTTGATCTATGGTCGCAATTTCTTTAAAGGCTCTGTTGATCATACTTTCACCAAGGATCAACCTACAGACCAAGCTACAGACCCAACTATAGATCAGCCTAATGCTACGATCAATGGACTTGATACCGCAACCTCGACAACAATAAATGAGACAAAATAGTAAAACAATCCCAAAAGATCATCACTGAACTTCGGTGCGGGTGAGATCGCTCACCTGGCGCAAATGTTACATGGATGTAACACTCACCGGCACCGAACCTATTTCAAAAATCTATTTCAACAAACCAAAAATAAATAGAGTAAAAAGACGTAAATCGTTTTGTGATTTTTATAAAATAACAATTTTATCTTAAAATAAATTTTAACTATCCTATTTAACTACCTTAGCTAAAGGAAATACCTATGATTGCGAAAACAACGCTCGTGCCCCAAACCTATCATGGTTGGAATGCTTGCCAAAAACTCCCGGAAATCATCGACAAACTAGCGGTACGTAATATTATGCTTATTGCCGATCCTTTTCTCATTAAAAGTGGTCAGATCGAACAATTCACAACCCTGCTTGCCCAATATCAAATAGCCATTTTCTCAGAGATAGAACCCGAGCCCAGTCTTACTCTAGGCGAACGTATTGTGGAATTTGCTCGGCAAAATGAAGCAGACCTTATTATCGGCATCGGTGGTGGCAGCGCTTTAGATTTAGCAAAACTGGTGGCGGTACTCGCCACTCATGAGGGGAAAGTCGCCGATTATCTTAATTTAAGTGGTCATTTAACCTTAACCCATAAAGGCCTCCCCTCTATTATGATTCCGACCACGTCAGGTACCGGTTCAGAAGTCACCAATATTTCTGTGCTCTCGTTAGAATCAAGTAAAGATGTCATTGCCCACGATTATCTCTTAGCCGATATCGCCATTTTAGATCCGGCATTAACACAAAGCGTGCCCCCAAGAGTCACAGCGGCAACCGGCATTGATGCCCTCACGCATGCTGTTGAAGCCTATCTCTCAATCAATGCCGATCCTATTAGCGATCAGTTTTCCCTTAAAGCGATTTCTCTAATCTATCATTCATTGCCCAAAGCGTATGCAGATGGTCATGATGTCGAAGCCCGTACAGATATGAGTTATGGCAGTTACCTCGCCGGCCTTGCGTTCTTTAATGCAGGCGTTGCGGGCGTTCATGCACTGGCCTATCCTCTCGGCGGACAATTCCATATTAGTCATGGCGAATCAAATGCGCTTCTGCTCCCTTATGTGCTTGAGTATATTAGCGATGCTTGTGAAGCAAGATTATGTGATATTGGTAAAGTCATCGGCCTTGATCTTGGAAGATTAACAATCCCTGAAGGGGCAAAATTGACTATTATTGCCCTACAGCAATTAGTTAAAACAGTGAATATCCCTAATTCCCTACAAGAATTTGCCATTGAAGAGCGCCATTTAGAAGGTTTAACAGTTGATGCATTAAAACAAACACGTCTTTTAGTAAGAAGTCCCCTGAAGTTAGAGAAAGAGGATATCTTCACTATCTATAACGCGGCTTATAATGGGGGGTTCTAATCTCATTATTTGGGGTAAACACTGAATAAAAACTGATTTTAATCGTGTAACACTAAAGCCAATCTTACGAGATTGGCTTTTTATTAAAAAAATCTATTAGAAGAATTTATTAAAGAAAATTCACCTACGATGGATCGATAAGTTATCGTTAACTTCTCAAAAAAGTATTTCTACTACACTTATTCAATTAATCCCATATATTATTTTTAAATCATTTAAATTTAAAAACTAATGACAAACTACAAAATATCCCAAAATCTATTTAGTGATTCCTTTTACTGTCTGATTTATATGGTTTATTATGAATGATCTACTTTCCGTAGTTACCTAGCCAAAGTGATTATTGATCTTAATATATTCAGTTTAAAGGCAATTTTCCAAATGGTTTTTAATAAATAATCTTTGACCTTTTAACCTAAATAATATAAATTTACAAATGAGAATGATTATCAAATAAAAGTCTTAGGAGGGCTTGCAATATGGGAAATAGAAAATTTAGAAAAGGGAAATGGTCACGCAAATGGATGAAAGTAATGCTATTGAGTAGCTTGTTTGCGCTGGCAAGTGGAATATCTTTTGCCAAGGAACCTTTTAAAGTTATCACAACCTTTACCATCATTCAAGATATTGCCCAAAATATAGCGGGTGATGCGGCGATTGTGGAATCCATTACCAAGCCCGGCGCGGAAATTCATGATTATCAACCGACCCCGAAAGACTTAGTAAAGGCGCAAGATGCGCAACTTATTCTCTGGAATGGTCTGAATCTAGAGCGTTGGTTTGAACGCTTCTTCCAAAGTATTCGCAATGTTCCCTCTGTGGTCGTCACTGAAGGGATTACGCCGCTCTCTATCTATGAAGGTGACTATGAAGGTATGCCTAACCCTCACGCCTGGATGAGCCCCAATAATGCCCTTGTCTATATTGAGAATATTCGTAAAGCACTCGTTGAATATGATCCTGATAATGCCGAAACTTATAATGCTAATGCGGCACGTTATGCCGAAGAGATTAAAGCACTCGATGCCCCTCTTCGTGCTAAGCTTGATCAAATCCCTGAAGAGAAACGCTGGTTAGTCACTAGTGAAGGAGCCTTTGGTTATTTAGCACAAGATTATAATCTTAAGGAAGCTTATCTCTGGCCGATCAATGCCGATGAAGAAGGCTCACCACAGCAAGTTAAAAGATTAATTGATACCATCCGCGCCAATCAAATCCCGGTACTTTTTAGTGAAAGTACCATCTCCGATAAACCAGCGAAACAAGTCGCTAAAGAGACAGGCGCACAATATGGTGGCGTACTCTATGTCGACTCTCTCTCTGAAGAGAATGGTCCTGTTCCCACCTATATCGATCTATTACAAACCACTGTTGAAACTATTGTGAAAGGATTTAACTTAGAATGAGTATCGTTGTTGATAATGTTTCCGTAACTTATAATAATGGCCATCGAGCCATTTTCGATGTCAATTTCCGCCTAGACTCAGGGACGATCTGTGGCTTAGTGGGCGTCAATGGAAGTGGTAAATCAACGCTCTTTAAATCCATTATGGGGCTTGTTACCCCGACTGAAGGGTCAATTACCATTGGTGGCATGCCGATTAAAGCGGCGCTCAAAGCGAATCAAATTGCCTATGTACCCCAAACAGAAGAGGTAGATTGGAATTTCCCTGTCTTAGTGGAAGATGTGGTGATGATGGGACGCTATGGAAAGATGGGGTTTTTACGAATCCCCTCTAAACAAGATCACAAAATGGTAGAGGAAGCGCTTGTTCGAGTAGATCTACTTCCCTTTCGTAAAAGACAGATCGGTGAACTCTCCGGTGGCCAAAAAAAACGAGTATTCCTCGCAAGAGCTCTTGCCCAAGAGAGCCGCATACTTCTCCTTGATGAACCTTTCACCGGCGTTGACCTAAAAACAGAAGATAGCATTATCGAACTATTGATCTCACTTCGAGAAGAGGGTTATCTGATGCTTGTTTCTACTCATAATCTTGGCTCAATTCCCGAATTTTGTGACCAGGTTATTCTGCTCAATCAAACAGTATTAGCACAAGGACCGACCGAAACCACCTATACACAAGAGAATTTAACACAGACTTTCGGCGGCGTATTACGGGAAATCTCACTACAAGGCGATCATCTACACGATGATGATGATCCGCGTAGTGTAACGGTCTTAACCGATGATGAACGTCCTGCGGTCTTTTATGGCTGTGAAAATGCGCAAAACCTCAAAAAGTCTCGGGCTATCCCCTGTGTGAATTCATTAAGGATGCCCAAACAGTTCCAAAACCCTGAAAATAGTTGCCAAGCAAGTAGTGCCACCACGATGAAAAATTCGGCTGATCAATCTTCCGATCATCCTTCTACAGGTAAGGAGGTGTCGTAATGTCCTTAGCAATATTACTCGAACCCTTTGAATACCAATATATGGTTAAAGCGATTATTATGTGCCTTTTAGTCGGCGCAGCCTGTGCTTTTCTCTCCACTTATTTAGTACTCAAAGGCTGGTCATTAATGGGGGATGCGCTCTCTCACTCCGTTGTACCAGGGGTTGCCGGCGCTTATGCGCTTAATCTCCCTTATGCAATTGGGGCATTTTTTACCGGAATCTTAGCGGCGCTGGCAATGGGGCTTGTAAAGCATTTTACCAAACTCCGAGAAGATGCCATTATTGGTCTTGTCTTTAGTAGCTTTTTTGCAGCAGGGTTACTGATCATTTCGCTCAATCCTACCCATATTAATGTCAATTCTATTATCTTTGGTAATGTACTTGGTATTTCTGATGGTGATGCCTGGCAAGCAACCATTATTACTATTATTGCTATCGGCGTACTCTTCTTCTACTGGAAAGATCTTATGCTTCTCTTCTTCGATGAAGTACAAGCCTCTACAATTGGCTTACCAGTTCATCGCCTGAAAATCCTCTTCTTTGTATTATTAAGCGCTTGTACTGTCGCAGCGCTACAAACAGTGGGCGCTATTCTGGTCATTGCAATGGTTATTACACCGGGTGCTACAGCTTATCTATTAACCGATCGCTTTGGCGTAATGTTGAGCTTGTCAATTCTTATAGGCGCACTCACTAGCTTCATCGGCGCTTATGTCAGTTTCTTTCTTCCCGGCGGTTCAACAGGAAGTCTCATTGTTGTTTTACAATCGAGTGTATTCCTCTTTGCCTTTCTCTTTGCGCCTAAACATGGACAACTTGCAAAAAGACGCGCCATTCGGATTGCACAAGATAATAACACTCAGGAGGTATCATCATGATTGAATCAATCATTTTAGTGCCACTTCACTATCCCTTTATGCAACAAGCCTTACTCGGTGCGATGATCGCCGGCATTGTTTGTGCTGTACTCTCTTGTTACCTCATTCTTAAAGGTTGGGCACTGATGGGAGATGCTATTTCTCATGCGGTATTACCCGGAATTGTCATTGCATTTACCCTCGGGATTCCGATTGTGATCGGCGCCTTTATCTCTGGGCTTTTTTGCGCTGTTGCAACGGGTTATATTAGGGCGAATAGCCGAGTTAAAGAAGATGCGGTATTAGGAATAGTCTTCTCCGGACTCTTTGCACTGGGGCTCTTTCTCTTTACTTTCGTTAAAACCGATCAGCACCTCAATCATGTGCTTTTTGGTAATATCCTTGGGATTCTACCGTCAGAATTATGGCAAATTATTATTATCGCCATTATTACGCTAGTAATTATTGCTGTAAAACGGAAAGATTTTATGCTCTACAGCTTCGATCCTGTTCAAGCACAGGTAATTGGCCTACCGGTGAAACTGCTTCACTATACGCTTCTGATTCTTTTAGCGCTCAGCATTGTGGCATCTCTACAAGCAGTCGGCGTTATTCTCGTCATTGCGATGTTAGTCGCCCCCGGCATTATCGGTTTTTTGATGACTAAACGCTTTCCGATTATGATGCTCATTGCCATTATCTCGGCGATTCTCTCCTCTTTTATCGGGGTATTAGTCAGTTTTCATATCGATGCAGAAACCGGCCCTTGTATTGTCTTAACACAAGCGGCGCTCTTCTTAATTGCCTTTTGCTATAATCGTACTCGAGGCTATATCATTACTGCACGAAAAAGAGCGGCGGCTTAATCCCTATCACATTCCGAGATGAATCTTGTAACTGAAAATGATAGTCAATTTGGTGTCATAAAAATGGCTTTTAAACAGCTAGCGCAGGGGTTTAAAAAAGATAAAACCTGACTCACCAACACTTGTAAAATGCCGGATAGAACAGCTTCTTTGCCTCTATCAGCTGATGCGCCGGCATTTAAATAAGCTTATTTTGAACCGATCTTACTATATAACTGAAAAGCAAAGCCGAAAAGTGAAATCGAAAAGTAAAAGGCGATCTAGCATTAATCTCTAGATCGCCTTTATTAATGATACCCAATCAGCGAAGCATTATCCTATTGAGGAATAACTAATCTAGTACCAACAGGAACACGTAATTGATTATCCGGCAAGTTATTCGCCCGCTTTAAAGTGCTTTCACTAATGCCATATTTCCTTGCAATATCCGCTAAACTCTCACCACGCTGTGTCAAATACTCTTTCGTTGTGCTATTTGAGATCAACTCTATTGGTGCCGAAGGTTCTGGGAATTGTACACCAATACTCATAGGTGGTGGTTCTGCAACTGAAGCTGTCACAGAGCGCTCAGTGATATTGGTGACCGCTCCTTGGCTACTCGATTCTAAACGCAACTCTGGCATTTTAATCTCAGCTTGTGGCGTCACTTTCGGCGCCACTAACTTCGGCGTAGGTACTTGCGGTTGTAAACGGGAATTATCCTGTTTTTGAACCACTGTTTTATAGACAAGCTCCGTTGCAGGTCGCTCTTTATAGTAATCTTTAATCCCCTGTAAAATATCCTCTGCTAAGCGGGTTTGATGTTTTTTACTGCGTAGATTCTGCTCTTCTTTTGGGTTAGAGATAAAGCCTGTTTCCACTAATACCGAAGGGATATCCGGCGCTTTTAATACCGCAAACCCCGCCCGTTCTACTTGTCGCTTATGAAGGTTCGCGTGTCTACTTAGATTTTTAAGAATATGTTTCCCTAATGCATTAGAAGATTCAATCGTCGCTTCTTGCGATAAGTCTAACAACATCGAGGCAATGGCATTATCTTTATCAGAGATTTTAACGCCCCCAATGAGATCCGACTGATTCTCGGCTTGCGCTAAAAGACGCGCAGCTTCACTCGAAGCGCCACTTGTTGAAAGAATATAAACGGAAGCGCCATCGGCTTTAGAGGAACCTGCATCTGCGTGAATTGAGATAAACATATCCGCCTTATTGCGACGCGCAATCAAAACTCGCTCCCGAAGTGGAATAAAAGTATCATTATTACGCGTCAAAATCGCCTTCATATTCGGCTGTTGATTAATCTTGGTTTGCAGAATCTTAGCAATTTGCAAGACCACATCTTTCTCTCTTGTACCAGCCTTACCATGAGCACCCGGATCTTTCCCGCCATGACCGGGATCGATGACGATCAAAATATTCTTCTTCGGTACGCTTTTCGCTACTTGAATCTCTTGAGGTTTTGTCACCACTGTTTGCCCAGCGGCTGCTAAATCTTGCTGCACACTACCCGCACTTAAACCCACAGCTATCACAAGTTCATAACCTGCATGACCTCTAACAACAGCGGCACTTGCAGGTACGGAGGCATTATTCAAATCAACGACAATCCGTAAATCAGTCCCCTGTTGTGTTCCAAGTCGCACGCCGGCAACAACACCTGATGAGATGGGTAATGCGGTCACTTTCCGTTGCAATTGTGCATTCGGAATATCAATCACTAAGCGATGCGGATTTTGTAGCCGGAAGCTATTGAATTTAATCTGTTGACTCAAGGGAAATGTAATTAACATCTCGCCATTACGCTGCTCTGCCTTTCCCGTCCCGACGACTGTTGCGGCAAAAGCACTCTGCCCTAACACAAATAAATTCAATAGCAATAAACAGAAAAACTTCCTCCAAAAAGAATAAGCGCGTCCTCGAAATTGTTGTCCCATCTCTCTAACCTCTATTATCTGACTACTTTAAATTTTTTTGATAGCCATTATCTCGATATTGAATTGTCACACTATTACTGGGTGTAATATCTTTAATCCAATTTACATTATCCAATAAAATTGCCCGCTTATCAGAATTTCGAAAAAAGAGATTAAATTTGCGATAAAGCTCTTCTGCCTGTGCTTTTTTACCCAAGGCATCTAAAATGACAATATAGTGGCTAATAATTTCAGGATCTTTATTTTTATGATAGGCCTTTTTGATATATTTCTCAGCACGGGCTAAATCCCCTAGTTGATAGTAAGTCCACGCAAGGCTATCCTCAATAAAATCTTGCCCTGGCATCATTAAGTTCGCTTTGGTAATGAGCGGTAATGCTTCCACAGCGTTTTTGGGATCGATCTCCACAAGCGAAAAACCTAACGCATTATAAGCAATTGGATCTTGGGGATTTTGACGGATCTCTTCCCGGAAGATCTCTACCATCTTGTCATAATCTTGATGTCCAAAAGCACTCATTGCCCGCAAGAAAGCTAAATTTGCAGAGTTTTCTTCAGCCAATAACTCCCCATCTTCTGCTAATGCTTCATCGAGAAGATCATACTCTTCTGTACCTTGTAGCATTAACATCTTTTTCAAGGCTAACTCGGCTTCGCTACTATTGCCTAATGCTTCCATCTCATCAAAATATTGATTAAAGAGTGTATAATCTTTGGCTAATAAGGCGACTTTCGCTTTAATCGTAGCAATCGCTTCGGCATATTCCGGCGTTGGGTCATCGATCTCCGGCAATACTTGCAGTAAGTTTTCACTATTACCTAAAATTTCGGAAAAATAGAAAAGATTCAACACTGCCCGCGTCAAGACTTCTGGCTGATCTAAGCGCATATTGAGCATATTTTGAATATTATCATAATTGCCCATCACATAAGCCATCCCGATAAATTTCTCAAAAACCACCGGTGCTTCATTAGTCAAAATCATTAAGCTTACTAACTGTTTATAAGCACGTTCATACTCGAAATTGGCTATCAAGGCATTGGCAAGCTCTAATCCGATCTCAGGATTTTGATACTTATTGTAAGCTTCCTCTAAAAGTGCAACCGCTTTTTCCGGCGTGCCTTCATTCCAATAGATAAATGAGTAGAGTGTATAGATTTTAGGATTTGAAGGATCAATCTGTAAGGCGCGCTCAAGATAGCTCTCTGCCTCATAAAATTTAGAGTTATCAATCAAGAATCCTGCTAAAAGAATCATCGGGAAAGTATCATACTCTTCCATTGCCGCTAGATCTTTAAAGATCATCAATTGCTCATCGAGCGGTAAACCAAACTCGTGGAATTTTTTGAGAATAGCAAAATAAGGCGATTGCATTAAGACACTCTCATCTGTGAGATAGAGCATCTCTACTAGATGATGATAAGTTCTCGCGGCATCATCATAAGCGCCCGTCAACACATAGGCTTCTGCTAATAAATTATAATTAGCAAGATTCGCTGGATCTTGAATGACTAATTTTTGAATAAGCGGTAATGCTTCAACGATATTCCCCTCTGCTAGATCAAGCTGAATTCGACGATTAAGCACTTGTGAATCTTGACCATTTTCTACGATAGATTCTGGGTTAGTTCCCGCTTCATTCTGATTAGCAATGAGCTCTGAAGCGATAAAATCATACTTATCAATATTGCCCTCTTCAGTATAAAAACGCAGAGGCTCTTCTTCGGCCTCATCACTGACCCCAATAGTGCTATTCGGTGCTCCCTCTACTTCTAACTGTAATGTGGAAGGTTTCTCAGATTGGGCATTTTTAGGGTTGATCTCCAGCATAGACTCGCTTTGAGCGAAAGCACTATAGTGAGAGATAGACACTAAAAAAAGAGATAAATTCAAAAATTTTTTCATACAACAATGACTCCTACGCCCATTTCACGGTCAAAATTATTCATTATAATGCGCTGACTGCTAACAGCATTGATACTATTGGTATCATCTCACATTCTAAATCATCTTTTACAAATCATAATTATCCTGACAAAACCACTCTTTTAAAAAGACTCATTTTCATATAGCCATTCTACGACTTAATCATTTTACAGTTAGATAGCCATATTTATTAGCAAAATAATCCAAAGAGAGCTAAAAATAATATCTTGATTACAACAAGACCACTATCGGCAAGACCACTATCAAGATACAAATGATGATTAACTCTATAAGAGCGTTTCATTGTACAACGTCTCATGCTATTACTGAACCCTAAAACCATAAATCATTACAACCAGAAATGTCACTAAAATCACTCTACAAACACTTCATCTCAATAGTATCGGTCGATAATTCTCTCATAAATCGTTATTATGGTGACAACTGCTAGGAAATACCTACTATAAGTATAATCAACAATTGATTAAGCTTGAGATAAAAGGATTTACCCGAATCGATCAGGAATCGCTAATGGACTTAGCTAACCTATGACTAATAACTATATTTAGGAGATGAATATGATGAAATCGAATAAAACTTTCGCCTTAATTCTCGCCGGCTGTGGCCATCTTGATGGCGCTGAAATTACAGAAGCGACAGCACTCAATATCGCCCTTACTAAAGCGGGTTACCAGGTCCAATTTTATGCGCCCGATCGCTTACAACAAGATACACTTAATCATATTACCGGCGAGCCGATGGAACCGAACCGCAATATTCTAGTGGAAGCTGCGCGTATTGCCCGCGGTCAAATCAAACCGATCCATGAACTGAATCTTAATGAAGTTTCAGGCATTGCCATGGCAGGTGGTTTTGGCGTCATTAAAAACTTCACTAACTTTCTAGAGAAAGGCGTTGATGCCACTTTAAAAAGCGATATTGAAGCGCAATTAATCGAAGCGTTAACACTCAAAAAACCTATTATTGCCATTTGTGCCGCGCCTATGGCGCTTGCGATTGCCCTTAAAACGAAAGGGATTCAAGATGCCTCTATTTCATTTGGTAAAGCGACTAATGCCGGGGATTTTCTACCCGCATTAAAAGCGTGGAATATCACCCATGTAGAAACAGCCTTAAATGAAGCGCATATCGATCAGAAGAATCATTTGATTACAAGTGGTGCCTATATGGAGGGTAATGCCACGCCTTATGAGATTTTCTTAGGTGCAAGTGCTTGTGTGGAAGGATTAGAGAAATTGTAATTCGATAAAATATTAGCTCGGATAAAATAGTAGCCTGGTCGCTGTAGCACAATAACTGTAGCATAATAACAATTATCATTTATTGAGCTATCACGGTTAATTCAACAAGTGCTATATCGTCGACAATTATCAAACTTTATTCTATTATCCAATTTAAACCTGTATAAGATTTATACAGGTTTTCTTATTACTTAAAAATCAGGTAAACTGCCAAGAGTGTTGCAGATTAGAACCCACAAGGTCACGCGGCAGAGATGGTCTACCCACCTACAATCCTATAACCGCACTGCTGACTCATACATTATGATCCTCGTTGAACAGATAGCAATCTACTTGCAATGCAAGATCATTAGCGTTTACAGTATCTAAACAATAGGTAACGCATTTTCATATATTTGATAGCCACTTATTTTAATTATCATCGTTAATCATCATCGGAGAAATTTTATCTATTATGGAGCCTCTTAAATTAGGATTAATTGGTCTTGGCACAGTTGCTACTGGTGTTGCTGCAGTTCTTCATAAAAATCAACAAACGATTGCACGCCGAATAAGACAAACGCCCATTATAGAACGGGTCTATGTTCGTTCTTTAGAACGTGAAAACCCCTACAACCTTAATCTCACGACTAATATTAATGAGATTATTAATCACTCTGATATTGATATTGTCATCGAATTAATCGGCGGTATTGAACCGGCACTCAGTTATATCAAAACAGCGCTTACCAATGGTAAATCCGTCATTACTGCCAATAAAGAACTGATCGCAAAACATGGTACTGAACTGTTAACGCTTGCCGAAGAAAATGGCGTTTTCTTGCGCTTTGAAGCGGCTGTTGCCGGGGGAATTCCAATTCTAAAGAGTCTACGGGAAGGTTTAGCTGCAAATGAAATTAATACCGTAATGGGGATTATCAATGGCACTACTAACTACATCCTCACCGAAATGAGCAGTAAAGGGAGTGACTTTGCACTTTGTCTTAAAGAGGCTCAAGCACACGGTTACGCTGAAGCTGATCCAACCTTTGATATTGAAGGTATTGATGCCGCACATAAATTAACGATTCTTGCCTCAATAGCTTTCGGAATCCCGCTTCAATTTGATGCCGTATATACCGAAGGGATCACACAAATTAGTGCGGAAGATATTGCTATTGCCCATAGTGAGGGATTTGCTATTAAACACTTAGGGATTGCCAAAAAGAGTGAACAAGGTGTTGAACTCCGTGTCCACCCTACTTTAGTGCCTTTAACACACCCTTTTGCCCAAGTTCAAGGAGTACTCAATGGTATTTTCATTCAAGGGAATGCGGTAGGCGAGCAATTTATGAGTGGTCGAGGTGCTGGCAGTGAAGCCACTGCCTCTGCCGTTGTCGCTGATTTGATAGAAATCGCTCATAATCAAACAGTGAAGCATAGTGCGCCGGCATTAGGATTTGATTCCCATCAATTAATAGAAGCACCGATTATTACAACAAGCCAATTTGAATCTCGTTACTATATCAACTGTCAGTGCGATGCCAAGACGGATCTAAAAACACTGTCTGAGAAGCTTGCAGAAGTGGCTTCAGAAATATTAAGAAGTGCTTTTAAAATTAAAATTTATGATGAAAATCATACAATTATCATATTAACTGCAAAAACTATTGAAGAAAATGTAGAAAAACTACTGAATAGTGCTATGTTAAATGAAGGCGTTGTTAACACAAAATCGATTCGGATAGAGATGTTTTAATCTCATTATCGCGTCTTAAACGAGCGAAATGATGACCCTGACCTTGAGGAGTCTTTTTACAAGTATACACACGATACTAAAAAAGCTAACAATTAGACTGCACAACTTTACCCACGATCATCCATAATGGAACGTAATATTTTTCTGGAGGATCAAGGCCTTGTGCAGTTTGAGTCCGCCTAGAATAATAATTTAAAATAATAACTCGATATTAAAAATGAGGAGATCCTGTGAAATTAAGCGGTGCAGAAATCGTCATTCACTCCTTAATTAAGGAGAACGTGGAATGTATTTTTGGGTACCCCGGTGGGGCCGTACTTCCTTTGTATGATGAAATTTATAAACAAGACAAAATTGAACATGTCCTAGTGCGCCACGAACAAGCTGCAACTCATGCGGCTGATGGCTATGCACGAACAACTGGCAAACCCGGCGTTGTCCTGGTCACATCAGGTCCAGGTCTTACCAATGCTGTCACCGGAATTGCAACTGCTTATATGGATTCTATCCCAATGATTGTCTTCTCAGGACAAGTCGCCACAAGCTTAATTGGGAATGATGCTTTCCAAGAAGTAGACACCGTCGGAATTACCCTTCCTTGTGTCAAACACAACTTCCTTGTCAAAGATGCTAAAGATCTAGCTGAGACAATCAAGAAAGCATTCTATATTGCAACTACAGGTCGCCCTGGCCCTGTTGTTATTGATCTGCCAAAAGATGTTACAGTTCAAGAAGCAGAATTTGATTATCCTGACACGATTACAATGCGCTCTTATAATCCCACGATTAAAGGCCATTCTAAACAGATCGCTAGAGCTTATGATCTGATCCTTCAGGCTAAGCGCCCTATGGTTTATACCGGCGGTGGCGTGATTATTGGTGAAGCTCATGAGGAACTTCGTCAATTTGTCAAAGCGCTCAATCTACCAATTACCAGTACCTTAATGGGCTTAGGGGCTTATGAAGGAACCGATCAGCAATTCCTTGGTATGCTCGGCATGCATGGAACTTATGAATCGAATATGGCAATGCATGAGTGCGATGTATTAGTCGCTTTAGGTGCTCGCTTTGATGACCGAATTACCGGCACATTAGAGCAATTTTGCCCAGATGCGAAGATTATTCATGTGGATGTTGATCCCGCCTCTATCGCCAAAAATGTCCCTGTAACACTACCCATCGTAGGTCAATTAAAGCCTGTACTCCGAGAGCTCAATGCGATCCATGCTGAAAAACAAGGAAAATTGGATCAAGAAGCGCTCGAGAAATGGTGGAAACAGATTGATGAATGGCGCGCGATGAAATCACTCGCTTATGAAAATAGCGACATTATCATTAAACCCCAATTTGTCGTTGAAAAACTGTTTGAAGTCACCGAAGGGCGCGCTATTGTAACGTCGGATGTAGGTCAACACCAGATGTGGGCGGCACAATACTACCCTTTCGATGAACCACGTCAATGGCTCAATTCAGGGGGGCTTGGCACAATGGGCTTTGGTTTACCTGCTGCCATGGGGGCTAAAATTGCTCGCCCTGATCGCGATGTTGCCTGCATTACCGGCGATGGTAGTATTCAGATGATGTTGCAAGAGCTTTCAACGATGCTGCAGTATTGTGCACCGGTTAAAATTATCAACCTCAATAATGGTTACCTCGGCATGGTACGTCAATGGCAAGAATTCTTCTTCCAAAAACGTTACTGTATGAGCTATTTTGACTCATTACCCGATTTCATTAAATTAGCGGAAGCTTATGGTCATAGCGGTGTTCAAATTCGTAAACCCAGTGATGTTGAACCCGCTTTAAGAGAAGCTTTCAAACAGAAAGATAAAACCATCTTCCTCGATTTCATCACCGACCCAAGCGAGAACGTTTACCCAATGATTCCCGCAGGAAAAGGCCATCACGAAATGATCCTTGCCGGTCGCGATAAGATGGAAAACACTGTAAAAGACGGCTTAAGCCAAGTTTAAGGGAGAAAAACATGACATTTAATACTGAAACATCGCGTCATATTATTTCGATCTTAATGGAGAACGAAGCCGGCGCACTCTCAAAAGTAGTGAATCTCTTCTCAGCAAGAGGATACAACATTGAAAGTCTCTGTGTTGCCCCTACTGAAGACCCTTCACTCTCTCGATTAACACTGGTCACTATTGCCAATAATCATATGGTTGAACAGATCGTCAAACAGCTTAATAAGCTCATTGATGTTGTGAAACTCACTGATCTTTGCGATAGCGCACATGTTGAGCGAGAAATGATGCTCATTAAAGTTCAAGCCGAAGGGCAGAATCGCTCTGAACTCTTTCGGATCAATGAGATGTTTAGAGGACGGATTATTGACGTAACTCCGCACTCTTACACTATTGAAGTGACAGGCACTCAAGATAAACTCGATGCGTTTATTGTCGCGGTCACTGAACTTGGCATCATTGAGATTGTGCGTTCAGGAGCACTCGGTTTAGTGAGAGGTGCCAAGGGGCTTGTACTCTAATTTTCCCTAAAAGCATCACTCAATAATCCTGCAACTGACGAAAAAAACTACAGTGCATAGATTTACATATCAAATTGTTGTATACCAATAGAGGTACGCTTCAATTTTGATAACCTAATGAATAAGTGGGCTAGCTCTTTGATTTTCAACTATCATCATCTGATCCAGATAGACTTAGGCTTGATGAGTACAAAAGAAAGTTATTACAAATAATTAATGTTACGAGTATTAATTTCGGTAATTAGCTTTGGGAATAGATAATCATCAAAGAGTTATTATTCACTGATACAAACAAATATACTGATAGATAACATCAGATACATAACATATTAAGTATAAGGACAAAGAAATGAACGTTTTTTATGATAAAGATACCGATATCTCCTTAATCAAAAATACCACTGTTGCCATCATTGGTTACGGTTCACAAGGTCATGCACATGCACAAAACCTTAAAGATTCAGGTGTCAATGTCATCGTTGGCCTACGTAAGGGTGGCGCTTCTTGGAATAAAGCAGTCAATGCTGGCCACAATGTCAAAGAGATTGCTGAAGCCACTAAAGAAGCAGATTTAGTCATGGTATTACTTCCTGATGAAAATCAACCTGCGATCTATCGTGATGCGATTGAGCCAAATCTTAAACAAGGTGCAACACTTGCTTTTGCTCATGGTTTTAACATTCACTATAACCAAATCGTGCCTCGTAAAGACCTTGATGTCATTATGGTTGCTCCAAAAGGCCCAGGCCACACTGTTCGCTCTGAATATGTGAAAGGTGGCGGTGTTCCATCATTAATCGCTGTTTACCAAGATCAATCAGGTAAAGCGCGTGATATCGCGCTCTCTTATGCCTCTGCAAATGGTGGCGGTAAAGCAGGTATTATCGAAACTTCATTTAGAGAAGAGACTGAAACAGATCTTTTCGGTGAACAAGCAGTACTTTGTGGTGGCGCCGTTGAACTTGTGAAAGCCGGTTTTGAAGTCTTGACAGAAGCAGGCTATGCACCTGAAATGGCTTATTTTGAGTGCTTACATGAGTTAAAGCTTATTGTTGACCTCATGTACGAAGGCGGTATTGCGAACATGAACTACTCTATCTCTAATAATGCTGAGTATGGCGAGTATGTTACCGGCCCTGAAGTGATCAATGCTTCAAGCAAAGAAGCGATGCGTAAAGCGCTTTATCGTATCCAATCAGGTGAATATGCCAAGATGTTTATTCAAGAAGGTGCGATTAACTATCCTTCAATGACAGCTCGTCGACGCTTAACAGCAGAACATCCAATTGAGAAAACAGGTGCTAAACTCCGTGCAATGATGCCATGGATCACTGAAAATAGCCTTGTTGATCAAACTAAAAACTAATGAATAAGGGAGTGCTATTTTAGCACTCTCTCAATAATCCCTTCACTACGAGAGGATGAATTAAAATCATTAGACTGATAAAACAGTAAATGGATGCCTTAAGCGTAATCTCTTAAGGCATTTTTTTCGACTAATTTATTCAAAATGAATAGATCAAAATCTGTAACAGTCAAATAGAGCGTATATTCATCAACACTCTATTCCCTTGTTACCTTGGTATTTCGTAATGGTCAAACATTATTTAAACAATAACAAATAGACAAAACTAGATACAAAAAAGTAAATTGTTTATTATCAATTTATTCATCAAGCTCAATGAGATAAAAATAGGAAAAATTATGACACAAATTTGGACCCCTTCTAGTTGGAGAGACTTCCCTGCTTTACAACTCCCAACCTACAAAGATCAAGCTGCCCTGAAAGCCGTAGAAGCGCGTCTGCGTAAAGCCCCCCCTCTCGTATTTGCCGGTGAAGCCCGCTCACTGAAGTCACAACTTGCAGATGCAGTGAATGGACAAGCCTTCTTACTTCAAGGTGGTGATTGCGCTGAGAGCTTTGCAGATTTTAGTTCAGATAACATTCGTGATACCTTCCGAGTACTACTACAAATGGCCGTCACACTCACATTTGCAGCGAGTAGCCCCGTCATTAAAGTCGGTCGAATTGCCGGACAATTTGCCAAACCACGTTCTTCTGATGAAGAGACTATCGATGGCGTCACGCTTCCAAGCTATCGTGGTGATGTAATTAATGATATTGCCTTTACTGCAGAATCAAGAGAACCAGATCCTGAACGCCTTTGGAGAGCTTATGCGCAATCTGGATTAACGCTCAACTTACTTCGTGCTTTCGCTAAAGGGGGTTATGCTGATCTTCATCGGGTTCAACGCTGGACAATGAGTTTTGTTGCTAACTCACCACAAGCTGAGCGCTATATTGACCTTGCAACTCGTATTCAAGATGCGCTTAAATTCATGCAAGCTTGCGGTGTTGATCCAAACAATGCGATTATCCGAGAAACAGAATACTTCACCTCTCATGAGATGCTACTTCTTCCTTATGAAGAAGCAATGACGCGTACAGACTCCACCACAGGCGATTGGTACAATACTTCTGCCCACATGCTTTGGATCGGAGAAAGAACGCGTCAATTAGATGGCGCACACGTTCACTTTGCAAAAGGCATCTCTAATCCTATCGGCGTAAAAGTGAGCCAAAAAATGGATGAAGATGAACTCATTCGCTTAATTGATGCGCTCAATCCACATAATGAGCCGGGTCGTCTAACATTGATTACGCGTATGGGTGCGGATAATATTCTTGATCACTTGCCTCGCCTTTTACGCGCGGTTAAACGAGAAGGTAAAAATGTAGTTTGGAGCTGTGACCCAATGCATGGTAATACAATCACAGAAAACCGTTATAAAACAAGACCTTTTGATCGTATTCTAGCTGAAGTCATTAACTTCTTTGATGCCCATAATGCAGAAGGAACTTATGCGGGTGGTGTTCACTTTGAAATGACCGGTACCGATGTTACGGAATGCTTAGGTGGCGGACAAAATATCACTTCTAAAGATCTAGAAGATCGCTACCATACTCACTGTGATCCTAGATTAAATGCACAACAAAGCTTAGAATTAGCATTCCAAATCTCTTCAAAATTGAAAGAACATCGCGAAAAGATTCCTGCACGCGTATAATGGCGTATAATTCTTTAGCTTACTATTGCGTGTAGATATGGTATTTTATAGAACATATCGATTTACTTAGGAGTATTGTGTTGAATACGAATTACCTCGATTTTGAGGCGCCCATTAATGAATTACAGACGAAAATTAACGAACTGAAAAACTGGGCGCAAGATACAGATATTGATGTTTCAGATAAAATTGAAGCATTAGAGAAGCAACAAAATAGCAAACTTGAGCAAATTTTTTCCAAGCTTTCATCTTGGGAAGTGACGCAATTAGCACGCCATCCGCTTCGCCCTTACACTTTAGATTACATCAATCTTATTTGTGATGATTTCCAAGAGTTACATGGGGATCGGGCTTATGCCGATGATGCTGCAATTGTGGGTGGATTAGGTCGTATTGATGGTCGTTCTGTGATGATTATTGGCCATCAAAAAGGTCGTGATACTAAAGAGAAGATCAAACGTAACTTTGGTATGCCCCGCCCTGAAGGATATCGTAAAGCACTTCGTCTAATGAAATTAGCAGAGCGCTTTAATATTCCGGTCGTCACTTTTATCGATACACCAGGCGCCTATCCTGGTATCGGTGCTGAGGAGCGTGGTCAAAGTGAAGCCATTGCCCGTAATCTGCTTGAAATGAGTAAATTACGCGTTCCAATCGTTTGCACGGTTACAGGGGAAGGTGGCTCTGGTGGCGCATTAGCCATTGCCGTAGGTGACCGCGTGATGATGTTGCAATATGCCATCTACTCAGTTATTTCTCCTGAAGGCTGTGCTTCTATTCTCTGGAAAAGTGCTGAGAAAAACAAGGAAGCAGCTGAAGCGATGGGCGTGACAGCACCTAAGAATCAAGATGCTAAATTGATTGATGGTATTATCGAAGAGCCAAAAGGTGGTGCACATCGTAACTACAAAGAGATGAGCGATAATATTAAGAAAGAGATTAATGCAGCACTCGATGAGCTCTCTGCCCTTTCAGTGGATGAGCTTCTTGAGAAGCGTTATGAAAAAATTATGGCTTATGGTCAATTTAAAACCAAGTAAATAGTCCTATCTGAGCGGTGGTTCTTCACAAAAGACCATCGCTCATTTTTTATCTAAAATTTTTCAATAATCTTCTGCATATTGACATTTTTTACCTTAAGCTGATAATTATCGGTATATAGTATATTTATATACTATCGCCCACTTACATTACCCATTTATATGGAATATGAGGTTTCTTACTTATGGATCAGTTGCTTCCCTATCTGCAAAAAATAGCCAAGATGCTTGATCGCTTAGATCCTCTCTTACCCCCAGAACAACATGATTTTGATTTCGAGCAAGCGATTGCTTTCCGCTGGCAAAAAGGACGACACTCCCGATTTGGTAGGCTTGTGCCGATAATACGCCCTGCTACTATTGAATTCGGTCAACTTCAAGGAATTGACCAACAAGTTGCCCAGATCAGAGAAAATACAGAGCAATTTTTAGCAGGATTACCGGCCAATCATGTCCTTCTCACAGGTGCTCGGGGTACTGGAAAATCCTCTATCGTCAAAGCGATTTTAGCCACCTACCATTCTCAAAACCTCAAAATGGTCGAGATTGAGAGTCAGGATCTAGCAGATCTACCAGAGCTTTTATTATTACTTGAAAATGCCCCCTACTCTTTCATCATTTTCTGTGACGATCTCTCATTTGAGGCGAATGATCCGAGTTACAAACCGCTTAAAGCATTACTTGATGGGTCATTATCAAGCCCTGCCCCTAATATTCTCCTCTATGCAACCTCTAATCGCCGGCATCTACTCCCTGAATCGATGCAAGATAACCTTGCACAATACAATGCACAAGAAGTTCACCCTCAAGAAGCAGTGGAAGAAAAGATCTCTCTCTCTGAAAGATTTGGTATTTGGATCAATTTCTACCCTCACTCTCAAGTAGAATATTTAGCTATTGTAGAGAGTTGGTTACAAGAATTTGCCCCAGATATCAATTTTGATGATGAGGTAAAACGCGCGGCTCTACAATTCTCCCAAGCCCGTAGTGCCCGAAGCGGGCGAGTTGCATATCAATTTGTAAAGCAATTTGTTGGACAACGACAATTACAACAAGCACAATAATCCCCAAAATCTCAATCTAAATAATAGATCGAGTATTAAAATTAAACCAATCATAGAATTATCGTAGTCATACATCGTCTTATGATCTCAAGATCGATCATCCTGACATAATCCGAATTTTTCTACAGACAAAAGGAAGTGAACATGTCCACTTATATGGTCAAGGAAATCCTAGATATCCCAAATGTCATCGAGCGACAACAAGATGCAAATGCCTCAACCTTAATTGCATTAGCCGAGTACCTCAAAAAAGCAAAACCAACGCAGATCATCACCTTAGGTCGCGGTAGCTCATACAATGCCTCAATTTACGGCAAATACCTCTTTGAAATTGGCTTAGGGATTCCTGTTTCCGTGGCGGCTCCATCCCTTGCGTCTATTTACGAACAAGCCTTAAATAGCGATAATGCCATTTTGATTGTAACGTCTCAATCGGGTAAAAGCCCTGATCTCATCAGTTATACAAAAATGATGAAACAGCAAGGCACTAAAATCATTGGCATCATTAATGATGAGAAATCACCGCTTGCACAAGAATGCGATTTTCTCTTTGGTATTAAAGCGGGTGAGGAGAAGAGTGTCGCGGCAACCAAAAGTTTTGTGGGTAGTCTCTCTGTCTATGCTTCGATCTTTGCTGCTTGGAGTGAGGATAGTGCCCTCGCTGATGGGCTGATGAATCTCCCCTTTGTATTAGATCAAGTGACAGTTACGGAATGGCCTGAGCTTATTGAAAGCTTATCTCATACCAAAGACTTATTTGTAATTGGTAGAGGTATTGGCTTAAGCGTTGCCGCAGAAGCAGCTCTTAAATTGAAAGAGACTTGTCAAATTCATGCTGAAGGTATTTCGGCTTCAGAGATTTTCCATGGTTCAGCTTCACTGATTACGCCACAATATCCGATTATTAGCTTTATCGGTTCAGATGCTTCTCGGGAATCAACGATTGAAATTAATAAAAAATTAGAGAGCTTTGGCGCAAGAATTTTTGCGATTGATAGTAAACAAAGTAGTGAAGATACGCTTATTATTCCTGAAGTGCATCCTTTACTACAACCGCTGGTACAAATTAGTGGTTACTATCGAGTGATCGAAAAACTATCACAACATCGTGGACTCAACCCTGATGTACCCCCTAATTTAAAGAAAGTCACTGAAACCATTTAACTATTATCATTGCACTACCCATTGAGCCATTATTAAGTCGTGATTACACGATCATTTAATGGGTCTTCAATGACATACTCGAGATAAAATCAAAGGGGCTTATTTTATCGCAAGATCGGTTTAAAATAAGCTCATTGAAATGCCGGCGCATCAGTTGATCGAGGCAAGAAAGCTGTTCTATCCGGCATCTTGCAAGTGTTGTTTAGTAAAATTGGTGATCTTTTAAAATCTTACTCGTTGCTTAAAAACCATTTTTCTCAAACCAAATTGACTCATATTATGAACCCTATAATCTCCTCCTTTTCGGCAATCGATACTCAATCATCTTGCGCTTTACTTGCTCCTCAAATTTATGATGGGAGTACGCTCTATCAAGATCACGCATTATTGATTGAAAAAGGGGTTATCATAGAAATCGTTCCTCAAACAACCATTCCTGCTACTTATGAACAATATGATTGTGGTGATCTATTAATGCCGGGATTCATTGATCTACAAGTCAATGGGGGCGGCGGTGTGCTGTTCAATGATGAACCCAATTTAAAAGGCATTAAAACGATTCTTCAAGCACATCAAGCTCGTGGAACGGCTGCCCTCTTACCAACACTCATTAGTGCTGATGATAATACTATTGAACAAGGTATAAAGGCAGTGTCTCAAGGGATGAAAGCCTCATTACCTGGGCTACTTGGTATCCATATTGAAGGGCCGATGATCAATCTTAAACGCAAAGGGATCCATGCTGCGGCTAATTTACGTATTTTAAGTGATCATTTAATAGATACCATCTGCGGGCATCATGAAATGGTACGACTGGTTACTCTCGCACCTGAAATAGTCCCACTTAAGCTCATTGAAAAACTAACAAAAGCAGGCGTAATCGTCTTTGCTGGTCATACAGAAGCAAGTCCAGAAAGATTAAAGGAGGCTATTGCTGCAGGCTTACAAGGTTTTACACATCTCTACAATGCAATGCCGGCAATGGAATCTCGTAAACCTGGGACCACAGGATTTGCAATTCAAGCAGAGAAAAGCTACGCCTCGATCATTCACGATGGCTTACACGTCGATCCACTGATGGTTCAACTCGCCTATCGTAGCAAACCCAAAGGTAAACTCTTCTTAGTAAGCGATGCAATGAGCTCTATTGGCGCAATACAGAATCAATTTCAACTGGATGATCAGATGATCTATCTTCGGGATGGGCGATTAGTGAATGCTGACGGTACTCTTGCCGGCGCGCATTTAGATATGGCACAAGCCTTGCTCAATACCCTCCATTCGATTGATATTCCACTTATAGATGCCCTTGCAATGGCAACCTCAATACCGGCACAAATTATTCAATCAATTCAGTATGGTTATCTCAAGAAAGGGAATAAAGCAATGATCAACGTACTAAAAGATGATAAAATATCCCCGGTTTTTTTCAAATAACATCTTTTTTTAAAGGCCTCTTCAATGAATGGCATTATTTTGATCATCGCTTGTCTTATTGCAGGTAAAGCGGTGACAGCGGCAATTACCTGCAAAAAAGAATTTATCTACTCTCTCAACCGCGTCGCTATCACCATTGCCCTGCCAGCACTGATCCTAGATAAAGTTCACTCTCAAGCCTTCTCTCTCGAAGCAATCTTCCCGCTCCTCTCCCCTTGGATTCTCTTCTTTATTACAATCGGACTTGTCTATATTCTACGAATCTTCATTCCGATGTCCCGTATTACTATGGGAACCCTTATTCTCCTTGCCGGTACTTCTAACACCTCTTTTGTTGGTATTCCCTTAATACAAGCAATGATGGGCACGGAACAATATCTTGGTATCGCTCTCTGGATTGACCAATCAAACTTCATTTTACTCTTCACTCTTGGGGCATTCATTGCTGATTTTTATAGCGGTGAGCAAGTCTCTATTATTAAAAACCTCAAAGTACTACTCAAATATCCACCGATTATTGCGCTGATACTGGCCTTTTTACTCAAACCGTTTACTTACCCTGAATTTGTCACCTATACTTTAGAAGCTTTTGGCTCTCTCATTACACCTTTAACAATGATCTCCGTCGGGGCTAGTTTAGCGTTACCTAGCAATAAAAAACTGGTTGGTTATCTCAGTATTGGGCTCATCATTAAACTCATTCTGCTCCCACTCATTGTGTTGGGTATTCTATTATTTATTTACGCTTCTCCGAACGTCTATATTAACCAGATTGTCTTAATGCAGGCAGGAATGGCACCGATGGTGATTGCCGTCATTATTGCCCTTGAAAAAGGCTTAGATGGTGAGCTCGCTTCGATCATGACAGCCATTGGTATCCCGCTCTCTTTTATTACGGTCCCTCTCTTCTACTACCTTATTATCTAATAAGGATTGATCAAAAAGAGGTCCATCGAAAGATCAGGCGATCTAACTCTTGTGCAATTAAGAAGATTTTACATATTCTCTATTCGTTGTAAATGAGTCAAAATCAAATAGTTCCGTATCACACATTTGTGATAAACGGATATTTTTGGTCGCTCTAAAAATGTTGTCAATTCGCCCAGGATAACGGCGCTCCCAATCTTGAAGCAGCGACTTTACCTCTTGACGCTGCAACCCTTCTTGAGATCCACAGAGGTTACAAGGAATAATTGGAAAGGCTTTGAGAGCTGCATATTCTTCAATATCGACTTCTCGGCAATAACTAAGCGGACGAATCACAATATTATCAAAGTCATCACTCTGTAACTTAGGTGGCATTGCCTTCATTGTGCCGCCAAAGAACATATTCATAAATAGCGTTTCCACAATATCATCTCGATGATGGCCAAGCGCAATTTTATTGAAGTTATTCTCTTTTGCATAAGTATAGAGAGAGCCACGACGAAGCCTTGAGCAGAGACTACACATCGTCTTTCCTTCCGGGATCTTCTCAGTGACAATCGAATAGGTATCTTGTTCAATAATATGAAAGGGTACCCCTAAATCCGTAAGGTATGCCGGTAAAATATGCTCGGGAAACCCAGGCTGCTTCTGATCTAAATTGACTGCCATTAATTCAAAATCAATCGGCGCATGCTTCTGTAGTAGAAGTAGTAATTCCAACATCGTATAGGAATCTTTCCCACCAGAAAGACAGACCATAATCCGATCACCGGGGGCAATCATTTGATAATCCATGACGGCTTTACCGACTTGATGACGAAGCTGTTTCTCGAGTTTCGCTAAACGAGTAGCCTTAATGTGAGTTTGATACACAGTATCAACATCGGTATCCGTTAATAATCCCTCGCTCTCGGTAGAATTAGGCGATTGTGTTCGGGTCGTTTGTAGTAGATCTGTAATAGATTGCTGATGAATAGTTTGACTCATAATAAACTCTAATAAAAAATCCGGTCGCAATGAGATATCTCAAAACAACCTATTAACTGAAAAGTGAAAAGCCACTTTCATTGACGAAAGCGGCTTTTCATTATTGATTGGAAAATGAAGAATCTCTCTCAATCTTTTCCTCATGCTTTTTAAGCTTATGAAACAATATCAACTTTCGGTGGATTGCTCATATCTAGCGAAGCAGGATCATCATGCTTTTGGTCTAATCCCCGGATAGGACGACCTTCCATAATATCTTCGACTTGATTCGCATCAATCGTTTCAATATCTAGCAGAACTTCTGCCATCTTATGCAACTTATCGATGTCGTCTTTGAGCACTTTTTCAGCACGCTCATAGTTACGATCAATAATTGCGCGAATTTCAAGATCAATTTGACGTGCCGTCTCATCAGAAATTCCGGCAGGATTGCCACTTTGGTTACCTAAATAGGAGTTATTACTATCAGCATAGGTTCTAAAACCCATCGTCTCAGATAAACCCCATTCTGTGACCATTTTCTTTGCCATCGATGTCGCATGTTGAATATCGCTTGCAGCCCCAGTTGTGACTGCATCATAACCGAAAATTAGCTCTTCGGCGATACGACCACCAAAGATCATTGCCATCTTATTCTCAAGCCATTTACGCGGTACGCTCACATGATCACGCTCAGGTAATGTCATTGTCACTCCTAGCGCACGACCTCGCGGAATAATCGTGACCTTATAGACAGGATCTGACTTCAAGCGATAGCCAATAATAGCGTGTCCAGCCTCATGATAAGCCGTTAATTTCTTATCATCATCGGTCATCTGCATTGAGTTACGGGCGGCTCCCATCATGATTTTATCTTTTGCTTCTTCAAGATCATAAAGAAAAACTTCATTTTGATTCTTACGTGCTGCAAATAGCGCTGCTTCATTCACAAGATTTGCTAAATCAGCACCTGAAAAGCCCGGCGTTCCACGTGCAATTTGTTCAATATCCACATCCGCATTCGTTGGCACTTTACGAAGATGCACTTTAAGGATCTCAATACGACCTTTTACATCAGGCAATGGCACAACTACTTGACGATCAAAACGACCTGGGCGCAGTAATGCAGGATCTAGGACATCAGGGCGGTTTGTCGCTGCAATAATAATGATTCCTTGGTTATCACTAAAGCCATCCATTTCCACAAGTAATTGATTCAATGTCTGTTCACGCTCATCATGACCACCACCCATACCGGAACCACGATGACGACCAACCGCATCAATCTCATCAATAAAGATGATACAAGGTGCGTGCTTTTTCGCCTGCTCAAACATATCCCGTACACGAGAAGCACCCACCCCAACAAACATCTCCATAAAATCAGAACCGGAGATTGTAAAGAATGGGACTTTCGCCTCACCGGCAATTGCCTTTGCTAATAATGTTTTACCCGTTCCTGGTGATCCTACCATTAGAATACCACGAGGGATTTTACCGCCTAATTTTTGGAAGCGACCTGGATTACGTAAGAAATCTACGATCTCGCCTACCTCTTGCTTCGCTTCTTCTGCACCAGCAACATCTGCAAAGGTCGTTTTGATCTGATCTTGGGTTAGCATCTTCGCTTTTGATTTCCCAAAACTCATCGGTCCACCTTTACCACCGCCACCAGATTGACGCATCATAAAGAGGAAGAAACCTAAAAGCAATAAAATTGGTAATAGATTCAAGAATACCGACAGGAAAAGTCCTTGTGTACGCAAAGACTTACCTGTAAAACGCACATTCTGATCCATTAAACTTTTGACGAGTGGGCCATTATTTGTTTCAGGATTATAAGTAGAAAAACGCACACCATCAGAGGTAACACCTTCAATATTTGCACTATTAGGGCCACTCATCTGTACTTCACGCACTTGCCCGCTATCTACTTGCTTTAAAAATTCCGAATAGGGAATTTCTCTCCCTCCACTACCGCCAAAGCCCTGAAATAGCATAAATACTAAAATACCTATGCCGAGCCATAAAGCTATATCTCTTCCTTTATACTTCAAAAGATTAACCCCTATTTATAGTTAAAATAAATTAGCATCGTTGTTGCATCAATTACTCGACTAACTTTGTGCTAATTAGATGTAAGTAAGTTAAGATATCCTGATCGTTAAAACATGTATCTTACTAATAAAAATATTTATATTTTTGCAATTGCAAACTCTAGCAAAACATATTAGCAAATATTGTCCCTATCATCATCTTTCATTCTCTATTATGCCTTAATTACAAGAAGTCTACCCTGCTTTAGGGAGCATTCATCATAATGTAGGGATCTTTTCTATAGTTTCAAGTTAAAATTATAGAAAGACATAAACTATTTCCGCTAACATCAGCACTCTATTTTACCATTATTTTAGATCGCTGAAATCTTATTATAAGACTTAATCTCGAAAAGCAACTTTTACTTAACCCTTAAATCCTTTTGCTAAGAGATAAATTTCCGCGCTACGCGCCCGAGAAGCTTTAGGTTTACGAGTGACCACTTTTGTGAAGTTGTGCTGTAAAGCTTTATAATATTCTTGAAATCCTTCCCCTTGGAACACTTTCAGCAGATAGTCTCCTCCCGGTTTCAAATTCCCTTGAATAAAATCTAATGCTAATTCTAGAAGGTACATCGTTTTAGGCTGATCAACCCCTTTAATACCACTCATATTCGGTGCCATATCGGAAAGCACGACATCCACTTTTCGCCCATCTAAAATAGTGAGGAGCTCCTCAAGCACTTCATCTTCCCGGAAATCCCCTTGAATGAAGTCAACACCTGCTAACGGATCGATGGGCAATAGATCAAGACCCACCACCTTGCCATTATGCCCGACTTTATGCATCGCATATTGTGACCAGCTGCCTGGTGCGGCCCCTAAATCGACAACCGTCATGCCAGGTTTGAATAAACGATCTTTCTCATCAATTTCTTGTAATTTATAGATTGCTCGTGAACGCCACCCCTCTTTCTTAGAGCGAATGACAAACTCATCATCCATATGTTCTTTTAGCCATCTTGTACTACTTGCACTTCTCTTTTTTGCCATAATTTTTATCTTTATGTTCTATCTACTATTCTCACCATTGCTACTCAAATGATTTATTCAAATGATTCATTAAAATCACTTAATTTTAATTTAACTAGCAACCTATTTTATTCAGCTTTATCGATCGATACCTGTAAGCTCAGACTTTATTAGATCAAACTCTTTCTCTTCAAGCTCTTTATTTTCAACCGTTATTTTCAATCATTATTTTAAACCTGTGCTTTTCTCTACTCAGTTTGATCAACAGATTCGGTCTCATCTGCTGCCTGACTATGCTTCTCCTCATTGACTCTTTTCTGATGTCGCTCTTCTGCTAATTGATGCTGTAGAAGAATCGATTTCCCTCTTGCCACTAAATATAAACCGCCAGCAAATCCAAAAAAGAGTAGAATAGCAAATTCAATACCGGGGGTTAAATCCATGTACCCTACGATAATTACTAAGATAATTCCCGCCACAATCATACCAAATGCAAGTGCCTTCAAACTTTTAAAAAGATGACGTAACTGCATATTGTGTGATAGGCTTACCTTTTTATTCTGAGAACTATTTTCACTATTCATGACACAAATTAAACTCACAACTGAACATATTAAATTCCTTAAAGCTAAAGCACATCATTTAGATCCTGTGTTAATTTTAGGGGACAAAGGCGTTACAGAAAACTTCATCAAAGAAGCGAAAAATGCAATTGCCCACCATGAACTTATCAAAATTAAGCTCGCCGGACGTGATCGCGATGAGAGAGAGTCTATCACAGATGAGATCGTTACGGCACTTAATGCTTCATTGATTCAAAAAATTGGCGCAACCATTATCCTGTTTAAACGTAATCACGAAGATCCTAAAATCATCTTCAACTTTAAATAGTTAAATAGATCAAAATTTAAAAGATCTATTTAAAGGACCTAAGGAATCTCAAAAATCTATTTCAAAAGGCCACCAATCGGTGGCCTTTGCTTATTGTAGTACTCTTTTATTGTAGTGCTCTTTTATTGTAGTGCTCTTTTATTGTAGTACCCTTATCCTCTATTTTGCTTTAACAACATCTATCGTTATTAACCACTTCCAATACTGATAAGAATAGATTTTCGACTTTAAGCTGACTTGACCTATTAAAGACCTTTCATCTCAATGCGTTTTTTAAGCTCTTTAGCAGGAACATATCCAGGAATCATAGAGCCATCTTCAAGAATAATTGCCGGCGTTCCTTGTACACCTAGCTCAAGTGCCAATTGATATTGATCAGAGATAGGATTATTACAGGATTTCACCGGAATTTGTTCTCCTTTTTTAGCTTCTGCAAATGCCACTGCTTGGTTCAATGCCTCGTTACGGTTATCAGAGCACCAGACCGATACCATGTCTTGATAACCTTGAGAATTCAAGCCCCGATAAGGGAATGCCAAGTAACGAACTGTAATCCCTTCGGCTAAATAATCGTCTAATTGAGAATGCAACATCCGGCAAAATGGGCAATCAGTCGTGGTAAATACGGTAATAACCTGTTCTTCTTTAGGTGCTTTATAAATCACCATATCTTTCTCATTCACTTGATTGATCTTCTCTTTGATATGAGAATTAATATAGCTTTCACTGAGATTAATACCTCGCACTAAATCAACAGCATTTCCCTCTAACATATAACGACCATCTTTAGAGATAAAGATTGGGTAAGGTGTCTCTTTGACAAAGACTTCATACAGACCTTCGATTTCAGAAGGTTGTGTTTTCTCAATCGTGACGCCTTGAATGAGATCATTAAAATGCTTCAAATTCACATCCGCCATAGCCGTTGAACCCAATCCTGCAGCGGTCATTGCAACCCATAATAATTTTTTCATAACTACCCTTTATTCAATATTAAATCTCTATCAATGTGTCTGAATCTCTATCGCTGAATATTTTATCTGTTATCTCAACATAACACATCAATTTAATTGCTTTGAGTGTACCCTATTCACTAATCACTTACAAAGTAAATAGAATGTTACTCTTCTGGTTATTTGACTAAGATTACTCGCACTCTCCCTCAGTTAGCCTACTTTATATTCATTGATGAGCCACACATTATTACCCTCTTGGATGATTAAGTGCATGTAGTTTTTTCAAACGCTCTTTAGCCACATGTGTATAAATTTGTGTTGTAGATAAGCTACTATGCCCTAATAGTAACTGTACTACGCGAAGATCAGCTCCATTATTGACGAGATGTGTCGCAAACGCATGGCGCAGAGTATGCGGTGAAATTTCGCCTTGAATGCCGATCTGTTCAGCATATTTTTTGATGATATACCAGAAAGCTTGCCGGGACATTGCCGAGCCCCGATTACTGACAAACAAGGTATCACTTGTTCGCCCCTTCAATAATAGCGGCCTTGCTTCCCGAATATAATCACTGACAGCCTCTAAAGCCATCTCACCGATAGGCACTAACCGCTCTTTATCGCCTTTTCCGATTACGCGCACATAACCCACTTCAAAATTAATCTGACTATAGGCAAGAGAGATTAATTCTGACACTCGAAATCCACAAGAATAGAGTAATTCGAGCATCGCATAATCTCGTAATCCTAGAGGAGTTGATCTATCCGGCGCACTTAATAAGGCTTCTACATCCTCAGAAGAGAGTGCCACCGGTAATGGTTTATGGAATTTAGGCAAGCTAATCCCTTCGGTAGGATTCTCTTCGCGTATTTTTTCAATAATCAAAAAATTATAGAAGTGTTTATAGCAAGATAAGTAACGCGCCAGACTCCGCGGATTCGCTTCATTCTCTAAAGAGTGTGCAAAAAATTGCGATAACTGTTCACTCGTTGCATCTTGTAACAAGGTCTCTTCTAGCATCAAAAACTTTGCTAATTTTTGCAGATCTTGCATATAAGAGAGATCCGTCAAATCACTCGCGCCCTTCTCAAAGAGAAGAGACTCTCCAAATCGAGCTACAATCTCCCGATCTAATGGATTTTCAAATTTCTGCATTCTATTGATTCCTTATGACTATTCGCTTATAACAACGATTGACGAGACTTTATATGAGCTCAACAATATTTCAATACGAACCTATTTCCGCAATGCTTACCTAACCTTTTATTTATAAACATTTTATTTATAAAAATAGTTTATGATATATCACTTATAATAACGAATCATTAATTTAGTGATTTAGTGGTTTAGTGCATTTATCTATTGACCTTATCCACTGATCTGATATTTTCATAAACTCACCTCACGAATTATAAAAGCCATAAACTTGGTACCTAGACATTCAATAGATCAATGAATCGCTTCAAAACCTCAACTCAAGGCTTCAAAAAAAATAATCTCAAATACAATAATAAATTTTTAGAACTCTAAATTTTAACATTAATGACTCAGCTCTTTATACATTTAATCCTAGCAATTACTACAATATATAGATTAATCAATAGCTCAAGCTGATGACACATTCGGTGATACCTGTGACTAAACAATTTTTCCGAAATGGAATCATTTTACTTATTTTACTGATCTTACTCTATACCTTCTACCGTAGCAGTAGCTGGTTAGAGCTCTGTGCCGGTCTTGCCTTCTTTCTCTTTGGTATGCAATGTATGCAAGATGGTCTACAACAATTAGCTGGCGGTAAATTAGAACGAATATTAGCCAAAAGCACAGAAACACCACTCAAAAGCTTACTATTTGGGATCTCCTCAACACTCATTTTACAATCAACGACCGTTGTTTCTCTCCTTATTATTGCTTTTATCAGCACAAACCTCATCACTCTCGCAGCAGGAATTGGGATCATTATTGGTGCTAATGTTGGCTCAAGTGGGGGGATATGGCTTCTCGCTTTAGCCGGTCAAAATGTGAGTTTAAGTCCTTTTGCCTACCCACTTATCGTCATTGGTATTCTCGCCTCTTTCGCCGGAAAACGTGCAAAATCTGTTGGCAGAGTACTCATTGGCGTTGCCTTTATTCTCCTTGCGATTGATCTTATTAAAGGGGGATTCTCTGCCTTTACCGAAGATTTTGATATTCTCTCCTATACACTTTCTGGTTGGATTGGAATATTACTGCTTGTGCTCGTAGGATTAGTATTAACCATTATTCTGCAATCAAGCCACGCAACATTAATGTTAATTCTCACGATGCTCTCCCTTGAACAGATCGATACAACACAAGGGTTTGCCCTCACGATCGGTGCGATTGTCGGTAGTGCAATGGCCACAGGAATACTTGGATTTTTAGGGGGGAATCGTGCCGGCATGAGAGTCGCGGCTTCGCACGTGATCTATAACGCCGGAACGGGAATCATCGTTCTACTATTACTCAAACCGCTATTACTATTGATTAACCTGATTAGTACGCACTTAGGATTTAATGCACTCATTCAAATCGCCCTCTTCTATACACTCTTCAATGTCATTGGGCTGCTAATTTTCTGGCCTTTAAAGGGATCTCTGGCCACTTTTTTAGAGAAAGTCATTCCCAATATTCCCACACCCGAGCAACTGATTGAAACACAAACGACTCACCCTCAAACAACCAATATTGAAGAGAGTGCTCCATCACCATTCCTTATTGAAAGCGCTCTCTCCTCAACGCAAACAGCAACACAGGCAGTACTACAAGATCTACAGCTTCTCTCCCGAGTCACATTAGAGGTGATCTGTCATATTTTGTTACTGAAAACAACGATTTTGACGGTTGAGAATACAGAAGAGAGCACAATCATCGAATATCAAGACCTCAATCCTTTTGATGCCGATGAACTTTATCGGCAACAGATTAAAAGTCGATATAGTGAGCTCCTCACATTCATTAGTAAAATTGATTACAATGAAGCCGATAAAGCTTATCAAACAGTCATTATGACGTCTCAGGTTATTGCTTTTAAATTAGTTTCAGCCGTGAAAAATAGTCATCATTTACAAAAAAACCTGCGTTACTATCTCACAAGAGAGGGAAACCCTGCACAACCTCTCTATATTGAGTTACGTAACTATATCGTCAAAAACCTACAAATAGCCTACCAAATTCAAGCAGAAATCATACAATTGAAAGAGAATAGTGATCTCAAATCAGAGTTTGATCATCTCTCATTAACCCCTCTAATCGAAGATTCTCGTAATTTTGAGAGTCAATTTCGCAACAAAGTTTATCAAGCACTTAAAGAGAATATCCTTGATGGGTTTAACACCAGCTCTCTTCTTAATGACTTAGAATATACAACTCAAATAGTGGAGAGTCTCTTTAATATTCTAAAACTCGTTGCTATTCAGGATAATAATCTTCTACAAAACATTGATAATATTATGGAGATGAATAATGGAGATTTATAAATTGCTTATCACCATCTCCAAGTACTCAAATACAGGCTACACTTCTATTGTCTAATGAATAAAACGATATTATGTAGGCAGTCGATGCTTACTGCTCTTCCGGTAAGCTCACAAAACCGATATTTGCCAAGCCTACTTTACTGAGAATGGTCACAATTTTATTCACCTCTTCATAAGGCACAGAGGCATCGATATGCAGTTGTACCATCGGTAATTTCTCACCGGCTTCTAATTTAATGAGGGCAAGCTTATCAAGTGCTTCCTCTTGGGAAACTAATTCATCATTCACAAAGAGTTCTGAATCAGCATTAATCGCAATTAATACAGGCTTATCTACTTCTTGTGCCGCTACAGTCTCTTTAAGATCCACCGCTTCGGGTAATTTCAATTTGACAGACTGTGTGACTAAAGGCGCTGTCAGGATAAAGATTACTAAAAGTACCAACATAATATCAATGAGTGGCACCATATTAATCTCAGCCCGAGATTGCTCTCCACCTTCCCGTAAACGACCAAATGACATATTGCCTCCTATTGCTGTGCCGGCGCTGTTTTGGGCGATGTTGCTTGTGCTTCTGCTTTTTGTGGCGCACCATCTAATACTGCTAAAAGTTCAAAAGCAAAGGAATCTAAACGTCCCATCTGTAAACGATTACGACGCACTAACCAGCTATGAGCCATAACAGCAGGAATCGCAACGGCTAAACCTAAACCGGTCATAATTAAAGCTTCCCCCACAGGGCCTGCGACTTTATCAATCGTGCCCGCACCCGTTGAACCAATCTCAATGAGTGCATGGTAAATACCCCATACGGTACCAAATAAGCCAACAAAAGGCGCTGTGGCTGCCACAGTTGCTAGAATTGCTACCCCATTTTCAATGGTTAATTGAATCTTATCGAGCGTCACGCGCAAGACAGACGTGAGATACTCCGCTCTCGTGCCATTACTCTGAATATTAGTCAAACCTGACTGATATTTTTGTAATGCGACAAATCCCTCTTTAGCTAATAACTCTGGTGGAGTTGTTGGCTTTTGAGCCACTAATTTCGCTGCTTCTGGTAAAGTTTTTGCCTGCCAAAAAGCTTCTAAAAAGCGTTTTCCTTGAATACGATCAACAATACCTTGAAAGAATTTCAAGAAGATCACAAGCCAAGACAAAATCGACATCATAATCAGAATCACAAATAAGGTTTTTGTGACCATATCACCTTGGCTAATAAAGCTGACAAATCCTAAATTTTCTGCAACAGGTTCCATTTTATTCCTTTCTCTTGTTTAGATGATTCTATTTGACCTTGATAACGCTTATATTACTCAAGCGTTTTTAAAATATTCAACAAACTTTCTGACCCTATTGGCACTTACAATATTCTGCTGTTGTAATAGGCACTACCTATGTATAGCCCATTATGTAATAGATAATGATAGATGCCATTACAACTTAAATTGATAGCTGATAGTGACATTAATCGGTGTCGCAACCCCATTGATTTTAACAGGTTTTAATCGAACCTTCATTGCCGCTTTTTCTGCAGCATTATCAAGTAATTGATGACCCGATGAACGAGCAATTTTCACAGATTGTGGTACACCTTGCGCACTCACTTGAATCAATACTTGTACCGTTCCCTGCATTCTGCGTTGTAAGGCTGACCGAGGATATCCCGGCATAGGCTTACTTAATACGCTTACATCCGTTTCGCTATACACCGCTTTGGCTTGTTGTACTGCCCGGTTACTCTCTGCGCCAGCTTTAGGCTTTGGCTTCGGTTTTGATTCTGCCTTAGGCTTAGGTTTCGGCTGAGGCTTTGGTTTTTCGACTAGGGCTTTAGGTTGAACAACTTTCTGCTCCGATGGTGCTTCCGTTGCAACCACTTTTTCAGCAGGCGCGTCGACAACAGGTTCAGGTTCAATAATCGGTTCTGGTTCTTTCAGAGGCTCTGGCTCAACAATCGATTCCTCTACTACTGTTTCCTCTACTACTGTTTCCTCTACTACTGTTTCCTCCACTACGGGCTCTTCGATGACCGGTTCTTCGATTACAGGTTCTTCGATCGGTTCAATCGTCTCTTCTGGCTCAGCTGTTTCCGGCACCTCTCCCCCTACTTCCGCTGAATCTTCGGCATTCCCCTCTACCGCCTCAGCAACACCATTTAATTGAAATTGGTGCATCGTTAACATCGAAGCATCACCCTCTTGCATCAATGAAACAGGCGTTTGTCCCACCGCTGTTAAGCCGACATAAGCCCCTGCGTGCACTAAACTCACACAGAGTACTGCCACTATAATGGTAAATCCATTGCCTCGTTTCATACTATCCTATTGATATTTAACTGTCTGACTGCTTGTAAAATTAATGAATGATTTAATATTTTTTGACACTATACAATTGACTAAAAGAACAATGTCTATAGCCTATATTCAATTTATGAAACATATTCACTGTGTCTTATTCTAGCCACTAGAGCGCCCAATTTATTTGAGACAAAGGAGTTGATTATCCTTTATCACTTACAAAAATTTCAACATCATATTAGGCAAAAGTTCCTCTGATTCTTCTCCCTAATCATTGTCATTAAAAGCAAATCCATCACATTACCATGAACTTTAAGCAATAGTATTAATGAGATTAACTCTTCCGACGCTAAGTGTTAACTTCTATCTAATAGGAATTATTCCTATTAATAAAGACAAAGTCAATGCCAATGATAACTATTTTCAATTAAGAGACACTTTTAAGGAATTTGTAAAATAACTTGGCTTTATTTTTTATCTTTACGAAACTTTGCGATATCATAGCGTTACAAAATAGATCTACTAGAATAGGTCTATAACTTTTATTGCGTTTAGCACGCCCGGACTTAACATAACTCTCTTATGCTACGAACAATTACCACTTTCTCTTCGCTCTATCTCGCAACGCTTTTTATGCTCTTTGCGAATGGACTTTTAACGACCTATCTAGCACTCGATCTTGAAAGTAAAGGTGTCGGCGATGTCATTATCAGTAGTCTAACCTCTGCCTATTATGCAGGCTTAGTCATTGGTGCAAAATTTGGACATCGTCTCATTGCTAGAGTCGGTCATATTCGTAGTTATGCTGCTTGTGCCGGCATTACCGCAGCGACCGTCATCCTGATGGCATTAATTGACTATACGGAATTTTGGTTAGCTGCTCGCTTTTTGATGGGGCTAATGATGATGTGCCAATATATGGTCATCGAAAGTTGGCTTAATGATCAGGCGGAACCTAAGCAGCGCGGGATTGTCTTTGGGATCTATATGGCGGCAAGTTCGCTTGGAATCTTATTAGGGCAATTGGCAATCTCACTCATCGATCCAATCGATGTCAGAATGATGATGATCGTCTCGATGTTCTTCTCGCTCTGCCTTGTGCCTCTCTCTGTTACACGGGCGATTCACCCCATACCACTGAAAGCGGCTCCTTTAAATCTTCTCTACTTCCTCAAAACGCTACCGCAAATTCTCTTAATTGCCTTATTTGGTGGAATGATGGTCGGTTCATTTTATGGTCTTGGCCCTATTTTCGCCACACGATTAGGCTTAGATACGCAAGATGCCGGAATCTATATGACTATCGCCGTCGGTGCTTCGCTTGTCATTCAATGGCCGCTTGGATTACTCTCTGACCGTATGAATCGTCTCTTATTAGTCACGATTGTCGCGCTTATTTTATCCCTATTAGCGATCTTTATTAATCTACCGGCAATCAGTAATCTTTACATTATTATTGCTAGTTTCTTAGCTATTGCGCTGCAATTTACCTTCTATCCGCTTGCCGTAGCGATTGCTAACGATAATATCGATGAAGATAAGCGGGTTTCTCTTAGTGCCATTTTACTGATGCTCTTTGGTATTGGTGCAGCAACAGGGCCGCTCATCTCTGGTTATCTGATGGAATACTTTGGGGCAAAAGGACTCTACATTTTCACACTTGGTGTTGCAGGGGCCACTATTTGGCTTAATCTACTTCGTGCAAGTCGCAAACTACACACGCCGGTGGAAGAATCCCTTCCCCACGTTATTATGGCGGACGGGAATATCTCCCCTATTGCTGCGGCAACTTTAGATCCTCGTATTGATGAGGAAGCTGTGAAAGAAGTGATGAAAAATGAAGAGGCGGAAGAGATTAAAGCGGCTCTTCGAGAAGAGATTGAAGCGGATGAGATTGAGAAGAGCAAATCAAAAATTGAGCGCTATACGTTAATCCCTTATGGGGAATATAGTTATCAACGCTTCTTGCAGCAATATGGTAAACCTGATGAAGAACAGGAATCTTAATGCCTCCTATCTGCGGGCGCGGGATTT
Organism: Ignatzschineria larvae DSM 13226; assembly: GCF_038500265.1. Lineage (NCBI taxonomy): Bacteria > Pseudomonadati > Pseudomonadota > Gammaproteobacteria > Cardiobacteriales > Ignatzschineriaceae > Ignatzschineria > Ignatzschineria larvae. The sequence continues at coordinate 771,901 of NZ_CP150637.1, read as the reverse complement.
GTCTGGAACTGCAAACATTCCCTCCCGCCACAAATCAGCTTTGATTCAATATCAATAGCATCAATAATTATCTACTGCGGCTCTTTGTAGAAATTATCCCGAGCGTGTTTTGCTCTAGCAAAGATGGTTCGTAACACTTCACGATCTTCATCTTCAAGTGCATGACGTAACATATCGATTTTTTTCTGATATGCCACTAAGACTTCTAAAATTGATTCTCGATTTTGCAAACAGA